>NZ_BAAHXK010000002.1:0-313031 GCF_054656915.1 Methylothermus subterraneus
CGCGCGTCACGACCGCGACATCAATGCGGCAAAGAATCTTGAGCGCTTAGCGCTCACTACCGTGAGTTGCACGGGAAGTGACGCCTGTGGAGAGGAAGGCTCTGGCTTCGATCTTAGGATCGAAGTGAAACCGGCCTCGTTGAAGCAGGAATCAAACCTGTCCTATTTGGGTAGGGTTTGAGCAACGGCAAACGAGTGTACAATGCGCTAAAAAAAGGAGTGAGGAAGATGCGATCGGTTGTTCCGTTGCCGCCCGAGCGTTTGTATGCCGGCGTCGATCCGCGCGATTTCGATTTTGAAACCACGGCCGAACTGCCCGATGTCCCCTTGGTGTTCGAGCAGGCGCGGGCGCTTTCGGCCTTGCGCTTCGGGATCGAGATCGCCGATGCGGATTTTAACGTCTTCGTCTTAGGTCCCGAAGGCTGCGGCAAGTTGACCGCGGTGCGCGAGGTGGTGGGAGCACACGCCTTGCGCCAACCGGTTCCGAGCGATTGGTGCTACGTTTACAACTTTCAGGACCCGGTCCGACCTAAAGCGATCGAATTGCCTGCGGGGAGCGGTCGGCGCCTTCGCCAGGACTTGGCGCAGCTGATCGAAGAACTGCGCAATGCCATCCCGGCGGCTTTTGAGGGCGAGGAATACCGGGCGCGGGTGGAGGAGTTGGAACAAGAGGCCAAGGCGAGGGAAATCCACGCCCTCGAAGCGCTGCGCGAACAGGCCCGCAAGCAGGGCGTGGCGCTGCTGGAGACGCCCACCGGCTTTGCCTTTGCGCCTCTCACCCACGAAGGCCAGGTGATGAGTCCGGAGGTGTTCCGTCAGCTTCCGCCCGAGGTGCAAGAGCGCATCGAGGCGACGGTCGAGGAGCTCCAGCAGCAGCTGCAAAAGTTGCTTAGGCAGTTTCCCCGCTGGCGCAAGGAGGCGCGGGAAAAATTGCGGCAATTGAACCGCGAAATCACCCGCTACGCCGTCGATCCGTTAATCGAGGAAGTCAAGCAGTCTTATCTAGAAATTAAGGAGGTGTTAGCGCATTTGGACGCGGTTGAGCAGGACATCCTCGAGCACGTGGAAGATTTCTTGCCCCAGCCTCCGCCGCCGGTTCCCCTGCCGTTCTGGGTCTCCAAAGCGGAGGAACGGCTCAAGCGCTACCAGGTCAACCTGCTGGTCGATCACAGCGAACAACAAGGCGCCCCGGTGATCTACGAGGCCCTGCCCAATCACGCCAACCTGATCGGGCGCATCGATTACCACGCCTTCATGGGCACGCTGGTGACCGATTTCAGCCTGATCAAACCCGGGGCCTTGCATCGGGCCAACGGTGGGTATTTGGTTCTGGACGCGCTTAAGGTGCTGACCCAACCCCACGCCTGGGACACCCTCAAACGCACCCTAAAGGCGCGCGAGATCAAGATCGAGTCGTTGGAGAAAACCTTAAGCCTGATCAGCACCTTGCCGCTGGAACCCGACCCGATCCCGCTTAAAGTGCGGGTGATCCTAGTCGGCGACCGGCTGCTGTATTACCTTTTGGAGGCGCTCGATCCGGAATTCAAAGACCTGTTTAAAGTCGCGGCCGATTTTGAGGAGGAGCTGCCGAGAACCCAAGCGAGTTTGAGGCTCTATGCCCAGGTGCTGGCCACCTTGGCGCGCAAGGAAGGTTTGTTGCCGCTCACCGCGGAGGCGGTGGCGCGGGTGATCGAGCAGGGCGCGCGCGAACTCGAGGACGCGCTTAAAGTCAGCGTCCATCTGCGCACCCTGACCGACCTGCTCAAGGAAGCCGACTATCAGGCCAGAAAGGCCGGACGCGAGTGCATCGCCCGCGCCGACGTGCAGGCGGCGATCGACGCCCGGATCGATCGCAGCGACCGCCTACGCACCCGAATCCAGGAGCTGATCGCGCGCGACGCCTTGCTGATCGACACGGCCGGCGCACGGGTGGGGCAGATCAACGGCCTGACGGTGATCTCTCTAGGGAGCTTTAGCTTCGGTCGGCCGGCGCGGATCACCGCCACCACCCGGCTAGGGGAGGGCGAGGTGATCGACATCGAGCGCGAGGCAGAGCTGGGCGGCGCCATCCACTCCAAGGGGGTGATGATCCTGTCCAACTTCTTAGCCGCGCGCTACGCCCGCGTTCGGCCTTTGTCCATGGCCGCCAGCCTGGTGTTCGAGCAGTCCTACGGGCCGGTGGAAGGAGACAGCGCCTCGCTGGCGGAATTGTGCGCGCTGTTGTCCTCGCTGGCGGATTTGCCGGTGCGGCAGGACTTGGCGGTGACCGGTTCGGTCAATCAACTGGGCCAGGTCCAGCCCATCGGCGGGGTCAACGAGAAAATCGAAGGTTTCTTCGATACCTGCAGCCGCAAGGGTTTGACCGGAACCCAAGGGGTCATCATCCCGCAGGCCAACGTCCAAAATTTGATGCTGCGTCAGGACGTGGTCGCTGCGGCGGCGGCCGGTAAATTCCACGTCTACGCGGTCCAGACCGTGGACGAGGCGTTGGAGCTTTTGCTCGGCGTTCCCGCCGGAACCCGTTCTGAAGATGGCCGCTTCCCGCCGGAGACGGTGAACGGGCGGGTGGAGCGGCAGCTTGAGCAATTCGCCGAGTTCCGCAAGCGTTTCTTGGCGAAGGAGGCGAGCCAGTGACCGAGGTCAAGCCCAGGGTGACGGTGGCGTTTGATTCTTTTTGCCCGAGGCGGCCGGCGCTGGATTTGGGCGCCCGGATGGCAGCGCGGGAGGGACTGAGGCTTACGATCTTGCTCGTTGAAAACATCGAGCTTTGGCACGCGGCCAGCCTGCCTTGGGTGCAAGAGGTCGATCGCCTTTTGGGAAGCCTGCGGCCGTTTGAGACTTCGCGCTTGGAAGCCCTGTGGCAGCGCAACCTCGCCCAGATCCGCACGTGGTTGGCGGAGATCGAGACGCGTCTGGCCTTGCCCGGCGGTTTGGAGATCCGGCGCGGGCGCTATTTGGAGACGGCGTTGGCCGCCGCCCAAGAAGGGGATCTTTTGATCTTCGGCGCCTACCGCGAGTGGCTGGCGGCGCGCCGCGCTCCGGTCTGGGTCTGGTACGAGGGTGGGCCCTCGGCCGAGCGGGCGCTGGCCATAGGGCGCGAGCTGGCGCGCGAGGAAGGCTGTCGGCTGGTGCTCGCCGGCAGCGCCCCGGCGGCCGGCGAGGAGTTCGTCGCCACCGACGGAGAAGGTTTTTTAAAGCTGCTCGAACGCCAGGGATGCACTGCGGTGGTCTGCCCTCGCTCCAGTCCTTTGGCCGAGCTTTTACCTTTACGCGCGCGCTGCCCGGTGATCCTAGTCTGAAGTCGTGTCCGGAAGGATCCCAGTGTGGCGAAGCAAAGCGTCGATTTTGGGCTTGCGGCCGCGGAACGCAATGAACGATTCCAAGGCCGGGCGGCTGCCGCCGGTCTCCAGGATGTGCTCTAAAAACGCGCGGCCGGTGAGGGGGTCGAAGATCCCTTCTTCCTCAAAGCGCGAGAACGCATCCGCCGCCAGCACTTCCGCCCACTTGTAGCTGTAGTAGCCGGCCGCGTAGCCGCCGCCGAAGATGTGGGTAAAACTGTGGGCGAAGCGGTTGAAGGCGGGCGGTTTGAATACCGCGACCTCGTCGCGGACCTGGTCCAACAGCTCGTAAATCCGCCCACCCTGAGCGGGATCGTATTCCAAGTGGAGGCGGAAGTCGAACAGGGCAAATTCGAGCTGGCGGACCATCTGCATGCCGGCCTGAAAGTGGCGGGCGGCAAGCATCTTGGAAAGCAGCTCGTCCGGCAACGGCTGGCCGCTTAAGTAGTGGCCGGAGATGTGTGCAAGAGCTTCTTTTTGCCAACAGAAGTTTTCCATGAACTGGCTGGGCAGCTCCACCGCGTCCCACTCCACCCCGCGGATCCCGGAGGCGGCCAAGTAATCCACCTGGGTCAACAGGTGGTGGAGGCCGTGGCCGAACTCGTGAAACAGCGTCAAGACCTCGTCGTGGGTCAACAAGGCCGGGGCGTCTGCGGTAGGCGGGGTAAAGTTGCAGGTGAGGAAGGCCACGGGGATTTGCACCTGGCCTTGAAATTTACGCCGGGCGACGCACTCGTCCATCCAGGCGCCGCCGCGTTTTTTCGGGCGCGCGTAAAGATCCAGGTAAAACCGGCCGCGCACTTCTCCCTGCCGGTCTAGGATTTCGTAAGCCCGCACCTCAGGATGCCAGACTTCAACGCCTTCAAGTTCGCGGACGGTGAAGCCATACAGGCGTTCGACGACTGCAAACAGCCCCGCCACGACCTTGGGGGCAGGAAAGTATTGCTTGACTTCCTCCTGAGACAGTTGAAAGCGGGTTTGGCGCAATTTCTCTGAGAAATACATGAGATCCCACGCTTTAAGCTCCTGAATCCCGCCGTGTTCGCGGGCGAACTGCTCAAGCTCGGCCAACTCCTCTTGGGCTTTCGGTTTGGCGCGGGCGGCAAGCTCCTTAAGGAATTTAAGAACTTGGGTCGGGGTTTGAGCCATCTTGGTCGCCAAGGACAGCTCGGCAAAGTTGGCATAGCCCAAAAGCTGCGCCTTTTCGTGGCGCAGGCGCAGGATTTCTTCCATGCAGGCGGTGTTGTCGAAGCGTCCGGCCAAGGGCCCTTGGTCGGAGGCGCGGGTGACGTAAGCTTCGTACATTTCCCGCCGCAGGTCGCGGTTTTCGGCAAAGGTCATCACCGCCGCGTAACAGGGAAACTCCAAGGTCAACAGCCAGCCGTCTAGACCTTTGGCTGCCGCCGCCTGGCGGGCAACGGCCAAAGCGGTTTCGGGCAGTCCGGCGAGCGGTTTGAGGTCGGTAAAGTGCTTGGTCCAGGCGTTGGTTGCGTCGAGCACGTTCTCCTCAAATTGACTCATAAGCTGCGCCAGCCTTTGCTCGATTTCTTTAAAGCGGGCTTTTTGCGCCTCCGGCAAGTCCACGCCGGCGAGGCGAAAATCGCGCAAAGCGTCTTGGAGGATTTTCCGCTGAGCGGCGTCGAGCCGGCCGAATTCCTCGCTTTCCGCAAGGGCGCGATGGGCTTCGTACAGGCTTAAGTTTTGGCCTAGTTCGGTGGCGTACGCGCTCAGTTTGGGCAAGCAGGCGTTGTAAGCCTGGCGCAAGGGCTCGCTGTTGACCACCGCGTTCAAGTGCCGGACCGGCGCCCACGCTTTGTCTAGCCTATCGTCCAGATCCTCGAGCGGGCGGATCAGGTTGTCCCAGGTGTAGTTGGGAGTGCGCAAAAGTTCGGCGATCCGGGCGCGGTTCTCCGCCAGGATCTGGTCTATGGCCGGCTCTACGTGCTCGGGGCGGATGCGCGCGAAAGGAGGAAGTTCGTAAGCTTCGAGTAAAGGATTGCTCATGGGGACCCTCGTTAAGCGTTGAGAAGGGCTTCCCATCTTAGTCGGGATCACTAAAAACACAACTGCATAGATGAGTATAATGATAAACTTTTAAAAACTTAGCCTGTTCGATGACCCAACCCCCTGGATTGCCGGAAGAATTGCGCCGTTGGTTCAAGCGCCGCCTAAAGCAGGAACGCGCCTCCCTTGGCGTAGAGTTGAGTTATGAGGGCAACACGCCTTACGATTTGCTGTTTTACCGCTTGGTGCAGGAGGCGGCAAGCCATTGGCAACGGAGGTATGGATTTTCGCCGACGCCGGAGCAGTTGAGCCGGGCGTTTTTCGAGGCCGAATTTGAGCGCTTTCGCGCCGGCCATCCGCCGTTCTTCCGCCGTTTGCGCAAGCTCAAGCGCTGGTTGGAATTTTTTTGGCTCAGCCTGCGGGGGCGTTGAAACCTATGACCGGCTTTGATCCCGAACGCCTGCGCCAGCTCGGGCTGGAGGTCATCCGCCTGGAGGCCGAGGCGGTGGCGGCTTTGGCCGCGCGCATCGATGCGAACTTTAGCCGCGCGTGCGAGCTGATGCTCAAGTGCCGGGGGCGGGTGATCGTCACCGGCATGGGCAAATCCGGCCACATTTGCGGCAAGATCGCCTCGACTCTGGCCAGCACCGGCACGCCGGCTTTTTTCGTCCATCCGGGCGAGGCCAGCCACGGGGACTTGGGGATGATCACCGCGCACGACGTGGTTTTGGCCCTGTCCAATTCCGGCGAGACCGCAGAGCTCATCACCATCATCCCGCTCATCAAGCGCCTCGGTGTGCCCTTGATCGCCATGACCGGCCGCCCGGATTCTACCTTGGCGCAGCAGGCCACCGTGCACATCGACGTCAGCGTGCGCCAGGAGGCCTGTCCTTTGGGGCTGGCCCCGACCGCGAGCACCACGGCCGCGTTGGCGATGGGCGACGCCCTGGCGGTGGCCTTGCTTTCGGCGCGCGGTTTCACCCGGGACGATTTTGCCCGCTCCCACCCGGCGGGCAGTCTAGGGCGCAGACTGCTGCTTAAGATCGACGACGTGATGCACACCGGGACCGATATTCCGGCGGTGTATGAGAACGCGAGTTTAAGCGAGGCGTTGCTCGAGATGACGGCGAAGAAGCTCGGCATGACCGCGGTGATCGACGGCGAGCGGCGGGTGCGGGGGATTTTCACCGACGGGGACTTAAGGCGCCTATTCGAGCACGGCAACTACGACGTGCGCACCACGCCGATCGGCGAGGTCATGACCAAAAATTGCACCACCGTCCCGACCGGCATCCTGGCCGCGGAAGCGGTCAAATTGATGCAAGAGAAAAAGATCAACGCCTTGCTCGTCGTCGATGCTCAAGGCCGCCTGGTCGGGGCGCTCAACATGCACGATTTGTTACGCGCGGGAGTGTTCTGATGTACGACCCTCAGGTTTTGGAACGCGCCGCCAAGGTGCGGCTGGCGATCTTTGACGTGGACGGCGTGCTCACCGACGGGCGCCTGTTCTTCGATCACGAAGGGCACGAGTTCAAGGCCTTCCACGCCCGCGACGGCCACGGCTTGAGATTGCTGCAGTTGAGCGGGGTCGAGACCGCGGTGATCTCGGGGCGCACTTCGGCGGCGGTGGCGTTGCGCTGCGAAAGCTTAGGGATTCGTCACGTCTACCAAGGCTACCTGGACAAGCTGGCGGCCTTAGAGCACCTGCGGCAGATCACCGGGGTGGAATTTTCGCAAATCGCCTATGTGGGCGACGACGTGTTGGATCTGCCGGTCATGCGCCGGGTTCAGCTGGCGATCGCGGTGCAAGATGCGCATTTCGTCGTCAAGCGCTACGCCCACTGGATCACCGAAAACTCCGGCGGATTGGGCGCGGCGCGCGAGGTGTGCGATCTGATCATGCACGCCCAAGGCACTTTCGATGCGATCGTCGGCCGGTACCTGCAATGAAGCTAAAAATCGCGTTTTGCTTGAGTTTATTGTGGGCCGAGTTCGCCTTCGGCCTGGAGGAAGATTCGGCGCAACCGGTCTACATCGAAGCCAACAGCGCCTATTACGACAAGAAGATCGACCAGAGCACCTATACCGGGAACGTGGTCCTGGTCCAGGGAAGCCTGCATTTGCAGGCCGACAAGCTGGTCGCCTACAGCCCTGGGGGCAAGGTGGAGAAAGTGGTCGCCTACGGCAATCCGGTCCGCTTCCGGCAGCAGCCCAAGCCCGGCGCCGAGGAGATCCGCGGCCAATCCAAGCAGGCCGAATACTATATGGAGAAGAAATACATCGTCCTGATCGGCGAGGCGGTGGTGTGGCAGGGGAAAAACGAGTACACCAGCGACCGGATTGAATACGACCAGATTAACGACATCGTCAAGGCCGGCGAGGCCAGCTCCGACGCCAAGCGGGTCAAGATCATCCTGCACCCGAAGACCGAATCCTCGCCTCCCCCAAAAAAACAATAAGGCAAGCCGATGGCGATCTTAGAAGCCTGGGATCTGGTCAAACGCTTTGCCAAGCGCACTGTGGTCGATGGGGTGTCGCTCAAGGTTCAGGGGGGGGAAATCGTAGGGCTTTTGGGGCCAAACGGCGCCGGCAAGACCACCTGTTTTTACTTGATCGTCGGCTTGCTCCAACCGGATGGGGGGCGGATCGAATTGGACGGTCGAGAGATCACCGAGCTTCCCATCCACAGGCGCGCCCGCCTGGGGCTAGGCTATCTGCCCCAGGAGGCCTCGGTGTTTCGCCGCTTGACCGTGATCCAGAACCTAATCGGCGTGCTCGAGCTCAGGCCGGATTTGACCCAAGGCCAGCGCGAGCTGATCGCCACCGAGTTGCTGCAAGAATTCGGTTTGGATTCTGTGCGCGAACAACCGGCCGCGAGCCTTTCGGGAGGGGAGCGGAGGCGGCTGGAGATCGCCCGGGCCTTGGCCTTGGAGCCGCGGTTTATCCTCCTAGACGAACCTTTTGCCGGAGTCGATCCGATTTCTATCCTCGATCTGCAAAAGCTCATCCGCGACTTGAGCGCTAAAGGCATCGGCGTGCTCATCACCGACCACAACGTGCGCGAAACCCTAACGGTGGTCAACCGCGCCTACATCATCAGCCACGGCCGCGTGATCGCCCAAGGCGAACCCCGGCAAGTGCTGGAGAACCCCAAGGTACGGCAGGTCTACTTGGGGGAGCATTTCAATCTTTGAGCTGGCTTCATCAGGGGTGTCCGCGCCGGGCCGGTCAAATCTTGGGGCAGGGTCGCGGAAACCACGTAGTTGGGACCCGAGGATGCGATCTCCAGCGCCACCTTTTGCCCCTTGACCGTCACCTCGATGGTTTCGGGTAAAACCGACCAGGTGAGAAAGAAAACCTCGCCCCCGGCGCTTTCTTTCGCCATCTCGAGAGGGTTGAAGTGGGCAAACTTGGGCTGCGGACAGCTTTGCCCGCCGCCCTTGCTGCCGCCATAGCCCAAGCCGTCCAGGGACCAACTAAGCAGTACCACCGCCAACAGACAAGCCAATCGCCGCATCTCACCTGCTTAAATACCTGCCACAGGGGTGCTTATACGCAATTTAAAAGACCTTAAGTCAATCCAGGCTTTAGACCCCGCATGCTTGCCATCGCCGCTGCCGCCCGGCGGCGCTGGCTGGAGGCCAACAGGCCTTCCACCCGGGGCAGGAAATCTTCGTTCTCCCGGATCAGGTGTTCGCGCTGGAGCCTCTCGAAGCGAGCGGCTTGCTCTAAGAACTTTTCCGGCACTTGCCGCCGCTCCAGTACCTCGTGCACGGCGATGACCAGCACCCGCCAGGCTTCTTCGATTTCCTCGTGATCCAAAGCAAGGCGCTCGAGCATGCCGTCAAGGAGCAGGTCCTGGCCCACCACGAGCGGGAACAGGGCGCGCTCCTCGTCGAGGTGATGCAGCGGGCCGGCTTGTCGGTAGAAGACGTAGAGTTCGGCCAGGCGCAAGGCGCGTTCCTCATTTAGCCCGGCCTGGTCGATAGCTTGGGCGAGCGCCAGAAGCTGCGCGCCGCGGGTAAAGAAGCTTTGGTGGTAGCGGTGGATGACTTCGATCCCGTCAGTAAAGTCCCCCGCTGGCTCTTGGAACTGGATCTTCATCGCCGGTAGAAGACGAACTTGGCGCGCACAACTTGGTACGGCCGGGTCAAGTAGTTCAAGGGGATCACGAGCACGTGCACCAGGCGGGTGAAAGGAAACAGCAAAAACACCGTCAGCCCGAAGAACAGATGCAGTTTGTACGCCAGCGGAACCGAATCCAAAAGCTCAGGTCTTGGGGACCAGGTGACGATGCTCTGGGCCCAGGCGGCCAGGTTCACCATGATGGTGGCATCTCCCAAGACGGCGTGGTATAGGGAGAAGGGAATGGTGAAAAGGCCTAAAGCCAAAGTGAGAAGCAGCCAGTCGAGGATGAAGATGTCCATGAAGCGGGAAATAGCGCGGATGCGCGGGTGGAACATGCGCCGCCGCCACAGGATCACCCCGCCGATCATCCCCAAAGTGCCGAACAAAGCGCCCAAAGCGATCGCGAGGTGCTGGTGGGCCAGGTCGGAGACGCCCAGCGCCAAAAATACCGGACGCGGGGTCAAAAGGCCGATCAGGTGGCCGAAGAACAACAGGATGACCCCCGCATGGAACAGCCGGCTGCCGCGCATAAGCTTTTCTTTTTCTAAAAGCTGGCTGGAGTCGGCTTTGAAGGTGTACTGCTCGCGGTCGTAGCGGATCAGGCTGCCGAGCAAAAACACGGTACCGGCGATGAAGGGATAGACGCCGAAGAGAAAATGGGAAAACGTCATGGGGAAACCTCCAATTCGAGGACTCTCATTCGATCAATAGATTCTGGGGTTCTCTCGCATCCTCGGCGGTGAGTCGTGCGATCAACAGCCGAACCAGCGGGGCATAGGGGCTTTCCACTTTGTAAAGGTTGGCCGCCAGCACCTCCAGCGCCTGTTGGCACTGGGCCAGGAACGTGCCGCCCTGATCCGAAGGCAAAGTGGAGGCGTATTCGAGGATCAAGGGCAGGTAGTCGGGCAGTTCGCCCCGCTTGATTTCCAGCCCCTGCCGCTGGTAGAACTCGGCCAGATTCGCCAGGGTCAGGCCGCGTCTTCGGTCCTGCTCCTCGAACAGGTGCCAGGTCAGGTGCAGGCTGTGGTCGGGATTGAGATCGAAAGTGCGCACGTATTGGGCCTGCCAGGCGAGTAAATCTTGACCCAGCGCCCACTCCCGGAAAACGGCGAGCACGCGGTGGGCGGATTCAGGCAGCTCTTTAAGGGCATCACCCGCTTGCAGGTAGTCGGCAAGCTCTTGGTCTGGGTAATCCAGCAGCCGAGAAAGCAGCCGGTAGAGTCGGGGGAGGCCTGAAAGTGGAATCGCCATCACTTTACCGGCTTGGCTTTGGACCTAAGTTCGCGCATCGGCGTGAACCGGATCGGCTGGGTAAAGCCTTTGCGCTTTTCCGGAAACAGGGAAAAACCGTCCTCGTAGGCGCTGACCGAGCAGGCTTCGTTGCCGAAGGCAAACCCCATCTGGCCTTGGAAGGCGTAGATGTCCTGGTGGGCGCGGTACTCGGGCGCGGTGGGGATGACGAAGCGGTCCTCGTAGTTGGCGATCGCCAGCAGTTGGTACATTTCCTTGACCTGGGTTTCGGTCAGGCCCACGTCAAATAAGACTTTGCGGTTAGGTTGGCCCTCCACGTGGAGCGAGCGCATGTAGCTGCGCATCGCCAGCATCCGTTTGAGCGCCAGGACAACGGGCGCCTCGTTGCCAGCAGTTAAGAAGTTGGCCAGGTACCGGATCGGCAGCTTCAAGGCTTCGAGTTTGGGGATGGCGCCGTCCTCGTGCACCGGCAGGTTCCCTTGGTCGATCTGGGTCTGCACCGGCGAGAGGGGTGGGATATAAAAGACCATCGGCAGGGTGCGGAACTCAGGGTGCAGGGGAAAGGCAAGTTCCCATTCCACCACCAGCTTTAGAATCGGCGATTTTTGCGCGGCCTCGATCCAGGCCTGGGGGATGCCGTCCGCCAGCGCTTGGGCGATCACCTCCGGGTCGTTGGGATCCAGGAAAATCCGGCGCTGGGCCTGGTACAGCTCTTTGGGGTCCTCGGTGGCGGCCAATTCGGCGATGCGGTCGGCATCATACAGCAGGATGCCGTTGTAGCGGATGCGGCCTACGCAGGTCTCCGAGCACACCGTCGGCAGGCCCGCTTCCACCCTGGGATAGCAGGCGGTGCACTTTTCCGCCTTGCCCGATTCCCAGTTGTAATAGACCTTCTTGTACGGGCAGTTGGAGATGCACATGCGCCAGCTGCGGCAGCGGTTCTGATCCACCAGCACGATGCCGTCTTCTTCGCGTTTGTACATCGCCCCCGAAGGGCAAGAGGCCACGCACGAAGGATTGAGGCAGTGGTTGCAGATCCTGGGCAAATAGATATTGAACGAGTTTTCGAACTCGGCGTAGACGGCCTTTTGGACTTCGTTGAAGTTGACGTCGCGCGCGCGCTTTTCGAACTCGCCGGCCATGTCGTCTTCCCAGTTGGGGCCCCATTCGATCTTGTCGAGCACCGATCCGTCGATCAGCGAATACGGGCGGGCTACCGGTGCTGCCTCGCGTAAGGGGCTGTGCTGCAGGCTGGCGTAATCGTAGTCGAACGGTTCGTAATAGTCGTCCAAGGTGGGAAGGTCGGGATTGGCGAACAGATTGACCAGCCGCTTTAAACGCGAGCCAGACTTGAGCTTGAGCTGGCCGCCTTTGACCTCCCAGCCGCCGTGCCATTTTTCCTGGTCTTCCCAGTGCTTGGGGTAGCCTATCCCGGGTTTGGACTCGACGTTGTTGAACCAGGCGTATTCGACCCCTTTGCGGTTGGTCCAGACGTTCTTGCAGGTCACCGAGCAGGTGTGGCAGCCGATGCACTTGTCCAGATTGAACACTAAGGCGAAATTGGCGCGTACTTTCATGCGTTATTTCCCCATCCCATTGAATTCCACTTCCACTTCCCGCTCAGGCGCCTCCTCGAAGCCCGGTTCCATGGTTGGATAAGCCCCTTGCGGCACCCCTGCGGGGTTGAGTTGGGCTTCCCGTTCGGGGGTCAGCTCCCGTTCAAGCCAATCCACCTGCTCGTCGGGAATCGGCAAGAGAATCACGAATTCGTCGCGCTGGGAACCGACCGTGCCGTAGTAGTTGAAGCCGTAGCTGAACTGAGCGTAGCCGCCGATCATGTGGGTCGGCTTTACCGTCACCCGGGTGACGCTGTTCAAGATCCCACCGCGCTTGCCGGTGGTGGGAGAACCTGGGACATTCACGATCTTCTCCTGGGCGTGGTACATCATCGCCATCCCTGCAGGAATCCTTTGGCTGACCACCGCCCGCGCTACGGTGGCGCCGTTGGCGTTGACCGCCTCGACCCAGTCGTTGTCCTTAAGGCCGATCTTGGCCGCGTCCTGTTCGGAGATCCACACCACCGGCCCCCCGCGGAACAGGTGCAGCATCCTGAGGTTATCGTTGTAGGTGCTGTGTATGCCCCATTTGGAGTGGGGGGTGATCCAGTTCAGCACAAGATGCGGCCTGTCCTTGAACTTTTCCTGCACGGCTCGGGTGGCCTTGAGGTCCACCGGCGGGCGGAAGGTACACAGGTTCTCGCCGAATTCCCGCATCCATTCGTGGTCCAGGTAAAAGTGCGCCCGGCCGGTCAGGGTGCGGAACGGGATGTACTCGTGAATGTTGGTGTAGCCCGCGTTGTAGCTGACCTCCTCGGATTCGACCCCGCTCCAGGTGGGGGAGGTGATGATCTTCCTAGGCTGCACCACTAGGTCGTGGAAGCGCAGGCGGTCCTCGCGCCGGGCCTCGGCCAAGTGGGTGTGCGCCCGCCCGGTCTTCTTCTCCAGCGCCTGCCACGCCTTGTAGGCGACGTGGCCGTTGGTCTCCGGGGCCAAGGTCAAAATCGCCTCGCACACCGCGATGTCCTCACGGAGCTTGGGCCGCCCTTGGGCCGGCCCTGCCTCTTCGACCACGCCGCAGATGGCTTTGAGGCGCTCGATCTCCTCCCGGGTTTCCCAGGTCAACCCCTTGACGCCGTTGCCCAGCTTGTCGAGCAGGGGGCCTAAGGAGATAAATTTTTGGTAGGTGTTTGGGTAATCGCGCTCCACCACCTTCAGGATGGGCAAGGTCTTGCCGGGGATCGGCTCGCACTCGCCCTTTTGCCAATCGCAAACGCCAAGCGGCTGGGCCAGCTCAGAGGGGGTGTCGTGAAGCAAAGGCTGTGCCACCAAGTCCGGCAAGGTGCCTAGGTGCTTTGCTGCAAGCTGCGAGAACTTGTGCGCGATCGTCTGGAAGATCTGCCAGTCGGTGCGCGACTCCCAGGCCGGATCCACCGCCGCCGTCAGCGGGTGGATGAACGGATGCATGTCGGTGGTGTTAAGATCGTGCTTCTCGTACCAGGTGGCGGTGGGCAGGATGATGTCCGCGTAAGCCCCGGTGGAATTCAAGCGGAAGTTGATGTCCACCAACAGGTCCAGTTTGGCGATGGGGGCGGGGGTGCGCCATTGGATCTCCCTTGCTCTCGCCTCCTCGCGTACGTCCTGCAGCACGCCGTTTTGAGCGCCGAGCAGGTGCTTTAGGAAATACTCGTGCCCCTTGGCGCTGGATCCCAACAGGTTGGCGCGCCAGACGAACAGGTTGCGCGGAAAGTTTTCGGGAGCGTCGATGTCTTGGACGGCGAATTTGAGCCTGCCGGATTTGAGCTGCCGGACGACGTAGCGGGCGATCTCCTCCTCGCTCGTGCAACCTGAAGCCAAAGCCTCTTGGCAGAGCGCGATCGGCGAGCGGTTAAAATGCGGCGCCGAGGGGAGCCAGCCTAGGCGCTGCGCTACTACGTTGTAATCGGCCAAAGTATAGCCGCGATACTTGCCGGTGGCGGTGGCGGCTAGGAGCTCGTCGGGGCTTAGGGTCTCGTAGCGCCACTGGTCGGTGTGGAAGTAGAAGAACGAAGTGCCGTTCATCTGCCGCGGCGGCCGGTGCCAGTCCAGGGCGAAGGCGATCGGCGCCCAGCCGGCCTGGGGGCGAAGCTTTTCCTGGCCGACGTAATGGGCCCAGCCGCCGCCGGACTTGCCGACGCAGCCGCACAGGTGCAAGAGGTTCATGATCGCACGGTAGGTCATGTCGTTGTGGTACCAGTGGTTGACCCCGGCGCCCAGGATCACCATCGACCGGCCTTGGGTCTTTGCGGCGTTGGCGGCGAACTCGCGGGCGGTGCGAATGATGGCGGCGCGCTTCACCCCCGAGACGGCCTCGGCCCAGGCGGGGGTGAAGGGAATCGGATCGTCGAAGCTGTGCGCGCACTCCCCCCCAAGTCCTCGGTCAAGGCCGTAGTGAGCCAGCACCAGGTCGAACACCGTGGCGACCAATGCCTCTTCGCCGTTCTTCAGGGTCAGCCGGCGCGTCGGCACGTGGCGGATAAGAGTTTTGTCGCCGTTGTCGAAGCGCGCAAAGTGCACGGGAACGACCGCATCCTCTGTGCCGAGCAAGCTTAGTTGAAGGACGACGAGACGGCCTGCGGCGTCCTTGGGCTCCAAGGTCCATTTGCCTTCCTCGCCCCAGCGAAAGCCAATCGAGCCTTGGGGGACGACGAGGGTGCCGGTGGTTTCGTCGAACGCCACCGTTTTCCACTCCGGCCGGTTGGTCTGGCCCAGCGCGCCTTCAAAGTCCGAGGCCCTAAGGAAAGGCCCGGGGGTAAAGCCGTCGCCTAAGGTCTCCAGGCGCACCAGCATGGGCAGGTCGGTGTAGGTGCGGACGTAGTCGAGGAAATACGGGGTCGGGTGGTCGAGGAAGAATTCCTTCAGCACCACGTGGGCCATCGCCAGGAATACCGCCGCGTCGGTGCCTTGCCTGACCGGCATCCACAGGTCGGCGAACTTGACGTATTCGGCGTAGTCGGGGGCGATGGCAACGACCTTGGTGCCTTTGTAGCGCACCTCGGAATAGAAATGGGCGTCCGGGGTGCGGGTCATCGGCAGATTGGCCCCGCAGACGATGATGTAGCCTGAGTTGTACCAATCGGCCGCTTCCGGCACGTCGGTCTGCTCCCCCCATACCTGCGGCGAGGAAGGTGGCAGGTCGCAGTACCAATCGTAGAACGACAGGCACACCCCGCCGATCAAAGAGAGATAGCGGGTGCCGGCGGCGTAGGAGATCATCGACATGGCCGGGATAGGGGAAAACCCAACGATCCGGTCAGGTCCAAAGCGCTGGATGGTGTAAACGTTGGCGGCGGCGATGATTTCCACCGCCTCGTCCCAGCTTAAGCGGACAAAACCGCCTAAGCCCCGCACCCGGGTGTAGGAGGCGCGTTTTTCCGGATCGGCCTGGAGCGCCGCCCAGGCCTCGACCGGGTCCTTGCCGCTCTGGCGCAGCGCGCGGTACAGTTCGAGCAGCCGCCCGCGGATCAGGGGGTATTTGACCCGGTGCGGGCTGTACAGGTACCAGGAGTAGCTGGCGCCGCGCTGGCAACCGCGCGGCTCGTGGTCAGGGAGGTCCGGGCGGGTTCGGGGATAGTCGGTGGCCTGAAGCTCGAACGCTACCAGCCCGTTCTTGACGTGGATGTTCCAGGAACAGCCGCCGGTGCAGTTGACCCCGTGGGTGGAGCGCACCACCTTGTCGAAGCGCCAGCGGCTTCGGTAGGCGTCCTCCCACTGGCGGTCTTCCCGGGTGACGACCCCGTGGCCGGCAGCGAAAGTCGGGTTGGTTGACTGGAAAAACTTCAGGCGATCGAGAAAGTGACTCATGACAGACCCCTTATCGATTGCGGTAGGTTAAGATTCCCATCCTACCTCCACCAGCCGGCGGCGCCGCGCCTCGGGCAAATGCACGACGTTGGGGCAGTCCCGACGGTGGATGGTGATGCGGTGATGCACAGTCAGGTAGCCGATCACTTCCTCTCCGGGGGCCGGCCTGCAGCAGCGGGCGAGCTGGGTCAACAGGCGGCAGACGCCTTGGACCTGAAGGCTCAAAGAGGTTCTGGCTTGAGCGCTCTCCTGGGATTTAGGGCGAGCGGTTTGGACTGCAGTCGAGGCGCCAAGAAAGCGCAAAGCGGTGGTCAGCTGAGCGCGCGTGATTTCCCCGCGGCCTAAGGCTTGCCACAGTTCTTCCGGCCGATTAAGGCGGAAGCGCTGGAGGAGCTCTGGCCAGCCAATCGCCTTAAGGCCTAGCCGGCGCAATTCCCGCTCCAGGCGCGCCCGGCCTACGCGGCAGAGAGTTTCGGCTTCTTTCTGTTTGAACCACTGGCGGATGCGATGGCGGGCAGGGTCGGTTCGGACCCACTCCAGCCAGCCTCGGTTCGGGCCGCCCTCTTTGGCGGTCAGGATCTCGACTTGCTCGCCCGTCTTGAGCCGGTAGTCGAGCGGCACGATGCGCCCGTCCACGCGCGCACCGCGGCAGCGGTGGCCGACCTCGGTGTGGATGGCGTAGGCGAAGTCGACGGGCGTTGCCCCCTCGGGCAGGCAGAGGACCTCTTGCCTGGGAGTGAGCACGAAAACCCGGCCGGCGAACCAGTCCCCCCCTTCCCCGGTCTTGAGAGAGCGGCGCAAGGCGGCGATCGTGTGCTCCAGCACCGGGTCCCGACGGCCGCCTTCTTTGTAGCGCCAGTGGGCCGCTACCCCGTATTCTGCCAAGGCGTGCATGGCCTCGGTGCGGATCTGGATCTCCACCGGCAACCCCTTAGGCCCTTGGATCACGGTGTGGAGCGACTGGTAGCCGTTGTCTTTGGGGCGGGCGATGTAATCGTCGTACTCCTCCAGGATAGGCTCCCAGTGTTCGTGGACGAGCGCCAGGACGCGGTAGCAGGTGGGGATGTCGGCCACGATCGCGCGCACCGCGTTGAGGTCGTACAAGCCGGAAAAGCCCACGTGCTTGCGCTGCATCTTTTTCCAAATGCTGTAAAGGTGCTTGGGGCGTCCCTGGATGTTGGCCGCTATGCCGGCGCGCTCGAGGAGCGATTTGAGCTTGGCGATGAAGTCGCGCACGTACTCTTCCCGGCTGGCGCGGCTGGCAGCCAGCTGGAGAGCGAGCTGGCGGTAGGTTTCAGGCTCCAGAATGGAAAACGCCAGATCTTCGAGTTCCCACTTGAGCCGGTGCACCCCCAGCCGGCTGGCCAAGGGCGCGTGGATGCTTAAGGTTTCCCGAGCAAAAAGGCGCGTGTTGGGGTCGTGCTCGCCTAAAGCCAGGCGTAGAGTTTCCAACCGGCGGGCGAGGACGATGAGCAGCGGGCGCACGTCGTTGGCCAGGGCCAGTAGCAGGCGTCGCCACATTTCCGCCTGGCGCGGCTGGTCCAACCTTTCCTCTGGGCACGCGAGCTGCTCTAGGCGATGGATTTTCTCCACCCATTCGGCCACGCGCGGGCCAAAATCTTCCGCCAGAAGCGCACGCTCAAGGCCTGTATCGGCGAGCAGCGCTGCCTGCAGGGTGAACGCATCGGCCCAGATTTCCTTTAGCGCCTGGGCGACGGCGAGGGCCAAAGAGCGGCGCTTAGGATCGGCCGCCAGCGTATGCGCCAAGGCGCGCCCGAGGGCTTCTTTTTCCTGGGGCGGATAGCCGCAGCCTAAGCTCTGCTGCAAGCTGAAGGTCGGCTTCACGGACCGCGGCGCGTACTCTAGCAGCTCAAAAGCCATCGGGGCACTCCTTAAGTAGGCGAGATCGTTTTCTTTGAGACCGGGGCAGGAGTAAAGTTCGCTCGTTGCATGAATAAAAATCTTAAGGGATTCGGATCGTGCCTGCGGCGATCACTACCGCTTTGCCGCCGATGCGCAAGCTGAGCTTGTCTTGGCCTTTGTGGTCCATCTCCAGGTTAAGTAGGCTGCGGCGGCTGCTCTTGCTGCCCCGTTCCACGGTGAACGCGTAAGTCCCTTGGCGCAGCTGGGGAAAAGAACACAGATAGCCGCAAAACGCAGGCATCGCTTCACCTACCGGCGGGTCTTCTTTGGGGCCGATATTGGGGCCGACTAGGCGCGCGCGGAAATCGGCTTGCGGTTCGCGCGTGCGCGGGCTAAACAGCAGGATCTCTTGTGCGGCGGTGGCCGGCGCGGTGGACTCAGACCAGCGTTTGAAATCGAAGACGACTTGTTCTACGGCCTCGGCGCGCACCAGTGGAACGATCAAAAACGGCCGCCCGCAGGAAGCGATTTTGGGGGTAAAGCGCTTGGTTTCGATCAGGGTGGACTTGAGCCCCAACATCGCCGCCAGCTCCTCGATCGGCGGGGTAAACGAGTCTACGATCGGCTCGACAGTCAACGCCAGGGCGACTTGCTTTAGCCCCGTCGAATCGCAAAGAAAGTGCATGGGCAAAAGGCCGCGCCGGGTTTCTAGCAGAATGCGGGTAGCGCCAGCACTTTCCGCCACTGTCCCGCTTTGGGCGAGGACGAATCCGGCGGCGATGAACGCTTGCGCGGCGAACTCGACCTCCCGGTACGGGGTGAAAAGACGTGCTAGATAGCTGGCCTGTGGGTTTTCCGGGGGCAACAGAAAAACGCTGTGGGGAAGATTTAATTCGCCGGCCAGCTGCTGCATCTGCCGCTCGCTCAAGGATTCGGCCTTGGGGAATACCCCGACCTGAGCGCCGTTGAACGGCTCGCGGGTAAAGGCGTCGGCGAGGTAATAGATCACCGCCGTCATGCGTTTTCCCCCTGTTTTGGCAGGCCGACCTGAACCCAGCCGTCGACGATCCGCACCGGGTAGGTGGGGACAGCTTGGCTGGCGTCTTCCAGGCAACGCCCGCTCTTCAAGCTGAAGTGCTGCTTATAAATCGGCGAGGCGACTACCGGCTCCCCACCGAGGCTGCCGGTCAGCCCACGCGACAGCACGTTGGCGCCGCTGAACGGATCGTAGTTGCCAATAGCATACACCTGATTCAGTTGGGTAAGGTAAAAAATCGCCACCTGCTCGCCGTTCACCAGGGCGCACACCCCGGCATCGGGTTCCAAATCCTCGACTCGGCAAACCGAGATCCAGGCGGTTTGGGGGCATTTTCCGCTCAAGAGGCCTCCTCTGCGATCGGAATTTTCCTCAGGCGCTGTTTTTCTGCCAACGTGGCCGGGCGGATCTGGCCGCGCTCCTTAACGAAGACCACGTTGTCGTCGCTGGCTTCGCTGTTGACGAAGAAACGAAAGCGCCGCCTTAAGATTTCCTCGTTTTCCAAAGTCTTTTTCCACTCGCACTCATAGGTAGCGATCAGGCGCTGCATCTGTTGTTCTAATTCGGCACAGATGCCTAATTTGTCCTCGATGATCACCTCGCGCAGGTACTCTAAGCCGCCTTCTAAGTTCTCCAGCCACACCGAGGTGCGCTGCAGGCGGTCGGCGGTGCGCACGTAGAACATCAGGAAACGGTCGATATACTTGATCAGGGTTTCAGTATCCAAATCGGTGGCGAATAGGTCCGCGTGGCGCGGCTTCATCCCGCCGTTGCCGCCCACGTACAGGTTCCAGCCCTTGTCGGTGGCGATCACACCCACGTCCTTGCCCTGGGCTTCGGCGCATTCGCGGGTGCAGCCGGAGACGGCCATCTTGATCTTGTGGGGGGCGCGCAGGCCCTTATAGCGGTTCTCGAGCAGGATCGCCAGCCCTACGCTGTCTTGCACGCCGTAGCGGCACCAGGTGGAACCGACGCAGGATTTGACCGTGCGCAGCGCCTTGGCGTAGGCGTGGCCGGACTCGAACCCGGCTGCGATCAGATCCCGCCAGATCGCCGGAAGCTGCTCCAAGCGCGCGCCGAACATGTCTATCCTCTGGGCGCCGGTGATTTTGGTGTAGAGGCCGTATTTTTTCGCCACCCGCCCTAAGACAATCAGCTTGTC
This sequence comes from Methylothermus subterraneus, assembly GCF_054656915.1. Classification (NCBI taxonomy): domain Bacteria; kingdom Pseudomonadati; phylum Pseudomonadota; class Gammaproteobacteria; order Methylococcales; family Methylothermaceae; genus Methylothermus; species Methylothermus subterraneus. The sequence goes on from NZ_BAAHXK010000002.1 coordinate 20,182, forward strand.
CGGGGTGATCTCCCCGCCCGGGACGCGCGGTACGACCGAATAGGTGCCGTCTTTTTGCATATTGGCCAGCCGGTAGTCGTTGGTGTCCTGCAGCTTGAAGTGCTTGTCGGACAGGACGTATTCGTTCCAGTAGGACGCCAGGATCGAGGCCACCGCCGGCTTGCACACGTCGCAGCCCAAGCCTCGGCCGTGTTTGGCGAGCAGTTCGTCGAAGGTTTTGATTTCCTCCACCCGGACGAGGTGGTAAAGCTCTTGGCGGCTATAAGGGAAGTGCTCGCACAGGTCCTTTTTGACCGCGACCCCGCGCTTTTTGAGCTCGTGTTCCACCAGCGACTTTAACAGTCCGGCGCAGCCGCCGCAGCCGGTGGAAGCCTTGGTTTGGGCCTTGATCTCGGCCAGGGCGAGCACCCCTTGGTCGATCAGCTCGACGATCTTACCCTTGGTGACGTTGTGGCACGAGCATACCGTGGCGCCGGCCGGAAGCGCCTCCGGCCCAAGTCCGGCGGGTTTTTCTGCCAAGTCAGGAAGGATCAAGCGATCTGGTGGTTCGGGAAGATCCAGGCCGTTTAAATAATACTGAAGGAGGGTGTCGTATTGGGATGTGTCCCCCACCAGGATCGCGCCCAGGAGCTTTTTGCCGTCGGCGCTGACGATCAGGCGCTTGTAGATCCCGTCGCGTTCGTTTTGGTACACGCAGTTCAGGGAACCCGGAGTGCGGCCGTGGGAGTCGCCGATGCTGCCGACTTCTACCCCAAGCAACTTGAGCTTGGTGGAAAGATCGGCACCGGTGAAGCGGACGTCCTTGCCGTTTAGGTGGTCCACCAACACGCGCGCCATCCGATAGCCCGGCGCCACCAGTCCGAAGATTTGGTTGTGCCACAGCGCGCATTCGCCGATGGCGTAGATCTCGGGGTCGGAGGTCCTCAGGCAATCGTCGACGACGATGCCGCCGCGCGATCCGACCTCTAAACCACACTTGCGGGCCAGCTCATCGCGCGGGCGGATCCCGGCGGAGAAGACGATCAGGTCGGTTTCCAGGCTTTCGCCGTCAGCAAACTCCATCCGCAAGCGCCGAGAGGTGCCGGAAGCGATGTTGACGGTGTTCTTGCCGGTGTGCACCTTGACTCCCAAGGCTTCGATCTTACGCCGCAGCAAAGCGCCGCCGCCGTCGTCCAGTTGCACCGCCATCAGGCGCGGGGCAAATTCCACCACGTGGGTCTCAAGCCCTAAGTCCTGCAGTGCCTTGGCCGCCTCCAGGCCAAGCAGGCCGCCGCCCACCACCGCCCCGATGCGGCTTTTAGCTGCGGCTTCGGCGATGTGTCTTAGGTCCTCGATGGTGCGATAGACAAAGCATCTTTCCCGGTCGTGGCCAGGGATGGGCGGTACGAAAGGATACGAGCCGGTCGCCAACACCAAAAGATCGTAAGAACATACCGCCCCTTTTTGGGAGCGGATGAGCTTTTGGCTGCGGTCGATCTCGATCACCTTGTCGCCCAAGTGGCAGGTAATGCCGTGGGCGCGGTAAAAATCCAGGCTTGCGAGCGCGAGGTCTTCGGGATTGCGGCTGGCAAAATACGCGGTCAGATGCACCCGGTCGTAGGCGGGGCGCGGTTCTTCGCCGAAGATCACTAAGTTGAACTCGCCGGCGCGCTCGGATTGCACCAGGGATTCGACGAAGTGGTGGCCGACCATGCCGTTGCCGATGACGATCAGGGTTTTGCGTGGCATATTGGCACCTCAATTAGATTGCAATATTGATATAGGCATTAATTGTGCCAATAATAAAAACCGCTTGAGGGCGAACCAGCGTTCGGCAATGTGCACCATCACCGTGCAGCCGCAAGGACGTCTGCCCAAAGAAGCGGCGGTGCCGGTAAGACAAAGCGATCCCTTCTCGCTTTCGGCAGCGTGCTCTCCAACGACAAGTACGCCAGGCGCACGTTCGATTATCTGATCGTCAATCCACCCTACGGCAAGGATTGGAAGCGCGACGAAGAGGCGGTTCGCGCCGAACACGAAAGGCGCAAGCGGTCGGTTCGGCCCAGGGCTGCCGCGCATCAGCGACGGACAGCTTCTGTTCCTGCTGCACCGCCCTTATCTCCGCCGAGGTAACGGGTAAAATCGATGTCCGAGAAACGCGAGAGGAACATTTCGAGGAGGTGTCGCGAGACAAGTAGTTTTGTACCCCGGAGAAGACGGCTGCTGGGTCGCGGAGTGCCCGAGTCTTCCCGGCTGCGTGAGCCAAGGAAAGACGAAAGAAGAGGCCATCGCCCACGTCAAGGAGGCGATCGCGGCGTATGTCGCGGCGCTGGAGGAGGACCACCTGCCGGTGCCGCCGGAGCGGTTCGAGACATCGTGGTGGCGGTGTGACCAAGCTGCCGCAAATCGGCGGGGGCCTTATACGGGGACTACGCGCCCGGCGGCTACCACCTGACGGCGCCCCAAGGAGTACGACCGCGCGCTGTGCCCCATCCCCCGCGGCGTCCTCGATTTCATCGGTGGCGGGTGTCTTTGAGCGCGTCCCCTTCCAGGTTTAGTTCGCTGATCTTGCGGGTTAAGGTGTTGCGCCCATAACCCAACAGCCGGGCGGCGTCTTGGCGGCGCCCGCGGGTGTGGCTTAAGGCGGCCTGGATCAGGATGCGTTCGGCTTCGGCGATGGCCCGTTTGGCGACGTTGCGTTTGCCCTCGCGCAGCTGTTGGACGGCCCACTGCGACAGGTGCGCCTGCCAATCGCCGGCGGTGGCGGCGGTCGGGGCGGGGGAGGGTTTTGCCATCAGCTCCGGCGGCAGGTCTTCCAGGTAGACGGTTTGACCGGGCGCCATCACCGTCAACCAGCGGCAGGTGTTTTCCAGCTGGCGCACGTTGCCGGGCCAGTCGAGGCGGCTGAGGTACTCCTCCACTTCGGGACGCAGGGTTTTGGGTTCGGTGCCAAGTTCTTTGGCGATGCGCGTTAAGAAATGGCGCAGCAGCAGCGGGATGTCTTCGCGCCGTTCTCGCAGCGCTGGGGTGTGGATGCGGATGACGTTGAGGCGGTGGTAGAGGTCCTCGCGAAAGCGGCCTTGGGCGACTCGTTCCTCGAGGTTCTGATGGGTGGCGGCGATGATGCGCACGTCCACCCGGCGTGGAGTGTAGGAGCCAAGCGGATAGAATTCCCCATCCGCCAGCACCCGAAGCAAACGGGTCTGGAGCTCGGCGGGCATGTCGCCGATTTCGTCTAAGAACAGCGTGCCGCCGTCGGCCTGTTCGAAGCGCCCGATGCGGCGCTGGATGGCGCCGGTGAACGCGCCTTTCTCGTGCCCGAACAGCTCCGACTCCAAAAGATCCTTGGGGATGGCCGCCATGTTCAGGGCAATGAAAGGCGCCTCGCGGCGGGGGCTGTGGCGGTGCAGGGCGCGGGCAATGAGTTCCTTGCCGGTGCCGGACTCGCCGGTGATCAGCACGGTGATCGGCGAGCGGGCGAGGCGGCCGATGGCGCGGAACACCTCCTGCATGGCGGGGGCTTCGCCGATGATCTCGGGGATAGGGCCGTGGTCGGCGTCTCCCGCTTCCGGGACGGGGCGGCTCTGGCAGGCCCGCTGCACTACCTGCACCACCTCTTCCAAGTCGAACGGCTTGGGCAGGTACTCGAACGCGCCCCCGTGCAGGGAGGCGACCGCGCTGTCCAAGTCCGAGTGTGCGGTCATCACGATCACCGGCAGGTCGGGGTGGCTGCCCTGAAGGCGCTGTAACAGCTCCAGACCGTCGATGCCCGGCATGCGGATGTCGGTGAGCAGCGCTTTAGGCCTTTGGCGGCGCAGTAAAAACTCAGGCTCGGCCGCATCGGCAAAACAACGGACCTTGAAACCGGCTTTTTTCAGGGCCTTGTCCAGGACCCAGCGGATTGACTGATCGTCGTCGATTACCCAGACTTCATCAGGCATGAGAGCCCTCCAACGGTAAATAGACGGCAAAACACGTCCGGCCAGGCTGCGACTGGCACTCGATCATCCCGCCGTGGCGGGTGATCAGGGTCTGGGCGATGGGCAGTCCCAGCCCAGTGCCGCCCACGCGGCCGGTGATCATGGGATAGAAAATCTGGTCGATGAGTTCCGGAGGAATGCCCGGGCCCGGGTCGATCACCTCCACCCGCACCACCTGCCGGTAATGGCGCTGGCGGATGGTGACGCGGCGCTGGATGCGGGTGCGCAGGGTGATCTCGCCTACGCCCTCTAAGGCTTGGGCGGCGTTGCGGGCGATGTTGAGGAAGGCCTGGATGAGTTGGTTCAAGTCGCCTGAGATCGGCGGCAGGCTGGGGTCGTAATCGCGCCGGACGGAAAGCTTGGGGTATTCCGCCATGAGGATCTGGCGCACCCGTTCCAGGACTTGGTGGATGTTGAGCTCGACCCGCTTGAGCGGCTGATCCGGCGCCAACAGGCGGTCGATCAGAGCGCTTAGGCGGTCGGCTTCGGCGATGATCACGTCGGTGTACTCGGTCAACGCCGGATCGGCCAGTTCGGCGGCCAAAAGTTGGGCCGCGCCGCGCAGCCCCCCCAAAGGGTTTTTGATCTCGTGGGCTAGGCCGCGCAGCAGTTGATGCACGATGTTCTGTTGGATTAAGCCGCGCTCGTCCCGGGAGAGTTGCTGGTAGCGCTCCACGTCTTCGATTTCCATCACCACCGCCTCCACTTGCTCGCCTTGAAACAAGGGGGTCATGGCGCAGTGTACCGGAAGGAGACGCCCCGGCAACTGCAAAGGCAGGTTGCGCTCTACCCGCGGGGCGCCGCTGGCGATGGTGTGGGCCAGGTCTAGGGCGAGCTTCTCCCCCTGGGGGCCGAACAACTCCACCGCCGAAAGTCCCAGGCTTTGGCGAGCGCTGATCTGCAGCAGCATTTCTCCCGCGGGGTTAAGGTAACGCAGGCGCCCGCTGCGGTCGAACAGCAATACCGCGTTGCCCAGGTGCTCGAGGATGCGTTGGTAGAGCGATTCTTGCGCCATCAAAAAGTTTTTAAGCAAATAAAATGCCTGAATTTTAAAAGCGGTTTTAAAAAGTAAAGGCAGTGGCTTGCCCCACAATGGTGCAAAAAAATTCAAAAAAGCGCACGCTGGAATTCAATTCAATTCGAATTAACCTCATTCCTAAATGGCACAAAAGATGCCTTGGTTTCTTTGACAACGGTCAAAGCATGAGGAATGGCGATGAAACTGGTAACTGCGATCATCAAGCCCTTTAAATTGGACGACGTGCGCGAGGCCTTGTCGGAAGTGGGCGTCTCTGGGATCACCGTGACCGAGGTCAAGGGATTTGGCCGCCAAAAAGGCCATACCGAACTCTATCGGGGCGCCGAATACGTGGTCGATTTCCTGCCCAAGATCAAGATCGAAGTGGCGGTCACCGACGAGCAGGTGGAACGGGTGGTGGAGGCCATCAGCAACGCCGCCCGCACCGGCAGGATCGGGGACGGCAAGATTTTCATTTCGAACTTAGAGCACGTGCTGCGCATCCGCACCGGAGAAACCGGGGCAGAGGCTCTATAGTAAAACAAGGATCAGGAGATATCATGAGAAAATTCATAGTTCTGTTTATTCTGGCTTTTTGGGGCTTGGTGCCTCCCGGATTGGGGCATGCCGAGGAAGGCACCACCCTCACCGCTCCGGAAACGCAGGCGGTAACTGCACCTTTGGCCGAAGAGAAACCGCCGGCTTTGGATACGGGAAGCACGGCCTGGATGATCGTCGCGACCGTGTTGGTCATCATGATGACCATTCCGGGATTGGCCCTGTTCTATGGCGGATTGGTGCGGGCCAAGAACGTGTTGTCGATCTTGATGCAGGTGTTCATCACCTTTTGCCTAGTGTCGGTGCTATGGGCGCTGGTTGGTTACAGCCTGGCGTTCACTGAAGGACCCGCAAAACTCGATGCGGTGATCGGCGGATTTTCCAAAGCTTTCTTGAAAGGCTTGACGCCGGATACCCTAAACGGAGTCATTCCGGAATACGTGTTTTTAACCTTCCAGATGACCTTTGCCGCGATTACCCCGGCGCTCATCGTTGGTTCCTTTGCGGAGCGGATCAAGTTTTCCGCCGTGCTGTGGTTTATGGCGGGGTGGCTAATCCTCTGCTACGTTCCCATCGCCCACATGGTGTGGGGAGGTGGCTGGCTGGCAGACCTTGGGGCCAAAGATTTCGCCGGCGGCACGGTGGTCCACGTCAACGCAGGGATTGCCGGTTTGGTGGGGGCGCTCGTGTTGGGCAAACGCTTGCGCTACGGACGGGAGGCCATGCCGCCTCACAACTTGGGCCTGACCATGGTGGGGGCATCGCTTTTGTGGGTAGGCTGGTTCGGTTTCAACGTGGGTTCTGAACTTGCCGCCGACGGCATCGCCGGGATGGTCCTGGCCAACACGCAATTTGCCACGGCGGCCGCCGTGCTCGGCTGGATGGGGGTAGAATGGATCGCCAAGGGCAAGCCCAGCATGCTGGGCGCCGCGTCTGGGGCGGTGGCGGGTCTGGTGGCGATCACCCCGGCGTGCGGTTTCGTCGGGCCGATGGGGGCGATCGTCATCGGCGCGTTGGCGGGAATCGTCTGCTTTTGGGCGGTGGTCGGGCTCAAACCGGCTTTGGGTTACGACGATTCCTTGGACGTTTTCGGCGTTCACGGAATAGGCGGGATGATCGGCGCGATCCTGACTGGCGTTTTCATGGCTTCCGAACTGGGAGGCGTGGGTTATCCCGACGGCGTCTCCATGGGTGGCCAGGTAAGCAAGCAGGTCATCGCTACCGTAACTGCGATCGTGTGGACCGGCATTTTGAGCTTCGTTCTTTACAAGGCGATCGATGTGCTCTTGGGGCTTAGGGTCAGCGAGGAGGAAGAGCGCGAAGGCCTAGACATCAGCTCCCACGGCGAGAAAGCCTACAATTGACCCCTCCTCGTGGGGACGAGGGCGCCTTAAGGCGCCCTTTTTTTGTGCTTTCCCGATATTATAAAGCCGATTTTTGCTTTGTCGAGAGGCCAGCGTGGAACAAATCGTCGAGACCCGATACGCTTTGGATACCTTTTATCTGCTCCTCAGCGGGGTGCTGGTGATGAGCCTGGGGATAGGGTTTGCTCTCTTTCAGACGGGCCTGATGCAGGTGAGAAACGCCGCTGAGGTTTGGACCGCAAATCTGGCTTTGTATGCTGTAGCCTACCTTGCTTACTTGCTGGTCGGCTACCGCCTCATGTATCCCGAGGCCCCCTTAAATCCGCTCTGGCCGGGGATCGGTTGGGGGATCGGGCAAGACCATAGGGCGCAGGAAATCTTGCAGAGCCAAGGGGTCTTTTACTATTCGAAAATGGCCGATTTCTTTTTTCAGGCGGCCTTCGTTGTGACCGTCGTCGCCATCGTCGCCGGGGCGCTGGCCGGTCGGGCGAGGTTACTTCCTTCCTTGGTATTCGCGCTCGTTCTGACCGGCTTTATTTATCCCCTGCAAGGCTATTGGAAATGGGGGGGAGGATTTTTGGACGAGTTGGGTTTTTTGGATTTTGCCGGCGCCGGAGTGGTGCATCTGTGCGGCGCCGGGGCCGCTTTAGCCGGCGTGCTGCTCCTTGGCCCGCGCGCGGGTAAAGAAGGGGTGGAAAACGAGGTTGATCCTTCTCGCCACAATCTGCCTTTGGCGGGCCTGGGCGCTTTGATTCTGTGGCTTGGCTGGTTTGGCTTCACCGGCGGGGCGGAGCTTAAGGTTTCCGATATCGCCGAGGCCAACGCGGTCGCCCGGGTGTTCGTCAACACGCAAACCGCCGCCGCCGGAGGCGCGGTTACCGCACTCCTTGCTGCCCGTGCCTGGTCCGGCAAGGTCGATTGGCGCGCGTTGCTTAGCGGTCTGCTGGCGGGGCTGGTGGCGATTGCCGCCGAACCTTTGACTCCATTGCCTTGGCAAAGTTTGGGTGTGGGGGCGGTTGCCGGGGCGATTGCGGTGCTTTTCAGGATGGGTCTGGACAAACTGGGCCTAGACGATCCGATCGGTGTTCTGTCCATTCACGGCGCAGCCGCCCTTTGGGGATTGGCCGCGGTATGCCTGACCCATCCGCAAGCCAGGTTCGGCATCCAGCTGCTCGGCGCGGCGGCGATTTTAGGGTTTGCGTTTGCCGCAAGCCTTCTGGTTTGGTGGGCGCTCAAGCTTACGGTCGGAATCGGCCCGGAGCCAACAGGCGAGCGGCAAAACGCGTTTGAATAGGACTTATAAGCTGTAGTACAGGTCGAATTCGACCGGATGGGTGCTCATCCTAAGGCGCGTGACTTCCTGCATTTTGAGCTCGATGTAGGCATCGATCAGGTCGTCGCTGAACACTCCCCCGGCCTTGAGGAAGGCGCGGTCTTTATCCAGATGCTCCAGCGCCTGATCCAAGGAGAAGCAAACCTTGGGGATTTCCCGTTCTTCTTCCGGCGGGAGGTCGTACAAGTTCTTGTCCATCGCGTCGCCCGGATGGATCTTGTTTTGGATCCCGTCCAGGCCGGCCATCAGCATCGCCGCGAAGGCCAGGTAAGGGTTGGCGGTGGAATCCGGGAAGCGCACCTCGATCCGGCGCGCTTTGGGGTTGGCGATGAACGGCACGCGGATGGAGGCCGAGCGGTTGCGGGCCGAGTAGGCGAGCATCACCGGCGCTTCAAAGCCCGGCACCAGGCGCTTGTAACTGTTGGTCGAAGCGTTGGTGAAGGCATTCAGGGCGCGCGCGTGCTTTAAGATGCCGCCGATGTAGTACAAGGCAAGTTCCGACAGCCCGCCGTAGAGATCGCCGCTAAATAGGTTAACTCCGTTCTTGCTCAACGACTGGTGCACGTGCATCCCGCTGCCGTTGTCGCCGACCAAGGGTTTGGGCATGAAGGTGGCGGTCTTACCAAAGGAGTGGGCGACGTTCTGGACCACGTATTTGAGGATCAAGACTTCGTCGGCCTTTTTGGTCAGAGTATTACAGCGCACGCCGATCTCGCACTGCCCGGCGGTAGCCACCTCGTGGTGATGGACTTCGGTTTTGAGCCCCATCTCTTCCAGGGTTTCGCATATGGTCGTGCGGATGTCCTGCAACGAGTCCACCGGCGGAACCGGGAAGTAGCCGCCCTTGACGGCCGGGCGGTGGCCGATGTTGCCGCCCTCGTAAACCTTCTCGGTGTTCCACGAGGCTTCTTCCGAGTCGATTTCGTAGAAGCAGCGGTGAATGTCGGCGGCCCAGCGCACGTCGTCGAAGATGAAAAACTCGTTTTCCGGGCCGAACAGGGCGGTGTCGGCGATGCCGGTGGATTTCAAATAGGCTTCAGCGCGCTTGGCCAAAGAGCGCGGGCAGCGGCTGTAGCCTTCCATGGTCGAGGGCTCGACGATGTCGCAGCGCAGGATCAAGGTGGGCGTCTCGAAGAACGGATCGACCACCGCGGTGTCCGGATCCGGCATCAAGATCATGTCCGATTCTTGGATGCCTTTCCAGCCGGCGATCGACGAGCCGTCAAACATCTTGCCGGATTCGAAGAATTCCTCGTCGACGGTGTGGGCTGGGACGGTCAGGTGCTGCTCTTTGCCGCGGGTGTCGGCAAAGCGCAGATCGACAAACTTGATTTCTTTTTCTTTGATGATTTCAAATACCTTATCTACAGACATGGTTATCCTCTATGAGTTAGGGCTTGATTCGGCGCACGGCCTTAAGGGAATTAAGCACAAATTGTGCCATAAACAGGGCATCGTTTTTTTGTGCCGGTTTTTAAGATTTTCGATTTGCTTGCCCTAATTTGAAGCAGTTTTTGAGCGTTATTTGCACCAATCCAGGGCAGATTTTTTTAAGACAGCCCAAAGTATACCTGCACGTTGCCGATGAAAGGAAGTGTGGCGGCGGCTTGCCGAAGTTGGTTCAGGATGTCTTCCGCAGAAGTCTCGGAACTCAAAAGCGCAAGGGGAAGATAAACGTCTACAGCGATTTTGCCTTCCAAATAATGCAGGTTGATCTTTTGGATCTGGCGGGCGTAAGGCAAATGGCTCCAGGCTTTTTGGAGTTCGGCCAGGACTTGAGGGCGCAGCGGCAGGCGCAACGGGGGTTGGTTTAGATCGCGCTCGGCGTCGATGTGGACGGTCACGTCGCTGATCTCTTCAAATTGCTCGAGCAAAAGGTCGCGCACTTTGTCGGCGATGGCGTGGCCTTCGGAGACAGAAATTTCCGGCGAGACTTGGATGTGTACGTCCAGCAAAGCTTCGCCGGCCATCTGGCGGCTGCGCAGGGAGTGTAAGGATTTGACGCCTTCGGTGCTCAGGATGGCCTTTTCGATCTGCCGCACCCGGGTCGCCGGTAGGCCCGTATCCACCAGCTCGCGGGCGCTGTCTAGGATCAGTTCGAAGCCGATTTTGGCGATCATCAGGCCAACGACGATCGCGGCCACCGCGTCGGCAAAGCGGTAGCCGTACAAGCTTCCGACGATGCCGGCCACGACCACGAGCGAGGACACCGCGTCCGAGCGATGGTGCCAGGCGTTGGCGCGTAACAAGCGCGAGCCGGTGCGGTGGGCTACCTTGAGGGTATAGCGGTACAGCCCCTCTTTGACCAGGATCGAGGCGCCGGCAGCGAGGAGCGTCCAGCGGCTCGGTAGCCACAAGGAGGCCTCCTGCTGCAGGCGCTCAGCGGCGTCCAAGATCACGCCGGCGGCCACCGCCGCAAGGACCAGCCCCAACCCGATCGCCGCCGCGGTCTCGAATCGGCCGTGACCGTACGGGTGGGTCTCGTCGGCGCCTCGGCCGGCGAGGCGCAAGGTGAAGAAGACCAAGGCGTCGGTGGCCAGGTCGGAAACCGAGTGGATGCCGTCCACGATCAAGGCTTCGGACCGGCCATAAATCCCGCCGGCGATTTTGCCCGCCGCCAACAGCACATTGACCGCTGCCCCCATCAGGGTAACGTGCAGCTTGGCCTCAAGCAGCTTGGCGCGGTGCAAGGTGGTGCTCATCTAAGCGCGAGCAGGACGTGGTATTGGTCGCCTTGCTGCCAGGTCTTTAGTAGCTCATGGCCGTGGACCCGGCACCAGGCGGGAACGTCCTGGAAAATTCCGGGGTCGGTGCCGATCAGTTCCACCCGAGTGCCAGGAGGAAAGCGCTTGGCGGCGTCTTGGAGGCGGATCACCGGCAGCGGGCACAACAAACCGCGCGCATCGATGCGTTCGTAGGTCATAGCAGCCACTCTTCTGGGATCTCGTAAGGCTTGAGGGGAGCAATGCGGAAGCGGTATTCCTCTTGCGGGGTGGCTGCGAGGACCTCGACCTCCTCGGCCTCGCGCCCTTGACTGTAGCGGGCGACGATGCGGGCGGCCAGGATCAGGTCTTCGGCGGTAGGGTGGCCGTCGATCAAGGCGAGCGGGCCGGGATGGCTGAGCGGATAAAGATGCGCGAACCGTTTTTTGTAGCCGCTTAAAAAGCGGCTCTCGCCTTCTTCGCGGGCGATGATCAACTTGAATTGAGGGCGGGGGCGAAGGTGACGGCCGACTTTGAGGAGCAGGATGTCGTCCAGCTCGTAGCGCTTGTCGCCGCGGGCTTGCCACAGATCGGCGAGCTTGCGGGAATAATTCTCGTCGGTGAGAAAACAACAGCCGCCGGCGGGCTGGGCATAATCGGTCAGGCCGAACGCCTTGGCCAGTTCCATCTGGGGTTTGCGATTGCGCCCGCAAAAATCATAGAGCCGGTTGCGGTCCACCCAACCTTCCCGCTCCGGTTTGGTGGGCGGCAGGTGCTTGGCGCACAAAGGTCTAAGCAGCAGGTCGTCGGCGCCCGATTCGCACGCGACCAACGGCATGGTATCCTTGCGCTGGGATTTGGGGCGCTGGCCGATTACCTCCCCGGTGACGATAAAATCGAACCCATGCTCGATCAGCCATTGCTTGGCCTTGCGTACCATAAAGATCTTGCAGTCTAAACACGGGTTAAGGTGGGCGCCATAGCCGTATTTGGGATTGATGACGATTTCTTTGTATTCTTCGCTGACGTCTAGAATGTGGAGTTTGATCCCAAGCTGCTCGGCCACCCATAAGGCGTTGTTGCGCTTTGCTTTTTTGCGATCGCGCTGGCGAATGGCGTGCGTGTGGCCTTCCACGCAAAAACCCGTAAAGAAGTTGATCCCTTCCACGTAAATGCCCTGGGCCTGGATGACTTTAGCGGCGAGCATGGAATCTAAGCCGCCGGAGATCAGGGCGATGGCTTTGCGTTGCTGGCTCATAACGCAAATCTTGTCGTATCGATTAAAAAACGAATTGTACCACCTCAAACCCGATTGAGTTCGGCAGGACAATAAGGATGAATAAAACCCGATTTTTAAGCCTGGCTACGGCTTTTGAGGGCGGATTGATAGGTGTGGCGTATTTGCTGGGGGTGTGGGTGGGGATCGATCCCTGGGCCGCATTTCGCTGGCGTGCCGATGCGATCGCTTTGGGCTTGCTCGGCACGTTGGGGCTGCTGGTCTTTTTTGGCGTTTTGTATCGCTGTTCGTGGACGGAGCTTGAGAAGATTAAACGGCTGTTGCTCGATATCCTAGGTGGGGTACTGGCCTCTTGCCGTTGGTACGAGTTGGCCTACGTCGCCGTCCTGGCCGGAGTCGGTGAGGAAATCTTGTTCCGCGGCGTTCTGCAACCTTGGTTGGAAGGGATGTGGGGAAAACTTCCGGCCTTGTTGCTCAGCAATCTCCTGTTTGGTCTGGCGCACGCGGTGAGCCCCTTGTACACCTTGCTGGCGGCGCTGACCGGGATGTATCTTGGTTGGCTCCTGGATGCAGGAGGAGAACGCAACCTACTGATCCCGATGTTCGTGCACGCCGCCTACGATTTGGCCGCTTTCTTCATCGTCGCGGCGGCCTATCGCTCTGAGCGCACCGCTTAAGTTCTAAGTCGTTTTAAGGCAACTTTTGTTGTTCAAAGGCACGCTTGACGAAGCGCGGCCAGCTTTTTATAGTGCCTCAAACTTTGTGGGGAATTGTGGGATTTTGTGGAGAGTGGGGGGTGTTTCGTGGAATTTATGCGCTTACCTTGGATGAAAAAGGGCGTTTGGCCATCCCCGCCAAATACCGCGAGGTTTTGCAGCGTGAGCACGATGGCCAAGCGGTAATCACCATCGCGATCGACAATCGTTGTCTTTGGTTGTACGGCTTATCCCAATGGCAGGCGCTCGAGCGGCAGTTGCTTTCCCTACCCTCTGTCAACTCCCATGTCCGCCGTCTGCAGCGGCTGTTGATCGGCCACGCCAGCGAGTGCGCCTTGGACGGACAGGGGCGTGTTCTGGTGGTTCCCCCGTTGCGTAAATACGCCAATTTGGACAAAGCCGTGGCCTTGGTCGGTGTGGGCGGCAAGTTTGAAATTTGGGACGCGCAGACCTGGGACATCCGCCGCAACGTCTGGGTGGAAGAAACCAATCTGACCGAGCTTCCGGATTCTTTGGATTGGAGCGCTCTTAAGCTTTGACCATGGATGCGACCGTTCATCGACCCGTCATGCTGGAAGAAGCGCTGGCGGGGTTGGCGATTCGTGAAGACGGGGTGTACGTAGATTGCACCTTCGGGCGCGGAGGACACAGTCGGGCGATTCTCGAGCGGCTAGGATCTTCCGGGCGCTTGATCGCGCTGGACAAGGATCCGGAGGCCATCGCCTCGCCCGAGGCGCAAGGTTTAAGGCAGGATCTGCGATTTACCTTGATCCATGCGGATTTTAGCCAGCTTAAAGAAATCGTCGAAGCGCTGGGTTATAGAGGCAAGGTTTTGGGCGTGCTGCTCGATCTTGGCGTTTCTTCGCCGCAGTTGGACAACCCCGAGCGCGGCTTTGCCTTTCTTCGCGATGGTCCTTTGGATATGCGTATGGATCCGCGCGCTGGGATGAGCGCCGCGGACTGGCTGGCGCGCGCCGGGGAACGCGAGATCGCCGAGGTTTTGTGGCGCTACGGGGAAGAGCGCTTTGCCCGTCGGATCGCGCGGGCGATCGTGGCGGCGCGCGCGCTTGAGCCCCTCACCCGCACCCGGCAGTTGGCGCAGTTGATCGAGCGCAGCGTCCCGCGGCAAAAATGGCGCAAGCACCCGGCTACCCGCGCTTTCCAAGCGCTGCGCATTTTTGTCAACCGCGAGCTCGAGTGCCTCGAAGCGGTGCTGGCGCAGGCGGGGGAGATCCTGGCCCCGGGCGGACGGCTGGTGACGATCGCGTTTCATTCGCTAGAGGACCGGATCGTCAAACGCTTCCTCCGGGAGGCTTTGTCCCTGCACGCCTTGGGCAAACAGCGGCCGAGCGCGTGGGAGATAGCTCACAATCCCCGCGCGCGCAGCGCCCTCCTTAGGGTCGCCGAGCGGCGAGGATGAACGCGTGGGCGTGGGCAGGTGTGGCGCTGGCGCTTTTGGTGACTGCGTCGGCGGTGATCGTGGTGCATGGCAAATATCGCAGCCGCCTGTTAGTCAACGAAATTCAACAACTGCAGGCGCAATTGGATGCGTTTGAAGTCGAATGGGAACAGTTATTGCTGGAAGAACACGCTTTTGCCGATCCGGCGCGGATCGAACGCTTGGCCCGAAGCCGGTTGCGGATGGGGGTCCCCCAAGCCGATGAGATCGCCTACCTCCCTCTGTCCCGAAAGCTCGATTGACGGATATGGCCGCCGATGTCTCCCCAGTTGAGCTTGCGCCTTGGCGGCGAATATTGGTCCTGACGGGGTTTGGCTTGGGGTTAGTGGGGCTGATGGTACGGGCGTTCTACGTCCAGGTGTGGCAGCGGGAATTCTATCAACGCCGCGCGGACAGGCAGCAAATCCGCGTGGTGAGTTTGCCTGCCCACCGCGGGCAATTGTTGGACCGGGAAGGCGTGCCGCTGGCGGTCAGCGCCAAGGTGGAGTCGGTGTGCGTCGATCCGCGCAAATTCCGTGCCAGTCCTGAGCAACTGCGGGCCCTGGCTCGGCTTCTGAGGACCAGCGAGCGAAATCTAGCCGCCAGGATCTCCGCCCGCCGCGACCGCGCCTTCCTCTACCTCAAGCGGCACCTGCCCCCGGCGGAGGCGGAGGAGATCGCCAAGCTGGAGATCGAGGGGCTGTTTTTAAAACCCGAATTCAAGCGGTATTACCCGTCCGCGGAGGTGACCTCGCAGCTTTTGGGGTTTACGGATATCGATCAACGCGGCCAGGAAGGGTTGGAAAAACAGTTCGAATCCCAATTGCGGGGAATTCCAGGACGCATGCGGGTAATGCAGGACCGGCGCGGGCGGATCATCGAGGCCATCGAAGCCTTGCAAGAGGTCCGCCCGGGTCGCGACGTAGTCTTAAGCATCGACCGGCGCTTGCAGTATTTTGGGTACCTTGAGCTTAAACACGCGGTGGCGGCCCATCGAGCCAAAGGCGGCATGCTGGCGCTTGCCGACGCGCGCACCGGCGAGATTCTCGCGCTTGCCAACCAGCCCGCATTCAATCCCAATCGACGCCGCTCGCTGAAAAGCGGGCATTTTCGCAATCGCGCGGTCGTCGACAGCTTCGAACCGGGCTCGACTTTAAAACCTTTGGCTTTGGCGTGCGCCTTGCGTGAACGAGCGGTGGCGGCGGATTTTAGGCTCGATACCCACCCGGGTTGGCTGCGTGTGGGACGCCATATCGTGCGCGATCATCAGGATTACGGCGTGCTCGATCTGGCCGGGATTCTGCACAAGTCGAGCAACGTCGGGATCACCCAGGTGGCTTTGCGGATGCCGCCGCAAGCGTTCGCCGCGTGCCTTAAAGAGTTTGGGCTGGCGCAGCCGACCGGCATCGAGTTTCCCAGCGAAGCGCGGGGAGTTTTGCCTGACCCTTCCGGCTGGGGGAAGTTCGAGCAGGCGACGGTGGCGTTTGGCTACGGGATTTCGGTCTCGGCCGTGCAGCTGGTGCGCGCTTATACCGCACTGGCCGACGGTGGAGTCCTCCACAGCTTGACCTTATTGCCGCGCGACCACGACCCCCACGCGCGCACAATTCTGCCACCCGCGGTGGCAAAGACGGTGCTGCAGATGCTGGAGGGCGTGGTCAGCCGGCAAGGGACCGCGGTCAAGGCGCAGGTGGCCGGGTACCGCGTGGCGGGTAAAACCGGAACGGCCAAGATCGCCGTCCCGGGTGGCTACGCCGACGACCGCTATCGCTCCTTGTTCCTAGGGATCGCGCCCGCTTCTAGGCCGCGGTTAGTACTTTTGGTGGTGATCGAGGAACCTCAAGGAGGGCAGTACTACGGAGGCGAGGTGGCCGCGCCGGTGTTCGCGCGGGTGATGGAAATGGCGCTGAAGTTGCTCGGCGTGCCGCCGGATGCGGTGCCGGAGACCGATTGGCGGACGCGCCTGGCGGAGTTGGACGAAGCGGGGGATTGAAATGCGGCGCCGCTTGGACGAGTTGTTGCCTGGGGTTTTTTGCCCGCCGATCGAGATCGGGGGGTTGTGCGAGGACAGCGGGGCGGTGCGTCCGGGAGATGCGTTCGTGGCGCTTTCCGGCGTCCGCCGTCACGGCGCCGAGTTCGCCCAGGAAGCGGAAAACCGCGGGGCGGTGGCGGTGCTGTACGACCCCGCCGAAACCGAGTGGGTAAATGCGCGGGCGATTCCCGCCATCGCCGTTCCCGGGCTCAAGCAACGGCTGGGCGAGATCGCGGCGCGCTTTTACGGGCATCCGTCGCGGGCGATGGAGGTCATCGGGGTCACCGGCACCAACGGCAAGACCTCCTCCACTTGGTTTCTGGCCCAAGCCCTGGCCGGGGGGGTGATGGGGACTTTGGGGTGGGGAAGGCCGCCGGCCTTGGCGCCGACCGCCCACACCACCGCCCCGGCGATCGAGACTCAGAGGCGCTTGGCAAAATTGCGCGCGCAAGGGGTGGGCGCGGTCGCCATGGAGGTTTCCTCCCATGCCTTGGACCAGGGGCGGGTTGCCGGCGTCGAATTTGATTTCGCGCTCTGGACCAACTTGAGCCGCGACCACCTGGATTATCACCCCGGCATCGACGCGTATCGCGCCGCCAAGCTTAAGCTTTTCCGCTGGCCAACGCTAAAAGCGGCGGTGCTCAACCTGGACGACCCCGCCTGGCCGCACTTTTGGCGAGCAGTTGCGCCGCAGGCGGCGGTGATCGGTTATGGAGTAAAGGGCAATGCCCCTTTTCCCTGCCTTACCGCGGCCAAGGTGGCTTATCGCCCAGATGGGATCGCATTTGAAGCGGTGTGGGGAAAGGAACGCGTTTCAGTGCGGGTGCCGCTGCTTGGCGAATTCAATCTGGCCAACACCTTGGCGGTTTTGGCCACCTTGCTCGCCCGCGGGGAGACGCTTGGACGTGCGGTCGCCCGCCTGAAGACGATCGCGCCGGTGCCGGGGCGGATGGAGTGCTTTCGCGCCGAAGGCCGACCGCAGGTGGTGGTGGATTATGCCCACACGCCGGCGGCGTTGGAGTTGGCGCTTAGGTCTCTGCGCCGCCACTGCCGCGGCCAGCTGTGGGTGGTGTTTGGCTGCGGTGGGGAGCGCGACCGCGGCAAGCGCAAGCGAATGGGCAAGATCGCCGAGACGCTGGCCGATCAGGTGATCCTCACCGACGACAATCCTCGGGGCGAGCCGGCAGAGGCGATCCTTGCCGACATCCGCGCCGGCATGAGGCGCACCCCGCTTGTCATCCGCGACCGCCGCGAAGCGATTGTCGCCGCCCTCAGGCAGGCCGGGGCAATGGATGTGGTGTTGGTGGCGGGCAAGGGGCACGAAGAGGTCCAAGAGGTCCAAGGCGAGAAGCGGCCGTTTAGCGACCGAAAGGTGGTGGCGGAGTGGTTGCAGGAGGCGTTGCAATGCGTTTGAGCGAGTTGGCGCCGGTGCTCAACGGCAGGTTGCTGGGAGAAGACGCGGAATTTGCCGGGGTTGGGATCGACAGCCGGCAGGATTTGCGCGGGCAATTGTTCGTCGCCCTGCGCGGGACGCGCTTCGACGGCCACGACTTCATCGCTAAGGCGCAAGCGGCGGGGGCAACGGCGGCTTTGGTGGAGCGGCCGGTGGCCGGCCTGCCGCAGCTTCAGGTCGCCGACACCCGCGCCGGTCTGGGACGCTTGGCCAACTACTGGCGACGGATGGCGTTTGCAGGCGAGTTGGTCGGGGTGACCGGCAGCAACGGCAAGACCACGGTCAAGGAGATGATCGCCGAAGTTTTGGGGGGACTCAAGACCGAAGGCAATCTCAACAACGCCATCGGCGTGCCTTTGACCTTGCTGCGCTTGAGATCCGAGCATCGCTTTGCGGTGATCGAGATGGGCGCCAACCACCCGGGCGAGATCGACTATGTGGCGCGTCTTGCCGAGCCTCGGATCGGCGTGATCACCAACGCGGGACCGGCGCACCTTGAAGGCTTTGGCTCGCTCGAGGGGGTGGCGCGGGCCAAGGGCGAGTTGATCGCCGCCCTGCCGGCTGACGGGATCGCCGTGCTTCCGGCCGACGATCGGTTTAGCGGCTATTGGCAGGAACTGGCCCGGGGGCGCACGGTGCTGACCTTTGGCTGGAGCGAAAAGGCCTCGGTGCGCGCCGAAGAGATCGCGCCGCTTAAGTTTATTGAAGGCAAGTTCCGGCTGCGGTTCTCGGTGCGCGCCCTGGGCGAGCGGTTTGAGGTCGAGCTCGGGCTGGCTGGGCGCCACAACGTGACCAACGCGCTCGCGGCGATCGCGGTGGGCGTCGCGTTAGGCAAGACCGGCGCCGAGATCGGCGCCGCGCTTTCTCGGCTGAGGCCGGTGGCAGGCAGGCTCCGGCCGGTGCCGGCGAAAGGAGGGGCATGGCTGCTCGACGACTGCTACAACGCCAATCCGGCCTCGTTTGAGGCCGGACTGGAGGCGCTCAAGGCGCTGGGAGGGGAACCTTGGGTGATTCTGGGAGCGTTTGCCGAGCTGGGTTCAGAGAGCGCGACCTTTCACGCCCACGTGGGAAGATTGGCGCGCGAGTTCGGAGTCTGCCGCCTGTTCGCCGTAGGGGAGGAGAGCAAGGCGGCGGTGGCCGCGTTCGGGGTCGGGGGGCAGTGGTTTGCGTCCCAGGCGGAACTGATCGAGGCGGCAGCGCGCCGGCTGCATCCTCAGGCGCGCGTTTTGATCAAAGGCTCGCGCGCGCAACAACTGGAGAAGACGGTTTTGGCTTTGAGGCAAGAATAAGGTGCTGTATTTTCTGACGGATTGGCTGAGCCATTGGTATGGCCCGTTTCGGGTCTTTCAGTATCTGACCTTGCGCGCCATCTTGGGGGTGCTGACGGCGCTGACGGCCGCGTTGCTTTTGGGACCGCCGTTGATTCAGAGACTCGGGCGTTTGGGCCGGCAACCGATTCGCCAAGACGGCCCGCAAAACCACTTTGCCAAGGCGGGGACGCCGACCATGGGCGGGCTGCTCATCCTGCTCGCGCTCACCCTGGCCACGCTGCTTTGGGCGGACCTACGCAACCGCCAGATCTGGGTCGTGCTGCTGGTGACTTTGGCGTTTGGGGCGATCGGTTTTGCCGACGACTACAAAAAGCTGGTTTTGGGCAACAGCAAGGGTTTGTCCGCGCGCCAGAAGCTGGGTTGGCAGACGGCGGTGGCGCTTTTAGCCGCCGTCGGTTTGTACGCCACCGCCAAAACGCCGGCGGAGACGACCTACATCGTGCCGTTTTTCAAACAGGTGGGCTTCGATCTAGGCTTGTTGGGGTTTACGCTGGTGACCTGGTTGGTGATCGTGGGCTCGAGCAACGCGGTCAACCTAACCGACGGTTTGGACGGTCTGGCGATTTTGCCTGCGGTTTTGGTGGGCGGCAGCCTAGGAATTTTTGCTTACGCTTCCGGCAACGTGAATTTCGCCACGTACCTTGCGGTGCCGCACGTTCCCGGAGCCGGCGAGCTGGTGGTGTTCTGTGGGGCGCTGGTGGGGGCGGGATTGGGATTTTTGTGGTTCAACGCCTATCCGGCGCAGGTGTTCATGGGCGACATCGGCGCTCTGGCGCTGGGGGCGGCGTTGGGGACGCTGGCGGTGCTGGTGCGGCAGGAGGTCGTGCTGATGATAATGGGTGGAGTGTTCGTGATGGAAACGCTCTCGGTCATCCTGCAGGTGGCTTCCTTCAAGCTGACCGGCCGGCGAATTTTTCGCATGGCGCCTTTGCACCACCATTTTGAACTCCAGGGTTGGCCGGAACCGCGGGTGATCGTGCGGTTTTGGATCATCACCGTGGTTTTGGTGTTGATTGGCCTGGCAACGCTCAAGCTAAGGTAGTTATGACGGCGGTTACCGAGAAACCTATGGACCTTGGGGCTAAGGCCCGAGTCGCGGTGGTGGGATTGGGCAAAACCGGGGTGTCGGCGCTGCGGTTTTTGCACGCTCACGGCGTCGCCTGTCTTGCCATGGACACCCGCACCCATCCGCCGGGTTTGGCCGAGGCGCAGGCGCTTAAGGTGCCGGTGGCCTGCGGTGGGTTGCGTTCCGACTGGCTGAGCTGGGCGACTCATCTCTTAGTCAGTCCCGGGGTCGGGCTAGAACAGGCGGAAATCCGCGCGGCTTTAGAGCGCGGCGCGGCGCTGATCAGCGACCTCGACCTGTTCGCCGAAGCGAAAGCCCAGGCGGAGGTGGTCGGCGTGACCGGATCCAACGGCAAAAGCACGGTCACCACTTTGGTGGCGGAAATGGCCAAAGCGGCCGGGATCTGTGCCGTCGCCGGAGGCAACTTAGGGACGCCGGCGCTTGAGCTGCTGGATGCGGGCGTGGAGCTGTACGTCCTGGAACTATCGAGTTTTCAGCTGGAGCGGACCTTTAGGCTGCGGCCTAAGGCGGGGGCGGTTTTGAACCTAAGCCCGGATCATCTTGACCGCCATCCGGATATGAAAACCTACGCGGCGATCAAAGCGCGCTTGCTCAAATGGAGCCAAGTGGCGGTGGTCAACGGCGACGATCCCGAGGTGCGGCGGATGGCGGAAGGAATTCCTCACCCGCTTTGGTTTAGCCTCAGCGAGCAGGCCGACTACGGGCTGGTCCGTTACCGCGGCGAGGTTTGGTTGGCGCGCCGGGGCGAGCCCTTGCTCCCTGCCGCCCAGGTTCGGCTGGTCGGTCGCCACAATCTGGCCAATGCGCTGGCCGCCCTGGCGCTGGCGGAGGCGGTAGGAATTCCGCCGGCGGTGGGCTGCGAGGTGTTGTCTCGCTTCGAGGGGCTGCCCCATCGGATGCAAAAAGTGGCCGAAATCGACGGGGTGGTGTGGATCAACGATTCCAAAGGCACCAACGTCGGGGCGACCGAAGCGGCGCTTTTGGGACTGGATGGGCCGGTGATCCTTTTGGCCGGTGGGGACGGCAAAGGGGCGGATTTCTCCTTGCTCCGCCCGGCGGTAACCGGCAAGGTCAAGGCGGCCATATTGTACGGCCGCGACCGCTTACTGCTCGCCGAGGCCCTTTCCGGGGCGACTGCCGTCCACGTCGTCGAGACCTTGCCCCAAGCGGTTACCGTCGCAAGAGCGCTTGCCCAGGAAGGCGATACGGTGTTGCTCTCCCCTGCCTGCGCCAGCTTTGACCAGTTTGAGAATTATCAGGCGCGCGGCGAATGTTTTGTGCGGGAGGTCCAAAAATGGCGGTGATCCATCCCGGCGCCGTCACTCCTCCGGCAACCGAAGCCCAGTCCAAGCCACGGCGGGCTTTCTTTGTGGATCGGCAGCTGCTCCTGGCGGCGGCAGGATTGCTGCTTGGGGGCTACGTGATGATGACCTCGGCTTCGCTGCATCTGGGCAGCGACGGCTTTTATTTCGCCCGGCGCCAGTTATTGCACCTGGCGCTGGGTCTGGTGGCCGGAGGATTGGCTTTCGCGGTCCCGTTGCGCTGGTGGTACAAGTTGGGTCCTGGGCTGTTGATTGTGGGATTTTGCTTGCTGGTGGCGGTTAAGCTGCCCGGGGTCGGGGTGAGCGTTAACGGCAGCACGCGCTGGTTGAACGTGGGCGGGATGCGCGTTCAGGTTTCGGAGCTGTTTAAGTGGATCGCGTGCGTTTATCTGGCCGGTTACGCCGTTCGTCACGCCAAAGCCTTGGCGGAGCAGGCGCGGGCCGTGCTTTACCCGCTGATCCTGCTCGGCTTGGGAGCGGGGCTGTTGTTGTGGGAGCCGGATTTCGGCGCGGCGGCGATCTTGCTGGCGACCGCCATCGGGATGCTGTTTTTGGCCGGCGCTCGGCTGGTGCCGCTGTTGGCTGTGGTCTTAGGGCTTGCGGGCACGGGGGCAGGATTGCTGGTCGTCGAGGCTTATCGGTTCAGACGCCTCGAGGCCTTCCTCGATCCCTTTGCCCACGCTCAGGATTCTGCGTATCAGTTGGTTCAGGCGCTGATCGCTTTTGGGCGCGGCGGCCTGTTCGGGGTGGGACTGGGTAACAGCGTGCAGAAGATGTTTTATCTGCCGGAAGGGCATACCGATTTTCTGCTCGCGGTGATCGGGGAAGAGTTGGGATTTGTCGGGGTGCTTGGCGTGGGCGCCGGGTTTGCCTGGCTGGTGTGGCGAATCTTTGCCGCCGCCCGGTTGGCCCAGGCGGCAGGTCAGGCCTTTGGCACCTGGCTGGCTTACGGAATCGGGATTTGGTTAGGATTGCAGGCGCTCGTCAACATGGGCGTCAACTTAGGCGTGCTGCCGACCAAAGGCTTGACCTTGCCGCTGATGAGCTACGGCGGGGGGAGTTTGGTGGTGGATTGTCTAGCTCTGGGGCAGGTGCTTCGGATCTATTCGGAAGCGAGGGAAGCCCGGGCAGGCCGGTGGAGGGAGCCGTGGCGAAGGTGATGATCTTAGCCGGCGGGACCGGCGGTCACGTTTTCCCGGCGTTGGCGGTGGCCCTGTGGCTTCGCGCCCACGGCCATTCGGTGAGCTGGATGGGGACGCGCCAGGGACTGGAGGCGCGCGTGGTTAGAGAAGCCGGTTTTACCCTCGATGCCCTGGCGGTCCACGGTCTGCGCGGTACAAGTTTTACGGCCAAGCTGAAAGCCCCGGGGATGCTGGGGCAAGCCTTCGCGCAGGCCGTAAGCCACCTGCGCCGCCGACGTCCTGAAGTGGTTTTGGGAATGGGGGGGTTTGTCTCAGGTCCCGGAGGCTTGGCCGCCATCGCGATGGGAATTCCCTTGGTGATCCACGAGCAGAACCGGGTTCCGGGGCTCACCAACCGGGTTCTGGCGCGCTGGGCGCGGCGGGTGCTGGAGGCGTTTCCGGGGACGTTCGCTCTAAACGTGCGCCCGTGCTGGACGGGCAACCCTTTAAGGCGCGAGATCGAAGCTTTGGCTGGGGATAAAGAACCCTTAGGAGCGCGCAAGGTGAGGATTTTGGTCTTGGGCGGCAGCCAGGGCGCGCAGGCGCTGAACGAAGTCGTTCCCGCCGCCTTGGCCGGGCTGGCGGCAAAAATCGAAGTCTGGCACCAGACCGGCGCGCCGATGCAGGCGGCCGTGCGCGCGAGCTACCAAAACGCGGGAGTTGCCGCCCGGGTGGAGGCATTCATCGAGCGCATGGAGGAGGCTTACGCCTTTGCCGACTTGGCGATCTGCCGCGCGGGAGCGATGACGGTGAGCGAACTGGCGGCGGCTGGGGTGGGAGCGATTTTAGTGCCTTACCCGCACGCTAAAGACGATCATCAGACCCGCAACGCCGAATATCTCCTCGAGCAGGGAGCGGCTTGGCTGTTGCCGCAACGCGAGCTGACCCCGGCGCGATTGCAGGAAAAAGTGGCCTTTCTAGTGCACCGGCCCGAGCAGCTTGAGCGCATGGGGGCGGCGGCGCGTAAAGTCGCGCGCCTGGACGCTACCGAAACGGTGGCGCGGATTTGTTTGGAGGAGGTTTGAAAGTGGTGCCCAAATTAAAGAATCGAGAACCGGTCTTGCGGGTGAGCGGGGAGTGGGAGCTTAGGCGCATGGCCCGAGTCGAGCGGATTCATCTAGTCGGCATCGGCGGGGCTGGGATGAGCGGAATCGCCGAAGTGCTGGCCAATTTGGGGTATAGCGTGTCTGGTTCGGACCTACGCGAGAGCGTTGCCCTCCAACGCCTGCGCGGCTTAGGGGTAAAAGTATTTTTGGGCCACGCCGCCGAGCAGGTGGTCGGCGCCGACGTGGTCGTGGTGTCGAGCGCGGTGGCGCAAGACAATCCCGAATGGCAGGCCGCGCGCGCGATGCGCATCCCCGTGATCTCGCGCGCGGAGATGCTGGCCGAGCTCATGCGCTTTCGGTTTGGGATCGCGGTGGCCGGCACCCACGGCAAGACCACGACCACCAGCCTGATCGCCAGCATCCTGGCGGAAGGTGGCCTCGATCCGACCTTTGTGATCGGCGGCCGGCTCGAAAGCCGGGGCAGCCACGCCGGTTTAGGGCTAGGCCCTTACCTGGTCGCCGAAGCCGACGAGAGCGATGCTTCGTTTTTGCATTTAAAACCGATCATCGCCGTGGTCACCAACGTCGATCGCGACCACATGGAGACTTACGGGGGAAGCTTTGCGCGCCTTCAAGAGACCTTCCTCGAATTTTTGAGCGCGGTTCCGTTCTACGGGTTGGCGGTGGTCTGCCGGGACGATCCGGGGGTGGCGCAGCTTTTGCCCAGGATCCAAAAGCCGCTTTTCACCTACGGTTTGGATCCGCAAGCGGATCTGCGCGCGCGCGACGTCGTCCTGGCTGGATTGAAGACGTATTTCGTGGCTGAAGGCCGTGGCCTTGAACGCCCCTTGCAAGTGGAGCTGAACCTTCCAGGCCGTCACAATTTATTGAACGCGCTGGCGGCGATCGCGGTCGCGCGCGAGTTGGACGTGCCGCCGGCGGCGATCCAAAAGGCGCTTCAACATTTCGCCGGCATCGGCCGCAGGTTCCAGGTCCGCCACGTACCCTGGCGGGGCGGCGAGGTGGTCGTGGTCGACGATTACGGTCATCATCCGCGCGAATTGGCGGCGGTGTTCGCCGCGGCCCGCCAGGCCTGGCCCGAACGGCGCCAGGTGGTCGTGTTCCAGCCTCATCGCTATACCCGCACCCAGGCGCTGCTCCACGAGTTTGCCGAGGTCTTGAGCGAGCCTGCCGAACTCCTCCTGCTCCCGGTCTATCCGGCCGGGGAGGCGCCGCTTCCTGAGGGCGACAGCGCCGCCTTGGCACGAGCGCTTGGCCGCCGCGGCCGAACTTGCCGGCAGCTTGCATCGCTTAAGGAGGTGCCGAGCGCCTTGGCGGAGTGCCTCGAACCTAAAGATGTGGTGCTGGTCCTAGGCGCGGGGAGCATCGGCCAGGTGGCCGCCGGTTTGCCGCAGGCTTTGCAGGAGCTTGAGCGATGATCCGCGGCCAAGTGCAGGTGGGCGTTCGGCTTGCCGAGTTGACCTCGTGGCGGGTGGGCGGGATGGCCGAGCGCCTGTTTAGGCCGGCGGATAAGGACGATCTTAAGCGTTTTTTGAGCGCTCTGCCGGCGGAGGAGCCGCTGACTTTGCTCGGGCTTGGGAGCAACGTTTTGGTGCGCGACGGCGGCCTTCCCGGCACCGTGATCTTGACTTCCTCTTTGCGCGGCCTGAGCGCTTTGGTGGAAGGGCGGGTTTACGTGGAGGCCGGGGTTCCGTGCGCGCGCCTGGCGCGCTTCTGCGCCGGTTTGGGGCTGGCCGGGGCCGAGTTTTTGGCCGGCATTCCCGGCACCGTGGGGGGAGCGTTGGCGATGAACGCCGGCGCCTTTGGCGGGGAGACCTGGGACTGGGTGGAGGCGGTGGAAACGGTGGATCGGTATGGCAAGACCTATCTGCGCCGCCGCGAGGCGTATGAGGTCGGTTACCGCCGCGTGCAAGGGCCGGCAGGCGAGTATTTCTTAGCGGCCTGGATGCGCTTTGTACCGGGCGATCCGGAGGCAGGGTTGCGCCGGATTCGCGAGCTTTTGGCCCGGCGCAGTCAGACGCAGCCGACCGGATGGCCGAGCGCGGGGTCGGTGTTTAAAAATCCTGCCGAGGAAAAGGCGGGGCGTTTGATCGAAGCCTGCGGGCTCAAGGGGAAGCGGATCGGGGGGGCGGAGATTTCGAGGAGGCACGCTAATTTCATCCTCAACCTCGGCGGCGCCAAGGCGGCCGACATCGAAGCCTTGATTTGGCTCGCGAAAGAAGAAGTGGAGCGGCGTTTTGGCATCGAGCTGGAGCCGGAGGTTCGGATTTTGGGCAAAGCGGGTGAGACATGAGACGGATCGAGGATCCAAAGCAATTTGGCCGGGTCGCGGTGGCGATGGGCGGGGCAAGCGCCGAGCGCGAGATTTCCCTGCTTTCGGGGCAACAGGTGTGGGCGGCGCTCAAGCGCCGAGGGGTGGATGCGGTGGCGGTGGATATCGGCGATAAGCCTCTGGAAGCGCTTTGGGGAAAAGGTTTCGCGCGGGTATTTAACGTGGTCCACGGCCGCGGCGGCGAAGACGGGGTGCTGCAGGGGTTGCTGGAGGCGATAGGGCTGCCTTACACCGGCAGCGGGGTGCTCGGTTCGGCCTTAAGCATGGACAAACTGGCGGCTAAGCTGTGCTGGCGCGGCGCGGGACTCCCGACTCCCGATTGGATGGTGCTTGAGACCGAGGAGGACCTTGAGCGTTGCGCCGCCGTTTTGGGGTTTCCGGTGATCGTCAAGCCGGCGCTGGAGGGTTCCAGCCTGGGGACGAACAAGGCCCAAGACCGGGCGAGCCTGGCCTGGGCCTGGCAGGAAGCAAGACGGTACCGTTGTTCGGTGTTCGCCGAACGCTGGATCGAGGGCGACGAATACACCGCCGCCCTGCTCCATGCGGAAGTGCTGCCGCTGATCCGGCTGGAGACGCCGCGGACTTTCTACGACTTCGAGGCCAAGTATCGGGCCGACTCGACGCGCTACGTGTGCCCGTGTGGACTGCCTGAAGCGCAGGAGCAGCGCCTTAAGGCACTGGCGAAGCGTGCGTGTGAGGTGCTTAAGGTAAGCGGTTGGGGGCGAGTGGATTTGTTCCTCGACCGGCAAGGCCAGCCCTGGTTGATCGAAGTGAACACGGTGCCGGGGATGACCGATCACAGCCTAATGCCTATGGCGGCGCGCGCGGCGGGAATCGAATTCGACGAATTGGTATGGCGGATTCTAGAAACCAGTGTTGCGTAAAAGGACCGTCGCTTGGATGGTGGGGCTGATTTTGATGATCGCGCTGGTCGCTTTCTTGTATCGAGGAACTCCGGTCCGGTACGTGCGGCTGGAAGGCCAGTTCCGGCACCTGGATCCCGCCGATTTGGAGCAAGCCTTAAAACCCTTGCTGGCAGACGGTTATTTGGGATGGAATCTTGCCCCCTTGGTGAAAGCGGCCAAACAGTTTCCCTGGGTCGACGACGTGCGAATGGAACGGGTCTTCCCGGACGTGCTGGTGGTTCAGGTCGAAGAGCAAGTGGCTTACGCGCGTTGGGGAGAAAGAGACTTGCTTAACGCAAAAGGGGAAAGGTTTACCCCGGCTCCCGATCAACTTGCCGAGTTTGCCGCTTTGCCCCTTCTTTGCGGCCCGGAAGGGCACGAGGGGCAATTGTTTTCCGCTTATCGCAAGATGAGCGAGGCACTTTTGCCCTTGCAGCTCAAGATCCGCACGCTCGAAGTGAACGCGCGGCGCTCCTGGCAACTTACCTTGGATTCAGGCATGGTGATCGTACTGGGGCGGATCCAACCTGAGGAAGTCTTCTTTAGAGTCGTGGAATTTTTGGCGCGCTTGACCCCGGCGCAAAGGCAACGCATCGAGCGGCTGGATGCTCGCTACGAACACGGGTTTGCTGTGCGTTGGCGCAAGTCTGCGGTGGTTTCAGGTAAATAACAATGGCAAAGCGTAAAGACAGAAACATCGTTGTTGGGCTAGATATCGGCACCTCTAAGGTCGCGGTGATCGTGGGGGAGTATCAACCCCGGGAAGGCGAGATCGAGATCATCGGTGTCGGCGTCCATCCTTCGACTGGGTTGAAGCGGGGGGTAGTGGTCAATCTCGAGTCCACCGTGCAGGCGATCCAGCGGGCGGTGGAAGAGGCCGAACTGATGGCCGGGTTTCAGATCCATTCGGCGTATGTGGGAATCGCCGGCAGCCATATCCGCAGCCTCAATTCCCACGGGATCGTGGCGATCAAGGACAAGGAGGTCACCCAAGCGGACGTGGATCGGGTGCTCGATTCCGCGCGGGCGGTGGCGATCCCGGCCGATCAGAAAATCCTCCACGTTTTACCCCAAGAATACATCATCGACAGCCAGGCGGGGATCAAAGAGCCGGTTGGGATGACGGGGATCCGGCTGGAAGCTAAGGTGCACATCGTCTCGGGCGCCGTCAGCGCGGCCCAGAATCTGATCAAATGCGTGCGCCGCTGCGGTCTGGAGGTCGAAGACATCATCCTGGAGCAACTGGCCTCGGCGCAGGCGGTCTTGAGCGAAGACGAGAAAAGCCTCGGGGTGTGCTTGGTGGACATCGGGGGTGGGACCACCGATATCGCCGTATACACCGACGGCGCCATTCGCCACACCGCGGTGATCCCGATCGCCGGCGACCAGATCACCAACGATATTGCCGTCGCTTTGCGTACTCCGATTCACCACGCGGAGAGGATCAAGGTCGAATACGCCTGCGCCTTGACCAAGTTGGCCGATATCGACGACATGATCGAGGTGCCGAGCATCGGCGACCGCCCGCCGCGGCGGATTTCCCGCCACAACTTGGCCGAGATCGTCGAGCCGCGCTGTGAGGAACTGCTGCTGTTGATCCAGGCGGAACTCCGCCGCAGCGGGTTTGAGGATTTGATCGCCGGCGGCATTGTCCTAACCGGAGGCAGCGCCAAATTGGAGGGCCTGGTCGAGTTGGCGGAAGAGATCTTCCACATGCCGGTGCGTTTAGGTCTCCCTCGCCACGTGACCGGTCTGACCGAAGTGGTGCGCAATCCGGCGTTTGCGACGGGCGTGGGGCTGTTGCTGTTTGGGTATGAGCACCATGCGGCTTTGGGAGCGATGGAGGGAGAATCCGGCTGGCTGGCGATTTGGAGGCGGATGTGCAGTTGGTTTCAGGGGAATTTTTAAGCGCGAGGGTTTTTGGTTTTCGACAACTTTCTTGAGGAGAAGCCGTTATGAAATTCGAGATGGTAGATGAGTTTGGCCAGAACGCGGTCATCAAGGTGATCGGCATTGGCGGCGGGGGCTGCAACGCCGTGGACTATATGGTCAGCAGCAACATCGAAGGCGTGGAATTTATCTGCGCCAATACCGACGCGCAGGCGCTGCGGAGAGCCTCGGCGAAAGTCAAACTCCAGATTGGAGGCGAGTTGACCAAGGGCCTTGGCGCAGGCGCCAACCCGGAAGTCGGAAAACAGGCGGCGATGGACGATCGCGATCGTATTCAAGAGGTGATCCGCGGCGCCGATATGGTCTTTCTGACCGCGGGGATGGGGGGCGGCACCGGCACCGGAGCCGCGCCGGTATTCGCCGAGATCGCCAAGGATCTTGGGGTTTTGACAGTGGCGGTAGTCACCAAGCCGTTCCCGTTTGAAGGGAGCAAGCGGCGCATGATCGCCGAGCGCGGAATCGAGGAACTAAGCCGGTACGTAGACTCGCTGATCACCATTCCCAACGAAAAGCTCCTGCCGGTGTTGGGCAAGGATACTTCCTTGTTGCAGGCGTTTGCCGCGGCCAACAACGTGCTGCTCGGAGCGGTGCAGGGCATTGCCGATCTCATCACCCGGCCGGGCTTGATCAACGTGGACTTTGCCGACGTGCGCACGGTGATGGCGGAGATGGGGATGGCGATGATGGGAACCGGTTCGGCGAGCGGCGAGAACCGCGCCCGCGAAGCCGCCGAACGCGCCGTCGCCAGTCCGTTGCTGGAAAACATCAACCTGCACGGCGCGCGGGGGATCCTGGTCAACATCACCGGCGGTTTGGATCTGTCCATCGGCGAATTCGACGTGGTCGGCAACGTGGTCAAGGAGTTTGCTTCCGAGGACGCCGTGGTGGTAATCGGTACCGTGATCGATCCCGAGTTGCAGGACGAAATCCGGGTGACGGTGGTGGCCACGGGCCTCGAAGGCTCGCGCGCGGCGGAGGCGCCGGTGCGGCTGGTGGAGAAAGCCAGCGATGGCAGAGTCGATTACGACAAGCTGGAACGGCCCACAGTCATCCGCCAGCAGCCGGAGCGGGTGCGCAAACTCAATGTCTCTTCCAGCGCTTCCACCCCGACCACGGACGACGATTTGGATTACTTAGATATTCCCGCCTTCCTGCGGCGGCAGGCCGATTGACGGAGAGCGGACACCGAGGGCAGGCTAAAAGCCTGCCCTTTGGGTTGGTCACAGTCGCATAGGCATGATGAGATGGCGGACAGAGGGGTCTTCCGGGTTTTCCGCCAGACAGCTTAAGGTTTGCTCTGCAAACGAAAGGCGGATGGTTTCCGCGTCCAAGTGAGAGACTGCATCTAAGAGATAAGCGGCGTTAAAGCCGACTGTAAACGGTTCGCCCGCGTAGGCGATTTCCACCGCTTCTTCCGCTTCTTCTTGCTCTGGATTGTGGGCAGAAAGGCGTAAGACTCCCGGCCCGACGTCTAAACGGATGCCGCGGTACTGCTCGTTGGAAAGGATGGCGACTCGGCCGATGGCTTCCTTGAGCGCTGTCCGGTTGCAGCTTAGCACGTGGCGAAATTCCGTCGGAAAGACCCGCTTGTAATCGGGATACCGGGCGTCGATCAGTTTGGCCGAAAACACCGCCGTATCGAGTTCCACGCGAATCGTGCTGGCGGTGATTCGCACCCTGAGGGGGGATTGATCTCCGGTGAGCAGGCGCAACAATTCCTGCACCCCCTTGCGCGGCAGGATGATCTGATGGATGCCGTCCACCTCGGTTTCCAGGGATTGCTCGCACCAGGCCAGGCGGTGGCCGTCGGAAGCGACCGCGCGGATGTAAGATCCGTCCAGCTCCAACAGCAGGCCGTTGAGGTAATAGCGCACGTCCTGCTGGGCCATGGCGTACGTGGTTTTGGTCAGAAGCTTTTTGAGCGCCGCATCGCTCACCTTCGTCGTGAGCGTTTCGCTGCCGTGGAAGCTAAATTCGGGAAAATTGTCGCAAGGCAAGGTGGCAAGGGCAAAACGGGAGCTTCCGGCTTTGATCTCTAAGAGTTTGTTGGTTTTTAACGCGCACTGAAGCGGCGTTCCGGCCGGCAGCAGCCGGCAGATGTCTAGAAGCTTGCGGGCCGAGACGGTAGTCTCCCCGTTTTGGCCGGAGGCCGAAGTGGAGGCGATGAGCTCGATCTCCAGGTCAGTGCCCACAAGCAGGAGCTGCCCGTCTTTGAGCCGGAGCAGAACGTTGGCCAGGATCGGCAAGGTGGAGCGGCGCTCGATGACGCCGGATACCTTTTGCAGGGCTTCGAGCAAGGATTCGCGGGCGATGACAAAATGCATAAGTATCAGCTGATCAGAAGGTTTAACAAAGTAGCATAATCCTCGGCGATTTTGCCGTCGGTTTTTTTGAGTTCTTCGACTTTACGGCAGGCGTGCAGCACCGTGGTGTGGTCGCGGCCGCCGAACAGCTGGCCGATCTCCGGCAGGCTGTGGTTGGTCAATTCTTTGGCGAGCGCCATCGCGATCTGCCGCGGGCGGGCGATGGGACGGCTGCGTTTGGTGGAGAGAAGGTCGGCGACCCGGATTTTATAATACTCGGCTACCGTCCTTTGAATGTTTTCCACGTTGATCAGCTTGTCTTGAACCGCGATTAAATCGCGCAGCGCTTCCTTGGCGAACAGCAGCGTGATCGGTTCGCC
Organism: Methylothermus subterraneus; assembly: GCF_054656915.1. Classification (NCBI taxonomy): domain Bacteria; kingdom Pseudomonadati; phylum Pseudomonadota; class Gammaproteobacteria; order Methylococcales; family Methylothermaceae; genus Methylothermus; species Methylothermus subterraneus. The sequence continues at coordinate 51,850 of NZ_BAAHXK010000002.1, forward strand.
AGTGAATTGGGCGCGGGCGGTGACCCGGCGCAAGGCGCCTTCCAGCTCGCGTACGTTGGAACGGATCCGAGTGCCGATGAAAAAAGCCACCTCCTCGGGCAGAGCCACTCCCCACTGCTCGGCTTTGCTCAGCAAGATCGCCACCCGGGTTTCCAGATCCGGCGGCTCGATCGCCACCGAAAGCCCCCAACCGAAGCGGGATTTGAGCCGTTCTTCCAAGCCTTTGATCTCTTTAGGGTAGCGGTCGCAGGTGAGGACTACCTGGCGTTTGCTTTCTAACAAGGCGTTGAAGGTGTGGAAAAACTCTTCTTGCGAGCGCTCCTTGCCGGCAAAGAACTGAATGTCGTCGATCAAAAGCGCGTCCACCGAGCGGTAATAATCTTTAAACGCGTCGATGGCATTGTGTTGCAGGGCAGTGATCATATCCGCGACAAAGCGTTCCGAATGAAGATAAACCACCGACGCGGATGAGTTGCGAGCGACGATCAGATTGCCGATGGCGTGCATGAGGTGGGTTTTGCCCAGTCCTACCCCACCGTAGATGAACAAGGGGTTGTGGGTCCGACCTACGTTTTCGGCCACCTGCAAGGCGGCGGCTTTGGCAAACTGGTTGGATTTGCCTTCGACGAAGTTGGCGAAGGTAAAGCTCGGGTTGAGGTTGTTCGTGCTCGGTTTTTTGCGGCGTCCTCGTTTGCTTTGGGCGCTAAAGGAAAGGACAGCAGGCGTCTTGTTGGCTCCGTCTCTGCGGGTTCCAACTTCGAGAACGAGTTGGGGGGCACCGTCGGCGTTTTGCGGCAGGGCGGCCTCGATCTGGTCGATGAAATGCTCCTTGACCCAGTCGAGCACGAACTGATTGGGAGCCAAGAGCTTGAGCTCGGAACCGTTCTCGACGGCCTGCAGGGGGCGGATCCAAGTATTGAACTGCTGAATGGGAATTTCGTTTTCGAGTTTTTGGATACACCGATTCCACAGATCGCTCATAGGTTGGCCATGAAACCATGGGATTGAACCGCCGACTCCGGTCGTCGAGGAGAGTCCTACGAGCCGGGGGAGATACTATACCGGATTTGCGGCCCCCTCACAGCCTTGACATGGAGCCTGTACTAAAGTATCATTCAAGCTATTTTTATTAAGTTTTTCAAATAATTAGGAGCTGCAGGAAGATGAAAAGAACTTATCAGCCCAGCAAAATCCGCCGTGCCCGAACCCACGGGTTTCGAGCGAGGATGCGTACTCGGGGGGGTCGTAAAGTCATCGCCTCCCGGCGCGCAAAAGGTCGAATCCGGTTAGCGCCGTAAGGGTTCTGGCGGGATTTACCTTCCCTAAAACTTCGAGGCTGCTGCACCCTGCCGAATTTAGCCGGGTTTTCGATCAACCTACGATATCGGCAGACGAGTGGTTTAAGGTGTTGGCGCGGCCTAACGACAGAGGTTATGCGCGGCTGGGGTTGGCGGTTCCCAAACGCAAGCTAAAAAAAGCCGTCGAACGCAATCGGATCAAACGCTTAGTGCGCGAAAGTTTCCGTTTGAATCAATCGAATCTTCCCGCGGTCGACATCGTAGTGCTTGCAAAATCTGCGGCAGCCACCGCCGAGCGGAGCGTATTATGGCAATCCTTAGCCGAGCATTGGCGACGCTTGAGCGCGCTTGCCGGATCTTTTTGATCGCAGGGATTAGATGGTATCGTTTCCTCTTCAGCCCTTGGCTAGGGAACCAGTGCCGCTTTTATCCCACCTGTTCAGTCTATGCCTTGACCGCCATCGAGCGGTTCGGCGCGGCGCGCGGCGCGTGGCTGGCGGTGCGCCGCCTGCTGCGCTGTCACCCTTGGCATCCAGGGGGAGTCGATCCGGTCCCAGAGCAATTTTGGAATAACAAAAATGGATAATCTGCGATTTTTTTTGATCCTGATGACCATCCTGCTGGGCTATATGTTGTGGGAAGCCTGGCAGCGCGACTACGGCCCCAAGCCCCCCGAGCTCCGGTCCGAATCGGCCGCCCAACCGCTGCTGCCTCCGCAAGTTGCGGCCGAGGCCGCCTCGAGCGCGAAAGCGGGCCTGGGTTCCCAAGCCGGCGGCCGGGTCGTGGTGCAAACCGATGTCTTACGTGCCGAGATCGCCCTGGCCGGCGGCGACCTCAAGACAGTGGATTTGCTCAAATATCCGATTGCCAAGAACAAGCCGGATGAACCGGTCCGCCTGCTTTCCGACGCGCCCGAGCGGCTGTTCGTCACCCAGACCGGCCTGTTGGGCGAGGCGAAGATCGCCCCCCAGCACACCGAACTGTGGCAGGCTGAGGCGCAGGAATACCGCATGCAGGGGTCGCAGGCGCTGAAAGTGCCTCTGGTTTGGCGCGGCGACGGGGTCGAGATCGTCAAGACCTTCACTTTTGAGCCAGGCAGTTACGAAATCAAGATCGACTTCCAAGTCACCAACACCTCGCCGGCGCCTTGGACTGCCCGCCTGTACGGTCAACTCAAGCGCACTGCACCGGCAGCTCAGAAAGAGGACGACAACGCCTTCATCCGTACCTACACGGGGGTGGCTTGCCGGCGCGCCGACGAGCCTTACGAAAAAATCCCCTTTGGCGACATCGAAGACGCCCCGCGGAACTGGGAGACCGAAGGGGGCTGGTGCGCCATGATCCAACATTATTTTATCGCCGCGTGGCTGCCGCCTGCCGAGCAAATCAACCATTTTTACACTAAGGCGCTGCCCAATCGGGTTTACCTCGTCGGCTCCTATTCCCCCGAGTACCGGGTGGCGACGGGTGAGACCAAGACTTTCAGCGTGCGCTACTACATTGGCCCCAAGCTCCAGCGGGTGTTGGACAAGGTCGCGCCGGGGCTGGAGCTGACCGTCGATTACGGCGTCTTTACCCTCATCGCCAAGCCCATCTTCTGGCTGCTAGAGCAGTTTGACAAGCTGTTTGGCAACTGGGGTTGGGCGATCGTCGCCACCACCGTGGTGATCAAGGCTTTGTTTTACCCGCTGTCTGCCGCCAGTTTTCGCTCCATGGCCAAGATGCGCGCGCTCCAGCCCAAGATGCAGGCCTTGAAGGAGCGCTTTGGCGAGGACAAGCAAAAGTTCCATCAGGCGCTGATGCAGCTCTACCGCGAGGAGAGGGTCAACCCCTTGGGCGGGTGTTTGCCGATCTTGGTCCAGATCCCGGTGTTCATTTCCCTCTACTGGGTGCTGGTAGAAAGCGTGGAGCTGCGCCAGGCGGCGTTTCTCGGGTGGATTACCGACCTGACCGCCAAGGATCCTTATTTTGTCCTGCCGGCGCTGATGGGGGTGACCATGTGGATCCAGCAGAAGCTCAGCCCACCTCCTGCCGATCCGGTTCAGGCGCAGGTGATGAAAATGTTTCCGTTGATCTTCACCGTGTTTTTCGCTTTCTTCCCGGCCGGCTTGGTGCTCTATTGGGTGGTGAACAACGCCTTGTCTATCGTCCAGCAGTGGTGGATCAACCGCCAGATCGAAGGTGCCAAGCGTATCTAGCGACCACATCATCGCTGCGCCTGCCACTCCTCCCGGCCGGGGGGCGGTGGCGGTGGTGCGGGTGTCCGGCCCCGACCTCAAATCTTTGGCTTTGGAGCTTACCGGCAAACCGAATTTAAAGCCCCGCCACGCCCATTACGTGGCCTTTTTGGCCGAAGACGGCAGCGCCATCGACCGGGGGCTGGCGCTTTATTTCCCTGCTCCGCGCTCCTACACCGGGGAAGATATGTTGGAGCTGCATTGCCACGGCAGCCCGGTCGTGGTCGAAATGCTCCTTAAGCGGCTGTTCCAGTTGGGGGCAAGGCCGGCCCAGCCGGGGGAATTTAGCCGCCGCGCTTTCCTCAACGGCAAACTCGACCTAGCCCAGGCCGAGGCGGTGGCGGCGCTGATCGAAAGCGCCTCGGAAGCGGCGGCCCGCGCCGCCTTGCGCTCCCTGGAAGGGGTGTTTTCGAAACAGGTGCATCGCCTGATGGAAGCGCTGACCCAAATTCGGGTGTACGTGGAGGCAAGCATCGATTTTAGCGACCAGGACCTGGACCTATTAGGCCAGGGGGAAGTCGCCGAGCGCCTGCGGAATTGGTTGGAAGACCTCAAAGACTTAACAAGCCGCGCCCGGCAGGGACGCCTTTTACGGGAAGGAATGCGCGTGGTGATCGCAGGTCCCCCCAATGTGGGCAAGTCCAGCTTGCTCAATCGCTTGGCCGAGCGGGAGGCGGCGATCGTCACCGAAATCCCCGGAACCACCCGCGACCTGGTCGCCGAATACCTCAATCTCGATGGATTCGTGCTGTACCTCATCGATACGGCGGGCCTGCGCAACAGCGAGGATCCAATCGAGCGCGAAGGGATGCGCCGTGCGCGCCAAGCCATGGAAAGCGCCGACCGCATCCTCTTGGTTTTAGACAGCCGCGATCCAAGCGAGGGCGAATCCTTGCTGGCCGAGCTTCCCACAGGCATCCCGGTGACCCGGATCTACAACAAGATCGACCTGAGCGGCCTGCCTCCTGCCGTTACCGAAACCCCCTCCGCGGCGGTTTACCTTTCTGCCCAAACCGGCGCCGGGGTCGAGCTGCTCAAACAACACCTAAAGCGCAGCGCTGGGTTTGAGGCCGAGGCTGAAGACGCCCTCGCCGCTCGCCGCCGCCATCTGTACGCCTTAGAGCGGGCGGAGGATTTTTGCCTTAAAGGCTACGAGGAACTGCAAGGCCGCGCCGAACTTTTGGCCGAGAACCTTCGCCTGGCCCAGCAGGCGCTGGCTGAAATCACCGGCGAGGTGACCTGCGAGGACCTATTGGGCCGGATTTTTTCCGAGTTTTGCATCGGCAAGTAATTTATGCGAATTCTCGCCCTGGAAACTGCTACCGACGCGTGCTCGGCGGCCTTGTATTGCCACGGGGATGTCCTTGAGCGCTTTGTGCCGACAAAGCGCCTGCATACTCAGTGGATTCTGAAACTGGTGGAAGAGCTGCTGGAGGAAGCGGGGCTGGCCTTGAAAGACTTGGATGCGCTGGCCTTTGGCCGCGGCCCCGGCGCTTTTACCAGCCTTAGGATCGCTGCCGGTGTGGTGCAAGGTTTGGCGCTCGGGGCGGAGCGGCCGGTGGTTCCGGTTTCGAGCCTGGCGGCCTTGGCCTGGGAAGCATTCGACAAAAGCTTAGCCGACTATGCTCTGGCCGCGCTGGACGCGCGCATGGGTGAGGTGTATTGGGGAGTATATGGCCGCGGGGAAGAGGAAGGCCAGGAAGTTCTGGCCGCTCCTGAGGAGATAAGCGTTCCGGCAGCAGGTTCGTGCGTCGGTATCGGTCCGGGCTGGCAAGTATACGGCGAGGTGCTCTGCCGCCGGGTGGGAAAGGAGCGGCTGCTTGCCGTTTGGCCCGAGCATTGGCCCAGAGCCTCGGCGGTGGCGCGGCTTGCGGCGGAAAAACTCGCCCGCGGCGAGGCGGTGAGGCCGGAACACGCCCTGCCCGTGTACTTACGTGACCGAGTGACGCGCTCCGTTTTCTGAAATCGGCTGCATAATCAGCTCGGCCAGCTTTCATTTCTGAGCTGCCTACGCGGCAGTGAACTCCAGCCCGATGAGCAGACTGGGCATTGGATCTTTCTGAGCTGCCTACGCGGCAGTGAACTCCAGCCCGATGAGCAGACTGGGCATTGGATCTTTCTGAGCTGCCTACGCGGCAGTGAACGATGCCGCGGTGCCTTGCAGTAGCCAGCCAGCTTTCTGAGCTGCCTACGCGGCAGTGAACTTTGTGCGCTAGCGCTGCTGGCTGCGATCAGCTTTCTGAGCTGCCTACGCGGCAGTGAACTGCACATTCTGTCCCGGTTCGAGTTCGACTTTTTTCTGAGCTGCCTACGCGGCAGTGAACAAAACCGGAAAAAGTCTTGGCCACGCGTGGCCATTTCTGAGCTGCCTACGCGGCAGTGAACCCTGTAGAACGCGACATCTACGGCAGGCTGGTTTTCTGAGCTGCCTACGCGGCAGTGAACCCTGTAGAACGCGACATCTACGGCAGGCTGGTTTTCTGAGCTGCCTACGCGGCAGTGAACCTGTGGGGTGGCGACCGCGATCCGATCACAATTTTCTGAGCTGCCTACGCGGCAGTGAACATCTATGGCGTGGATGCGCCAGAGAAGGCCCATTTCTGAGCTGCCTACGCGGCAGTGAACGAGATAGTGGATGAAGCCACCCGGGGTCCATATTTCTGAGCTGCCTACGCGGCAGTGAACTTGGGCATCCAGAGACGCTCGATGAGCGTGAATTTCTGAGCTGCCTACGCGGCAGTGAACACCGATGCGCTCGGCGATGGAGTCGATCGAAATTTCTGAGCTGCCTACGCGGCAGTGAACCGCATGACGCAGGGACGCGGCGGGCGGCTTGCTTTCTGAGCTGCCTACGCGGCAGTGAACAGTCGGGCTGCTCGATGAAGCAGAGCGGCTTGTTTCTGAGCTGCCTACGCGGCAGTGAACCGATCGATGGTGGACGCTACCAGCTCCTCTGGTTTCTGAGCTGCCTACGCGGCAGTGAACAAGGCAGGAGGCCTTCGACTTCGACGAGGGATTTTCTGAGCTGCCTACGCGGCAGTGAACACATAGCGCGTCACGGACTACTGCAACCGATTTTTCTGAGCTGCCTACGCGGCAGTGAACAGCATATCCGACGCCGTCCAGGCAGGACTGGATTTCTGAGCTGCCTACGCGGCAGTGAACGGCAGACGCGCAGGATGCGCATGTGTGCTGTCTTTCTGAGCTGCCTACGCGGCAGTGAACTGTCGGCGTCGGCTCGAGGCAGGCGTCGCATCGTTTCTGAGCTGCCTACGCGGCAGTGAACCCACAACCAACCCGCTTCGCGTCGATCCTACTTTTCTGAGCTGCCTACGCGGCAGTGAACGCGGTGGTTTGCGAACGGGGTTGTGGATAAGTTTTCTGAGCTGCCTACGCGGCAGTGAACGCGGTGGTTTGCGAACGGGGTTGTGGATAAGTTTTCTGAGCTGCCTACGCGGCAGTGAACCAGCCGGGTACTCACTGGCGCCCCCGGCCAAGTTTCTGAGCTGCCTACGCGGCAGTGAACTACTTCCCCGCCAGCACCTGGGAGAGCGTCGTTTTCTGAGCTGCCTACGCGGCAGTGAACAGCGGCAGCAATAGCAGACCGCGCTGCGGCTTTTTCTGAGCTGCCTACGCGGCAGTGAACGGCCTCAAATCAAGCGCCTGCGCCGTCTGCACTTTCTGAGCTGCCTACGCGGCAGTGAACGCCACCGCCGCGCCCACAATCAGCATCGTGACTTTCTGAGCTGCCTACGCGGCAGTGAACGCTGGCTGTTTCGAGCTGGGCGGCAGCTGGCTTTTCTGAGCTGCCTACGCGGCAGTGAACCTGCTCGATGAGGCCGAGCGGCTCGGACTAGTTTTCTGAGCTGCCTACGCGGCAGTGAACGCCACCGCCGCGCCCACAATCAGCATCGTGACTTTCTGAGCTGCCTACGCGGCAGTGAACGAGGCGCGCAAGCTAGTCGGGCTGCTCGATGATTTCTGAGCTGCCTACGCGGCAGTGAACTTCCCAAACCGAAACAGTTCGGGCATTTGATCTTTCTGAGCTGCCTACGCGGCAGTGAACCTGGCCATCGAGCAGGTGGGAAGGCTCGAAGATTTCTGAGCTGCCTACGCGGCAGTGAACCGATACAATCCGAAGGCGAAAGCCTTCCGATCTTTTCTGAGCTGCCTACGCGGCAGTGAACAGGATCCGGTTCCGCCGTGGGTTTGGCGCAGATTTCTGAGCTGCCTACGCGGCAGTGAACCCGGGCTTCAGCGCCGCGCGCGAGCGCATCACTTTCTGAGCTGCCTACGCGGCAGTGAACACCCAGGTGGTGCGCGGCCTGTGGGCGCAGCAGTTTCTGAGCTGCCTACGCGGCAGTGAACGGAGCAAAGCGGCCCAGCCGCCCAATCCAGGTTTTCTGAGCTGCCTACGCGGCAGTGAACGATGCGCCCCACCGCGGCGTCCGACACGCCCATTTCTGAGCTGCCTACGCGGCAGTGAACAAGGGCCAGGGCATCCGCCGCGACGATGTGGCTTTCTGAGCTGCCTACGCGGCAGTGAACCGCACGGCGGCGAATCTCAAGCCCGGCGAGGTTTTCTGAGCTGCCTACGCGGCAGTGAACACAAAAATAGCGGGAAGGGGCGGGACGAGGCGTTTCTGAGCTGCCTACGCGGCAGTGAACCCGTCGCCGCCGGTGGGACTCGACCGGAAGCTTTTCTGAGCTGCCTACGCGGCAGTGAACTCGGCCTTGAGCACAATCCCCGTCGTCCCTGCTTTCTGAGCTGCCTACGCGGCAGTGAACACCGCGCCCAGGCCACCTGGCCATCGGGCCGCTTTCTGAGCTGCCTACGCGGCAGTGAACGAGGCTATAGCGCCGCTCGCCCTCCACGAAGCTTTCTGAGCTGCCTACGCGGCAGTGAACCGCTTGTGACATCCCTGTCCCCACCCTCGGTCTTTCTGAGCTGCCTACGCGGCAGTGAACGGTGCGCGGCAAGCTGGCGCTGGCCGGGTATCTTTCTGAGCTGCCTACGCGGCAGTGAACCTGCACCTCGCCCACGATGGGCCGCAGCACGTTTTCTGAGCTGCCTACGCGGCAGTGAACAGTCACCGTGACGCTGTACCTCGGCCGATTTCTTTCTGAGCTGCCTACGCGGCAGTGAACTGAAGGCGGGCTTGGGTGGGGCCGCCCAGCCCTTTCTGAGCTGCCTACGCGGCAGTGAACGCCTACAACGCCACGCCGCAGGCCGGGCACCTTTTCTGAGCTGCCTACGCGGCAGTGAACTCGGGCGGCGTCTGTTTGAGCCGCTTGACGATTTTCTGAGCTGCCTACGCGGCAGTGAAGTCAAGCGCCTGGCGCAGGACGCCGACCGCATCTTTCTGAGCTGCCTACGCGGCAGTGAACGAAGCGATGGATCGCGAGCGACGAAGACGGCGTTTCTGAGCTGCCTACGCGGCAGTGAACTTTTCACCCGCTGCCACATCCGTGAGCGATACTTTCTGAGCTGCCTACGCGGCAGTGAACCCCGCACTTTCACGATAATGTTGAAGGCTTGATTTCTGAGCTGCCTACGCGGCAGTGAACGCTGGCGCGGCGGCGGGGGCAGCAATCACGATTTTCTGAGCTGCCTACGCGGCAGTGAACACTATCAGCACGTCACCCAGCATCAACTGGCATTTCTGAGCTGCCTACGCGGCAGTGAACCGCAGTTGCATTGCCGGCTCGCGGACCGAAAGTTTCTGAGCTGCCTACGCGGCAGTGAACTGCTGGGTGACGTGCTGATAGTGACTCTCACTTTTCTGAGCTGCCTACGCGGCAGTGAACGCAGAAGGCGTTCAGCTTGCGCAAGAAGAGTGTTTCTGAGCTGCCTACGCGGCAGTGAACTCGTGATTGCTGCCCCCGCCGCCGCGCCAGCTTTTCTGAGCTGCCTACGCGGCAGTGAACTTAAATAGCCATGGCTCAACTCGAATCGCTCTTTTCTGAGCTGCCTACGCGGCAGTGAACTGCGCGCGACATCCCTGTCGCGCACACATGAGTTTCTGAGCTGCCTACGCGGCAGTGAACATCGTGAGGACGCGCGCAGTGGCCATCGAACCTTTCTGAGCTGCCTACGCGGCAGTGAACTAGATTTTAACTTAAAAAAATCCAGATTTTTAAAGGGCTTAGCTAAAGAAATGGCCTTTGATCCTTTTTCTGACCAATTTTATAAGTAATTGATTTGTAAAGAAAATTTACATCGCTCCCAAAAAGGGTCAAAACCACGGCACCGTCGCTTTTGAACTTAGGCCATAGCGGCTAAAACACCCTGGGATGGGCGCCGTCAAAAGCGGTCCGTGCTCGATGAACAGCCTAAAGCGTTGCCCAGTGCTGCGGCTGGTCAAGGTGAGGTAAGGTAGATCAAGCCGTTCGGCAGCGGAGTCGGGAATAATCTCCCGCGCTTGCTCTTCACTCAAACCTTTACGCTTCATCCAGCGGCGGCGTAGGCGCTCGGGGCTGCTTTTGGCTTGCACTCGGCGCACGGTTCGATGGTGCGCGGATGCGGGCACTTGTCGTGCCGCAGAGACCTTTAGGAGATCGGACAGACCGGTAAGCCATCCTAACTCCATCAAACGTTGCAGCATTTGGGCGTCGCCATGCACGCGCAATCGTTCCCCCAAACCGCGATCGACGTTTTCGACATCGGGAAAGCTCACACCGATTTGATCCGTTTTTAGCGTTACCAAGGCACGGTGGAGTTTGGCAAACAGCGCGTTCATGAGCACCGTGGCGGGAAATTCGGGATCGGGAAGCAAGCGAATGTCGATGTAGCGGTCCAGTTTTGGGCCAGTCGTCATGGCTTACTCCTCGCTTTCCCCGAATACGCCGCCGCGGATGAGGTTGGCGATGACAAAATGCTGTTGTTCAGTAGGCGGGGGTTCGTCTTTGAGCACCCAGCGGTCGAGCAGGGTGTAAAAATCCATTTTTTGCTTGGGTTGGCGACAGGCGATTCCCCGCGACGTGACCGAACCGTAAGGCTCGACCGCGATGGGACCCAAGTTAAGCTCTTCGGCTTCTGGGTACCAGGTGTCGATCGTGCGCAAGGCATTGCCGATCTTCTGGCTGTGGAGCGCGGCGGTGCCTTGGACCTGATAGAGGGTTTTGCTTTTCTTTCCTTTTTGGTTGCTGTTTTGGTCGAGGATCAGCTCTTGCGAGGGGAAGACCTCTTGTCCCGCCCCCATGCGGGCAAAGGCAATGACTTCGAGAAACACGGCTTTTTCTTTAAGGCCCTGTTCGATCGTCTGCGCCAAGCTCATCAGCTCTTTTTGGTATTGGCTTGGCGTTGCAAAGTCTCTTAAGGAAAAGGAGAGCGCATCAAAACGCCACATTTGTTTGATTTGCCCTTGATCGACACGGCGCACCACGATTTCCACCGCTTCGGCGCATAGGCGGTTGCGCCAGAGAAACCGCCCGTTGGCTAGGTTCTGGGCATAGCGCTGCGTAAGTTCGCTAAGTCCCGGCTGCTCTAGATAGGTTTTGACAATTTCTTGCAGCTTTTGCTGGTACTGAATGTTGTTGCACGCCGAGGGAATACCCAGCCCGGGAAGCAACCGCACGCTCCAGTGGACTTTGAGCGCGTCTGCGTGCGGTGGCAAAGTGGCTACATCCACCCGCTGCAGGTTGGGGTTTTGAATCGCCGCGTCTAGCTTGGCGGGGTCTTGATCTTTGGTCTTAAGGCGGTTGGAAATGGTGCCGCGCACCGATTTTTCGTGGATCGCGACGGGAAACCATTCCGATTCCTCTTTGTTTTCCCAACGGCCGGCATAAAACAAGCCGTCGGACGGGTCGATCTTGCGTTCAAAAGCGAGAACAGAAGGGGTTTTGAGCTCAGTCGTTGCCATTTGGAGTCTCCTTTGCTTGGATGTAACGGTTGCGGCAGAGGTAGAGTCCTTTTTCGAGGTCGGTTTCAAAACGCCAAAAGAGTTGCTCCAGACAGGTCAGGCGGTGAGGGCTTACCCACTCGCCAACCGTGTAGAGGCTTTCGACAAAACGGAAAGGGACGTTGGGGTCGCGGCTGGAAGCCACTTCGCGGTAAAGCTCGGAGAGGGCCGCATAGCCTACCGCGATAGGAACGAGCCAGCCCGGGCGGGGGCGGATTTGCCAGCGGCATTTTCCGGTGTTTTCGTCTGTGTCCGAAGGTTCCCAACGCCGCGCCAAAAGATCCAAAAAGGCCTCGAGGGGGGTCGTCTCTGGGTTTTGCGCGCGCAGGGTTTGGAGGTGCTCTTCTAGCCGGTCCTGCCGCTCAACCAGGGCAAAGCCTGGAAGCAGGCGGTAGCGGAGCTTGCGAAAGGCTTTGCGCTGGTCTTCTTCCCACTCCGGCCACTCGTCTACCTGAACGTCTGAGCATCCGCGAATGCTTCCGCCGGCAAGGCGTAAGCTAGGCACGGTCGAACGCACTTTTTGCGCCAGTGCTTGACGATTGCCCTCGTCGAGCTCGGTGCGCACTTCTAAAACCAAGGTGATTTCAAGATGCGCTTTTCCTTCTTCGATCAGGGCGGCCGGTTCGTTTTTGAACTTCTTCCAGCCGGCGATGTAAGGGTGGCGCGCAAGGCGAAAGCGCCCAGGGCGAAAGGGGCCATCGGGATGGGAAACTTGCGGGTCCAGCCGGTGGCAAACGATTCCGACCCCGCCCAGCTTCACAGAGTTCAAGCGCCGCTCTAAAGCGTGTGCAAAACCAAGAAACGCCGACGGGGAGGGGAACCCCCAGAGGAGGTTGCCGGAGATCGCGTTGGCGTTTTCTACGCGCACGTGTTTGAGCCAGATCAATGCGCACGTGTCGGTCATGGCGCCATCTCCTTGAGCGTGTCGGTGAGGCTTGCTTCAAATTCGCGGCGCCAGGCGTGGAATTCGGCTTCCCCGACCGGCAGCCGGAAGCGGCGCAGCTGTTCGTTGAACCAGGCGCCGAAGGATTCGGCGATTTTCCGCGGCCAGTCGCTCTCGGCGCGGCGCTCTTGGAATTCGGGGTCGTCGCGATCGGGGTCGAGCCACAGGCGCTGGGCTTCCGGGAGTTCGCACTCAGAGGCCGCGCTCCATCCAGGCGGGGATTGTTGGATGGCGGCGGCGTAGTGCAAGAGCGTGTCGATGATGGTCTCGACGTATTGGGCGCGCCGGGAGCGGATTTTGGCGTTGTTCCAGTCTTTGGCTTGCGCCAGAAATGTGCCGAGCGCTTCGATCTGTTCGCGAATTTCCGGCAGGCGCCCAAAGCGATCGAAAATGTTTGTGACGTGGTACGGAACCCCCCGGGCTTGCCATCGAGGCGGCAGCGAGGGCAACAGCCACACCTCGCCGTGGCGTTCGGTATTGAGCTGGCTGATGTTTTGGGGTTTGGTGCTGCCGTGCTTTTGGATCAGGAGGTTTGGCCATTCGCGATAGCCTCGAGGGTACGGGGCGCCATCGCGGTGTGCTGCGCGCGCGTTTTTGCTTTCTTCCGAAAAACGATCCTCGGAAAGGATTTCCCAAACGCGCTGGACTAAAGACGTGGCAAAGAGGGGCGCAAGGAGATGGTAGTCCCCGTCAAACAAAGGCCAGTAAAGCTGTTTGGCGAGCTTATGGGAGGCGACTGAGCCTTTGGGCTGCACGACCGCAGCGAACGCTTCAAGCCAAGCGTGCTTTTGCGACGCTTCACCGGGAAGGGCCGCAAGCAAATCCGGATCGCGCTCGGCCGCGCGTTGCCAAAGCGGTTTGCCATCCACTTCGATGCTCAAAAACTTGGCGACATCGAGCGCTGCGGCGTTGCCCACCACGTCTGGCGTGATTTGCCCTTGCAAGGAGTGGGTGCCGATGAGCGTGTTTCCCGCGTATTCGTTGCCGGTAACGTAGAGGCTCGTGCCGCGGGCATCGGGGTGGGCGTACTTGAGCGCGTGGGTGACGATCTGGATCTGTTTGGCGCGTTTGGCGGCGTCGGCAATCCAGGCTTCCGGGGCAAAGTTTTGCCGGATTGTTTGACGTTTTGTCTCGTCTTTGGCTTTGTCGAGTTTGGCTTGGCCGCGTTCGGCGATGAAGTCGGCAATTGCCTGGCGCAATTGAGCAACGACATTGGGGTCAGGCATCTTGTTATTCCTCCCGTTTGCGACTCAAACCCAACCCCGGGTGGTACCACCAGCCTTCTTGACGCGTTTCCAGTTCGACCGTGGCAAAACGGCGGGCGCAGGTGTCAAGATCCAAATCCAAGTCTTTTGCCAGCTGCTCGAGCGCATCTAAAGCGTCTGTCTCGCTCCACCAGCCCACACGCGGCCCGGGGTGGATTTCCCGTAAGTTTAGCAAGTACTTGGTGGGCGTGCAGAGGCCGCCGGGGTCTAGGCGGCAAAAATCCAAGTTGCCCTCTTCGCTGGGAAGAAAAAGGTAGGTGTCGGTGGCTTGGCCAGCACGAAAGCGCTGCCGGCTCTGCAACACCCCGCTCAAGTGGGCGCGGGTTTCCCACCAAAGGGTGACGGGAAGGCGCGCTTTTCCTTCATTGAGCATCAATTGGCGCAAAACCTCGTGTTCGAGGTCCGCCAATTTATTTGCCGGTTGCAGAGGTTTGGCTTCGGAAATTCTTGGCGCTGCATCGATTCGCGTAAGCTCTTCTTCCCGCAGCAACTGCCTAAGGTCGTGGGTGGTCAAAGGAAACTCTAGGCTTTCGTAGCCGGGTTTGCAGTAGGCGATCGCTTCGCCGCGCAGACTTCTTAGGTTGGTGGAAAGTAGATAGAGGTTTGTTTCGGGGTGGGGTTCTAGGCGATGGCGGCGAATGCGGCCGGCGAGTTGGATGATCGAGCGCACAGACGAGGGCTCGACGATCGCCCAGTCGTAGTCGTGGTCGCGCCCCACCTCGGCCACGGGCGTGGCCAAGACGAGAAAAATCTGGTCCGGTTCGGGGTAACGATCGATGAGGGCGCGCATCTGCGCGTCGCAAAAGATCGCGTTGGGGTCGTGGCGCTTGAGCAGCCGGTCAAGCCGCGCCTCGATGGCGGCGCGCAAATAGAGCGGAAACTGGGCGTGATAAACGCAAAGGTGGAGCCGACAGTTTTCCGGCATGCCGGTTTCAAGAAGCGCACGAGCCGTGGCGACTAACGGGTCGATGTTGGCCATGCGGATTAGACCTACGCTGATCCGCTTGCCGCTTTGGGGATCGGTTTGGTGGTTTTTTTGATGCAGCTCGATTGCTGATTCTTTTAGGACTTCAGCCAATTGTTCGCAGAGCAAGCGCGTTTTCTCCCAGCCTTGCCCGGCGGCGTTCAGAGTCAACGGCTTGATCGCTGCGCGGCGGCGTTGCGGCAAGTCTTTGAGTTTGCGCAGGCGCTTGGCGACGAACTCCTCGTGGGCTTTGGCAAAAGATTTAAGCTCGGCGTGGTTGCTTGAGGAAGCGCTGAATTCGTCGAACCAGGCGCAGCAGACGTTGAGCGGCGTTCCGGGTTCCCCTCGGTTGGCCTGAAAAGTCTTGCGTCCTTCAAGGTAAGCCTGAAACAAACCGTACACCAGGGCAGGGGGAAGCGTTGCCGAGGAGAGCAGTATGCGGCTACCCAGCATCCCGGCCCAGTGCACGAGGCGGGTGAGTGCGGGTAAATCAGGCACGTCGAAGTCGTCGACTTCATCGAGCACGAGGTCGGAAGTCAAAAGCCGCAGCATCGGTAAAATCTGCCCCCCGCCGCGCAGGCTTTCGGTGGCGGGCACCAGGTGGTCAACGGTACAGACGACGATGGGCGCTTGCACCAAGGCTTGCGGCTGGTCTTCCAACCAACGGCGCAGCGGGCCGTCGGCAAGGCTTCCCTCAAAATGAACGTATTGCGTTTCCAGGAGAAGATCGGCGCCCGACTCGCTTCCGGGCGTTTTTTCCGCACCCTCCTCTTGTTCGGCTGACTGCCGGTCGAGGTGGTGATCGTGGAGCGCGCGGAGGGCGCCGCCTCCTACCAGCACCGCCAAGTCTTCGGAGCCAAGCCCCAAGCGCTCGCGGTACGCATCGCCGGTTTGCAAGGTGAGCGTGCGCAAGCCTAAGGCGACGGTGAAGCGGGCGCCGCGATGGGGATCGGCCAGGCCGTAGAGGATGCGGGCGTTGGCAAGTGTCTTGCCGCAACCGGTCGAGGCCAGGTTGATTCCGAAAAAACCGTGGGCGGTTGCTTGTGGTCGCAGGCTCTCGGCCAGTTCAAAGGCTTTGTTCTGCCACAGGAAGGGCCGCTCCCGGGTGGGGCGGCGCAACCCCCGATGGCGGGCGATGCGCGGCAGTTGCCAATGCAAGCGCGGCAAAACCTGAGCGATGCGGCCGGCGGCTACTTCCACGCCGATCAAATGTTCGTCCAGGCGCTGTTTGAGCTCGCCTTCCCGGTCGGTATTGGCGTAGAGCGGGAAATTGGAGTCTCCGTAGCGGGCGTGGGAAGGTTGGCCGGAGTAGAAATGGTCGGCCAACATCAAGGTCAGGCGCGCAAGGTGCAGGACGTAAGGGTCATCAAGCCAGTTCGTTTGCAGGACGGTTTTCAGTAAGCGTTGAGCCAAGCGCGCGGCGTGGCGCCGCCAGTGGGTGCTCTCCCAAGGAAGCGAATCGAGGCGCCAGCAGGCCCGTATTTCAGAATCTTTAACCGCTTTGGCGGCGTAGCCCCAATCAGCCTTAAAGCTCGACTCGATCTGTTTGAGCGTAGAACTTCGCGCGACTTCGCCCACCGGCAAGCGGTGATGGGTCAGGATCAACCAGCCCACCGCTTGGGCCAGGGGAGGGAGCGTTTGCAAAGGGGCAGCGAGCGCCTCCTGAGCCAAACGCTGCGGCCACGAAGTGATCTTGGGGTATTGTTCTGACGCGAGGCGGTCTAGCCAATCGCGATCATTTTGAGCGTTGTCTACTAAGGCGGCAAAGAGCTGCAACGAGACCCACTCGTGGCGCAAGGCGTCTTGAGTGCGGGCATTGCCTTGAAGCTTTTTTTGGAACGCTGCACTGGCCTTGCCAAAATCGTGAAAGAGCGCAGCGAGGCTAGCGAGCAAGCGGATGGTCTCGCCGTGGCGCCAGTCGTTTTCGTCTTGCCGCCTTAGGACATCAGTGGTGGTGGTATTGGTGGGGGTGGTGCCGTGTTCGTTGAAGCGGCGCGCATCGCCCACGATCCACATGAGTTCGCTGCGGTTGCGGTGCAGCCAAAAACAGGCGACAGCGGTGTTTTTGCGCGCCGATTGGCGCAGGAGTTTGTAGACGGTTTTGAGCCCTTCCCAAGTGATGGGTGTGACCCAGCTGCGCTCACCCCGCCGCTCGGCGAATTGATCTAAGATGCGACGGGTTTCGGTGAGCGCGTGGCCGCTGCATTGGGAAACAAACAGGACATTCATGGCCCTTTTCCCAAATCGTCGGCGATGGCCTTGAGCGTGTCGATCATAAAATCGAGCGCTTCGCTCTCGGTCAGCGCTTCGATACAGTGTTGCCGAAATTCCTGCGCTTCGTGCCCAGCCACCGCAGAGAGGAACGCTTGCGGTAAGATCACTGCATCTTTGATCAAATCGGCCGCGTCAAACACCAGCCCGCCCCGGCGGGTCTTCCCGTGCAATACCGCCAGTCCGTGCGGCAGGCCGAGCACCCACGTGGCGACCGCTCCAAGGCCGTAGGCTAGGTAATTGCCGTGGTCGAGAAAGCGGTTGGCCGGATCGGTGCCGCTTCCTCGCTTGGCGCGGGTAAATTCCCCGTATCCCACCGCGCTCGCCGCAAGCTTAAACAGCCGCTTGGTCATTCGGGCCTCTTCGGTGAGCAGCGCTGTTACTTCTTCCGCCGCTTCGATCCGTTCTCGCGCGTTGTGCAGCAACGGGTTCAGGTCTTCGGACAACACGTCAAAGCCCGCTTCAATGAGGTGCTCGTGCCGCCACGTAGCGCAGATGCGCTCGATGCGGGCAAGCTGAATAAACTTGGCGGCTTTCAGACGCTTTTTTTCATCGAACCAGAAACGCACCCAACGTTGCAGATATTCGGTTGGCCGATACTCACTCTGAGGTACAAGCCATTCGACGGCGATTTCCGCTTCGGTGCCGGCAAAGAGCGGAGTGCCCCCGCCTCCACAAAAACCGACCATCACTCCAGCTTTGGCGAGTTCGCGCATCGCCGCCTGGGTGATGGAGGTGCCGGTGCCCAAAAGCAGCACGGTGGTGTTGGCAATGGGGATGTTCCAATAGAGCTGCTTACGCCCCTCCTCGGTGACATACTCAACGCGCCCACCGTTTACCAATACCCGGCAATGTTCCAAATAGTAGAGGTTGGCGCGTTTGGAGTGCAAAATGGCCTTAAGATCCGAAGGCGCGATGTCGTCCATCGTTAAACGTATTTATTGCTGTCAACCGAAGTTTAGTTGGCTTGGGTGAACCTTGGCCGTTGAATAAAGCTTTAAGGCATCGCTCACCCACTAAATAAAACGTGTTACCCTATATTTTTTTGCAGTGGCAGCCGCGATGGCCCAGTACTTTCAAATCCACCCCGACAATCCCCAATGGCGCTTGATCCGGCGGGCGGCGGAGATCCTTTGGCAAGGGGGGGTGATCGTTTATCCTACCGATTCTTCCTATGCGCTGGCTTGCCGGATCGATGCGGTCAAGGCTCTGGAGCGGATTCGGCGTATCCGCCAGCTGCCGGAGAAGCACGATTTCACCTTGGTCTGCCGCGATCTGTCGCAGGTATCCCAGTTTGTGCGCTTGAGCAACGAGGCCTATCGCTTGATCAAAGCTCTCACTCCCGGACCGTATACTTTCGTTTTGCAGGCCACGCGCGAGGTGCCAAGGCGCCTGAAGCACCCCAGCCGCAAGACCGTCGGCATCCGCATTCCCGACCATCCGGTGGCGCAGGCGTTGTTGGCCGAAGTGCAAGAGCCCTTGTTCAGCACGACGCTGATTTTGCCCGGTGCGGAGACGGCGCTGGAGGACCCAGAAACAATCCGCGACCGCCTGGAAACTCAGGTGGATTTGGTGATCGATTCCGGGATAGTGCCTTTTGCTCCCACCAGCATCGTCGATCTGAGCGAGGATGTGCCCAAGGTCGTGCGTTTGGGCAAGGGGCGAGAGAAACTCGAGGCCGTTTTGGGATAGCGATGGAAGAGTTGACTTTGGCCCAGAAACTCTCGGTCTGGGCATTGCCGATCTTGTTTGCCATCACCCTGCACGAGGTCGCCCACGGGCTGGTGGCCTGGTGGTGCGGGGATAAGACCGCCAAGCGTTTGGGGCGCCTGTCTTTGAACCCATTGAATCACGTCGATCCGATAGGGACGATCGCGGTTCCCGTGGGAATGCTGCTGCTTGGCGGCTTCATCTTTGGCTGGGCCAAGCCGGTGCCGGTGGATTTTGACAAGCTGCGCCATCCCAAGCGGGACATGGTCTGGGTGGCGCTGGCCGGCCCGGGAGCCAATCTGGCGATGGCCTTGGGGTGGGCGCTGCTCGCCAAACTCGGAATGGCGCTGGCCTGGCCTTACGTGTCCTTGCCTTTGGCCTACATGGGCGCGGCTGGGATTTCTTTCAATGTGGTGTTGATGGTCCTGAACCTGCTGCCGCTGCTGCCCTTGGACGGCGGGCGGGTGCTGCTTGGGCTCCTGCCGGCTTCTTGGGGCGAAAAAATGGCGCAGCTTGAGCCTTATGGCTTGGCGATCTTGCTGCTGTTGCTGGTGACCGGCTTTCTCGGGCGGCTTTTGAGTCCGCTGATTTTCTCCTTGCAGCAGGTCTTTTTCGCTCTGGCGGGGCTGGCGTGAACGCGGTTGCTCCTATCGCCAAGGTCTACGGCGCGCCGGTGACGTCTTTGCCTGAAAATCTCTACATCCCTCCCGACGCGCTGCGGGTTTTTCTGGAGGAGACTTTTGAAGGCCCTCTCGATCTCTTGCTTTACCTGATCCGGCGGCGCAACCTGGACATCATGGAGGTCTCCATCGCCCAGGTGACCGAGCAATACCTTGAGTACATCGCGCTGATGCAAGAGCTCAAGCTCGAGTTGGCCGCCGAGTACCTCTGGATGGCGGCGGCGTTGGCCGAAATCAAATCGCGCCTGCTGCTGCCGCAGCCGACCAGCGAGGCCGAGGAAGAGGAAGACCCGCGCGCCGAGTTGGTGCGGCGCCTTAAAGAGTACGAGCGCTTTAAAAGAGCCGCTTTGGCTTTGGACGAGCGGCCGCGGATGGAACGCGACGTTTTTCCGGTGTGGGTAGACCTTACGTTGCCTCAAGGGCAAGCGTACCCCCAAGTCGACGTGGCAGATCTGGCGGCAGCTTTGCGGCAGGTGCTGGCGCGGAGCGAGCTTTGCGTCCACGCCATAGCGCGCGAGGCGCTGTCGGTGCGCGAGCGCATGAGCGCGGTCTTGGACCGCCTGCGCGGCGCTTCGGTCCTTGCGTTTGCGAGCTTGTTCGACCCCGGCGAGGGGCGCGCCGGGATCGTGGTGACCTTTCTGGCGTTGCTCGAGCTGTGTCGGGAAGGGCTGGTGGAAATCCTCCAGAGCGAACCCTTGGCTCCGCTTCAGGTCAAACTGCGATGCGTTTGAAACAGATCGTCGAGGCGTTGCTGTTCGCCTCGCCCGAACCTTTGGACCTGCGCCGATTGCTGGCGCTGCTGGCCGACGAAGGGGTAGAGCGCAAGGAGTTGGAGGAAGCGCTGGCCGAACTGGCCGCCGATTACCGCTTAAGCGCCCTGGAGTTGGTGCGCGTGGCCAGCGGCTGGCGGTTTCAGGTGCGGCGTGAGTTGGCTCCGTGGGTCAGCCGTCTGTTCCCAGAAAAAGCCGGCCACTATTCGCGCGCGGTGCTCGAGACCTTGGCCATCATCGCCTATAGGCAACCCATTACCCGAGGCGAGATCGAGGCGATCCGCGGGGTGGCGGTAAGCAGCAGCGTTTTAAATACCCTTAAAGAGCGTGGCTGGATTCGGGTGGTAGGGCACAAAGAAGTCCCCGGGCGCCCGGCGCTGCTGGCCACCACCGAACGATTCCTGGACGATTTTAATTTGGATTCTTTAAGTCAACTGCCTCCCTTAAGCGATGTCGAAGCGAGCGAACCCCTCCTCAAGTCGCCTGTCTGAACCCGAGCGCCTGCAAAAGGTATTGGCGCACGCAGGCCTCGGGTCGCGCCGCCAGATCGAGGCGTGGATCCGCGAAGGTCAGGTCCGCCTCAACGGCCGCGTCGCTAAGCTGGGCGATCGTTGGCAGGCAGGGGACCGGGTCCAGATCCGCGGCCGACCCGTGCCACTGGAGCGGCGCCTGCACGGTGGGGTGCGGGTGCTGGCGTACCACAAGCCGGCCGGGGAGATCGTTGCCCGCTACGACCCCCAAGGCCGGCCGTCGGTGTTCGAGCGGCTGCCCAAACTCCTCAAAGGGCGCTGGATCGCGGTGGGGCGGCTGGACCTCAACACCGAGGGTTTGCTGCTGTTCACCAACCAGGGGGAATTGGCCAACCGCCTCATGCATCCTGCGTCTGGGCTGGAACGCGAGTACGCGGTGCGGATCTACGGCCGCCTTGCCGAGGACTGGCTCGAGAAATTGCGCCTGGGAGTCGAACTGGAAGACGGGTTGGCGCGCTTTGAGACGATCGAACCGGCCGGCGGAGAAGGGGCGAACCGCTGGTACAAGGTGGTGGTCAAGGAGGGCCGCAACCGTTTGGTGCGGCGCCTGTGGGAAGCGGCGGGGGTGACCGTCAGCCGTCTGATCCGCATCCGCTACGGACCCATCGCCTTGCCTGTAGGGCTTAAGCGTGGGCAGGTGCGCGAACTTAGTCCCGCCGAGATCCGGCGACTGGAGGATGCGCTTGAGGCATGAACCATCTAGAGAAGCTGGTGAGCCAGTTTTACGCCTGGCGGGGTTATCTGGTGCGGGGCAACGTCAAGGTCGGCGCCTTGGCCCACGGCGGCTGGGAAGGGGAGTTGGACGTGGTCGCCTATCACCCGCAGGTGGGCCATTTGATCCACTTGGAGCCTTCGCTCGACGCCGATCCTTGGCCTCGCCGTGAGGCGCGCTTCCAGAAAAAATTCGAGCTCGGTCGGCGCTACATCTGCCAAGACGTGTTTCCCTGGCTGGAGCCGGCCACGCCGGTCGAGCAGGTGGCGATCCTGGTCAGCGCGTCCCGGCGGGAGCTGGGCGGCGGGCGGGTAGTCTCGATCGACGAATTCATGGCCGAGGTCAAAGACGCGGTTCTAAGGCGCGGGCCTTTGAGCCGAGGCGCGATCCCGGAAGAGTACGATTTGCTGAGGACCTTGCAGTTGGCCTTGTGCGGTTACGTGAAAGCGGTGGAGCCGTGATGCGCATCGCCCTCAAGCTGGAATACGACGGCCGGCGTTACGCCGGCTGGCAATACCAGGCGCACAGCCCTTCCATCCAAGAACCGGTCGAGGCGGCGCTGAGCTATGTGGCCGCCCATCCGGTGCAGGTAGTGGCCGCTGGGCGCACCGACGCCGGGGTTCACGCCCTCGAGCAGATCGTCCACTTCGACACCCAAGCGGCGCGCCCCGAGCGCGCCTGGGTTCAAGGCGCCAACACCCGCCTGCCGGAGGACGTAAGGATTCTCTGGGCCAGGCCCGTGGAGCCGAGCTTTCATGCGCGCACCCAGGCGCTCGCCCGCTGGTATCGGTATCGCATCCTCAATCGTCCGGTCGCCCCGGCCTTGGAATGCGGGCGGGTCACTTGGTGGTATCCTCCCCTAAACGTGGAGCGGATGCGCCAGGGCGCCGCCTATCTGGTCGGCGAGCACGATTTTTCCTCGTTTCGGGGGCCGTACTGTCAGTCCAAAAGCCCCTACCGGCGGGTTTATCTCTTGGAAGTGCGGCGCGTGGAAGAGGAGGTGTGGGTGGATATCATCGCCAACGCTTTTTTGCACCACATGGTGCGCAACATCGTCGGGGTGTTGCTCGCCATCGGCAGCGGCCAAGCCTCGCCGGAGTGGGCGGAAGAGGTTTTAAGAGCACGCGACCGCCGCGCCGGAGGGGTGACCGCGCCGGCGGATGGGCTGTATCTGGCCGGGGTCTTGTATCCTGAACGCTTTGGTCTGCCGCGCCAGCCGATCTTTGGCCGCTTGCCGCAGGATTTGCGGCGGGTGGAGGAGGTTTAACTTTTGCCTAGAATCCGGGTTAAAATCTGCGGATTGACGCGCGTGGAGGACGCGCTGGCGGCGGCGCGTTTCGGGGCGGACGCCATCGGTTTGGTGTTTTACCCCAAAAGCCCGCGCGCGGTGGAGATCGAACAGGCCCGGCAAATCGCCTTGGCCTTGCCGCCGTTCGTGACCGCCGTAGGGCTGTTTGTGGACGCCGATCCTGTTTACGTTGAGGCGGTGTTGCGGCGGGTGCCGTTGGGGCTTTTGCAGTTTCACGGCGCAGAGACGGAGGTCGAGTGCGCGCGCTTTGGGCGGCCTTACCTCAAGGCGATCCGCCTGCGCGAAGGGGTGGATCTGCGCCGCGAGGCGGCGCGCTTTCCCACCGCCTGTGGGCTGCTGGTCGATGCCTACGATCCCGACGTTCCGGGGGGAACGGGGCGGCGCTGCGACTGGGACCGGATCCCCAAGGAGTTAGGCAAGCCTCTGATTCTGGCAGGAGGGCTGGATCCAGAAAACGTCGCCGCCGCCGTCGCCAAGGTCAGGCCTTGGGCGGTGGATGTCAGTTCCGGGGTGGAGAAGGCGAAGGGAATCAAGGACCCGGCCAAGATGGCGGCATTTTTACGCGAGGTACACGATGGCTACAGCACCTAAATCGCTTGCAAACTATTCTTTTCCCGACGAGCAGGGGCATTTTGGCCGCTACGGCGGTATTTTCGTCGCCGAGACCTTGATGTATCCCTTGGAAGAACTGACCCGGGCGTATCGCAAGTACTTGCGCGACCCGGAGTTCCTCGCCGAATTGGACCGAGACCTCAAAGATTACGTCGGCCGCCCGTCCCCGCTGTATTTCGCCGAGCGCTTGAGCCGCGAGCTGGGCGGGGCAAAAATTTACCTAAAGCGCGAGGATCTAAACCACACCGGCGCCCACAAGATCAACAACACCGTCGGCCAAGCCTTGCTCGCCCGGCGCATGGGCAAGCGGCGGGTCATCGCCGAGACCGGCGCCGGCCAGCACGGCGTGGCTACGGCCACGGTGGCAGCCCGGTTGGGGATGGAGTGCGTGGTGTACATGGGCGAGGTCGACGTGGAGCGGCAGAAGCTCAACGTCTACCGGATGTCGCTTCTGGGAGCGGAGGTGCGGCCGGTCAAGTCCGGCTCGCGCACCTTGAAAGATGCGCTCAACGAAGCCCTGCGCGACTGGGTCACCCACGTGGACAGTACCTTCTACATCATCGGTACGGTCGCCGGTCCCCATCCTTATCCGGCGATGGTGCGCGATTTCCAGGCGGTGATCGGGCGCGAGGCCAAGCGCCAGATCTTGGAGCAGGCCGGGCGCTTGCCCGACGCGCTGGTGGCCTGCGTGGGCGGCGGGTCCAACGCCATGGGCCTGTTTTATCCTTTCTTGGAAGACGAGGTCACGCTCTACGGGGTGGAGGCGGCAGGTGAAGGCATCGCTACTGGCCACCACGCCGCTTCCTTGTGCGCCGGGCGGCCGGGGGTATTGCACGGCAACCGGACCTATTTGCTGGAGGACGACGACGGCCAGATCCTCGAGACCCATTCGATCTCCGCCGGCCTCGATTATCCGGGCGTAGGCCCCGAACACGCCTGGCTCAAAGACACAGGCCGCGCCACCTACGTCGCCGTCACCGACGAGGAAGCGCTCGAAGCCTTCCACCGCCTGACCCGCACCGAGGGCATCCTGCCGGCGCTGGAATCGAGCCATGCGGTGGCGTATGCCATGAAACTGGCGCAGGAGATGGACAAAGACCAAATTATCCTCGTCAATTTGTCGGGCCGGGGCGACAAAGACATTCACACCGTCGCGGCGCGGGAGGGGCTTACGCTGTGAGTCGGATTCAAACGGTGTTTGCGAATTTAGCGCGCCAAGGGCGCAAGGCCTTGATTCCCTTTGTCACCGCCGGCGATCCCGACCTGGAATCCACGCTGCGCTACCTGCGCGCGCTGGCGGCTGCAGGCGCCGATATCTTGGAACTTGGGGTGCCGTTCTCCGATCCCATGGCCGACGGCCCGGTGATCCAGCGCGCCAGCGAGCGCGCCTTAGCCGGCAAAGTGAGCCTAAGGCAGGTGCTCGAGTTGGTGGCCAGGTTCCGCCGGCAAGACCAAGCCACCCCGATCGTGCTGATGGGATACCTCAACCCCATCGAGCGTCTGGGCTATGAGGCTTTCGTTGGCGCTGCCAAGGACGCCGGGGTGGATGGGGTGCTGACCGTGGACCTACCGCCTGAAGAGGCCAAAGAAGAGATGCTGCCGCTTTTGTACCAGGCTGGCATCGACCCTATTTTCTTGCTCGCCCCTACCAGCACCGCCTCGCGCATCAAGCAGGCCGATGCTTTGGGGCGCGGCTATCTCTACTACGTCTCCCTCAAGGGGGTCACCGGGGCGGGGCACTTGGATCTGGAGGACGTGGCGGCCAAGCTGGCGACGATTCGTTCCCTGACGCACCTGCCGATCGGAGTAGGGTTTGGGGTCAAGGACGCCGAGACTGCCGCCAAGATCGCGCGGGTGGCCGACGCGGTGGTGGTGGGCAGCGCCTTGGTGCAGAAAATCGAAGAAAACTTGGCCGATCCGACCCGAATCGAGCCGGCGATCACCTCTTTGGTCAAAGCCATGCGCCAAGCGATGGATAGCTTATGAGCTGGTTTCAAAAGCTGGTTCCGGCCAGAATCCGCACCGACGGCAACCGCAAGGCCACGGTTCCGGAAGGCCTGTGGAGCAAGTGCCCGGCGTGCAACGCGATTCTGTACAAGGCGGAGCTGGAGCGAAACTTAGAAGTTTGTCCCAAGTGCAATCACCACATGCGGATTTCCGGCCGCAAACGCTTGCACTTCTTCCTTGATCCGGAGCAACGCGAGGAGATCGGGGCCGAGTTGCGCTCGGCCGATCCTTTAAAGTTCAAAGACACCAAACGCTACAAAGATCGCTTGGCGCAGGCGCAAAAAGAGACCGAAGAGACGGAGGCGCTGATCGTGGTGCGCGGCTTGCTCAAGGGCCAGCCGTTGGTGGCGGCGGCGTTTGATTTCAACTTCATGGGCGGGTCGATGGGCTCGGTGGTGGGCGAACGTTTCGTCCGCGGCGTCAACCGCGCCCTGGAGGAGAAGATCCCGCTGGTGGTGTTCACCGCCAGCGGGGGAGCGAGGATGCAGGAATCGCTCTTGTCTCTGTTCCAGATGGCCAAGACCGCCGCGGCCCTGGCGCGTCTGGCGGGGGCGGGCCTGCCTTACATCTCGGTGATGACCGATCCGACCATGGGCGGAGTGTCGGCGAGTTTGGCTATGCTGGGGGATTTGAACCTCGCCGAACCGGGAGCGCTGATCGGGTTTGCCGGCCCGCGGGTGATCGAGCAGACGGTGCGGGAGAAACTGCCGGAAGGTTTCCAGCGCAGCGAGTTTTTGCTCGAACACGGCGCGCTCGATATGGTCGTGGACCGCCGCGACCTGCGCGACACCGTTGCCAGTTTGCTCGCCCTTCTAACCCACACCAAAGCGGAAGCTTTGGCTGAAGCGGTTGAGGTCCAGGCAGAAATGGGAGACGAGGCGTTGCCGGCGATTCCTCTAGACGGCCTGCCAAACGGCGAGGAAGCCTCATAAATGCGCTTTACCCAACTCTCGGACTGGCTGACTTGGCAGCAGTCTTTCCATCCGCGTTGGATCGACCTCGGGCTGGAACGGGTGCGCAAGGTGTTTCAGGCGCTGCGCCCGGCTTACCGACCGCCCCTGACCATCACGGTGGGCGGCACCAACGGCAAGGGGTCCTGCGTGGCGCTGCTGGAGGCCATCCTGCGTGCCCAGGGGTTGAAAGTGGGAGCCTATACCTCGCCTCACCTCTTGCGCTACAACGAGCGCATCCGCATCGACGGGGTAATGGCTTCGGATGAAGCCATCGTCGAGGCTTTTGCCAAGATCGACGCGGTGCGGGGCGACACCAGCCTGAGCTTTTTCGAGTTCGCCACCCTCGCGGCGTTGGAATTGTTCGCCGAAGCCGGGGTCGAGGTGCAGGTGTTGGAAGTGGGGATGGGAGGGCGTTTGGACGCGGTCAACCTCGTCGATGCCGACGTGGCGATCATCGCCAGCATCGACCTCGATCACCAGCAATGGTTGGGAGAGACGCGGGAGCAAATCGGATGGGAAAAGGCCGGCATCTTCCGTCCAGGGCGGCCGGCGGTCGTCGGCGACCGCGATCTGCCCAAATCGGTCTTGGATCACGCAAAAGCGCTTGGCACCCCGCTTTGGAGTCTGGGGCGCGAATTTGACTATCTCTGCTTCGATGCTCGCTGGGATTGGTCGGGACCGGAACGGACGTTGGCGGCCTTGCCGTTGCCGGCTTTGCCCGGACGCCAACAATTCGATAATGCGGCCACGGTGCTGGCGGCCTTGGCGCAGCTTGAGGGAAGCTTAGCGATTGCGGAGCAGGCCATCCGGATTGGGCTAAAGACGGTTCGTCTGCCTGGGCGGTATCAGCTCTTGCCTACCTTCCCGCCGGTGTTGCTCGACGTGGCGCACAACCCACAGGCCGCTGGGCGCTTGGCCGAATATCTGCAAAGCGTTTATCCCGAGCGGCGCGTCCTGGCTTTGTTTGCGGTAATGGCCGACAAGGACATCGAGGGGATTTTGCGGCGCATGGGGCAGACGGTAAGCGTTTGGGCGCTGGGGCCGCTCCCGGGCAATCCGCGCGCGGCGACCGAGGGTCGAATCGTGCAGGCGTTTCAAAAAGTCGGTCTGCCGCCGCCGCTTTTGGGGTTTTCTTCGTGTCTTCAAGCGCTTGAGGCTTTGCGGCGACAGGCGGGACCGGACGACTTGATCGTGGCGTTTGGCTCGTTCTTTTTGGTTTCGGCGGTGTTGGCAAGCTGCGGCGAGGGATGGAACCTTGCCTGAAATGCAGGCGGTCGGACGGCGGTTCGAACTAGACGCAATCTCTATTTCCTACCCGGATTAATACCCTTTGTCTTGCCTCTGAAGGGGTTTGTTCCCCCATTTTGTTTCTTTTTAAGAAATTTAATTTAATTTTTACTGTCATAGTTTATTAATAATCTATATGTTATATAAGGTTCCAGGGGAATCTTGGAGAGAAGGCTTATGGTAAAGAAGTTGTTATTGCTGTTCGCTTTGGCTTTGGGTGGTTTGCCGTTTGCGCTGGCCGGAGAAACTGCGGAAAACACCGCGCAGGGAGCGGTCGCGCAGTGGAACGCGGCGCTTCAGAGCGGTCGGCTGGATGAGTTGCTGCGCCTGTACGCGAAAGACGCGATGGTGTTGTTGCCCGATGGGAAGGCGGTCCGCGATCCAGAGGCGATCCGGGAATTCTGGCGCCGGTTGCTTGCGGCGCACGCTGGACGCTATGCGCTGGATTTGGACAAGGTGCTTTATTCCCAGGACGACACGGTGGTTTCGACTTTGCGCTGGTCCAGCCGCGACGGCGGATTGAAATATTCCTACGAAGGCGTGATCTACAACGTCTTCAAACGCCAGCCGGACGGCAGCTGGAAAGCCCAGGTCCAGCGCTGGAATTGAGCTGGGACAGTTAATTTGTCCCGGCTTTTCAACCGTAGTGGGTGGCGACGTAGCGCTCGACGATGGCCTGGAACTCCTCCGCGATCCTGTCCCCTTTTAAGGTGACGGTTTTTTCTCCATCCTCATAGACCGGAGCGACCGGAACTTCGCCCGTGCCCGGGAGGCTGATGCCCAAATTGGCGTTTTTGCTCTCGCCGGGGCCGTTGACCACGCACCCCATCACCGCCACTTTTAGGTTTTCCACCCCGGGATAGCGGCTCTTCCATTCCGGCATTTTGGCTCTGAGGAAATCCTGGATCTGCTGCGCCAGGCGCTGGAAGTAATCGCTGGTGGTGCGGCCGCAGCCGGGACAAGAGATCACCATGGGAACAAACGATCTTAGCCCCATGGTTTGGAGGATCTCCTGCGCGACGACGACTTCCCGCGTCCTCGAGGTTCCGGGTTCGGGGGTCAAGGAGATGCGGATGGTGTCGCCGATGCCTTGCTGGAGCAGCACCGCCAGCGCGGCGGTGGAGGCGACGATCCCTTTGGTGCCGATGCCGGCCTCGGTCAACCCCAAGTGCAAAGCGTAACGGCAGCGCTTGGCCAATTCCTGATAGACCGCGATCAGCTCCTGCACGCCGCTCATCTTGCAGGAGATCACGATCGAGTTGGCCGGCAGCCCCAATTCTTCGGCGCGCGCGGCGCTCTCCAAGGCCGAGGTGATCACCGCCTCGCGCATGACTTTGTCTAAATCGCGCGGCGTCGGCCGCTTGGCGTTCTCGTCCAGCAAGCGGGCCAGCACGCTTTGGTCTAAGCTCCCCCAGTTGACCCCGATCCGGACCGGTTTGCGGTAGCGGCAGGCGAACTCGATCATCTGCGCGAACTGCACGTCGCGCTTGCTGCCGCGGCCGACGTTGCCGGGGTTGATGCGATACTTGGCCAAGGCCTCGGCGCACGCCGGGTGGTGGGCTAGCAGCTTGTGGCCGTTAAAGTGGAAATCCCCCACCAAGGGGACGTCGCAGCCCCGCCGGTCGAGCTCCTCACGGATTTTGGGCACGGCGGCGGCGGCCTCTTCGGTATTGACAGTGATACGGACGATTTCCGAGCCGGCCCGGGCCAGCTCTATCACCTGCTCCACGGTGGCGGCAACGTCCTCGGTGGGGGTGTTGGTCATGGACTGCACCACGATCGGCGCGCCGCCGCCGATCTGGACGTGGCCGACTTGGACGCCGAGCGAAGGCCTTCTGGGAATGGCAGGGGTACTCATGGGCAAGCGTTTGCGGCTAGTATTTAACCAAAGCTCAATTATTCAATTATAAAGCGAAACCTCGCCACCGTGAGAATTCAATATTTTTCCGATCTTCATTTGGAGTTTGGCGATTTTCAGCTGCCGGAAGTGGACGCCGATGTCGTCGTCGCCGCCGGCGACATCGGCATCGGTTTGCAAGGGCTAAACTGGCTCGCCCGGCTGGGACGCGAGGTGGTGTACGTGGCCGGCAACCACGAGTTTTACGCCCACGAACACGGCAGCCTGCTCGCCCGATTGGAGCAAGCCGCGGCA
The DNA here is from genome assembly GCF_054656915.1 of Methylothermus subterraneus. NCBI lineage: Bacteria > Pseudomonadati > Pseudomonadota > Gammaproteobacteria > Methylococcales > Methylothermaceae > Methylothermus > Methylothermus subterraneus. The sequence goes on from NZ_BAAHXK010000002.1 coordinate 81,451, forward strand.
GGCAGCAGGGTGCATTTTCTCGAAAACCAAAGCCGGATCATCGGCGGGGTGCGCTTTTTGGGCTGCACCTTGTGGACCGACTTGGGCGGTGGGGAAGAAGACGTTTCGGCGCTGGAAGATTTGGTCAACGACTTTCGCAAGATCCGGTTTGGCAACGAGAACTACAGCTTGGCGCAGTATACACGCTTGCATCGGCGTTCGCGCGCGTGGTTAGAAGAGAACCTGAAGACGCCTTTTTCCGGCCCCACGGTGGTGGTCACCCATCACGCGCCCACGTTCTGGAGCTGGGACGGCCGCCCGAGCGCGTTGATGCGCTTGGCCTATTGCAGCGATCTGCGGGAATTGATGTACGAATACGAGATCGCTTTGTGGTTCCACGGCCATACCCATGCGGTGTGGGATTATCGCTGTGCCGGCACCCGCGTCCTGTGCAATCCCCGCGGCTATCACGGCTACAAGCTGGTGGAGGATTTTCGCCCAGATCGCCTGGCGGTCTTGTAAGTCGCACAAACTCTCTCTTAAGGCGTGCTACTTTTAGATAGGAGTGAGTGAAATTGCACAGGAGGGAGTTGCTTGGACATCGCGACGCTTATCGGTTTTTTAGGCGGGATGGGGGTCATCGTCGGCGCCATCGCCGTCGGCGGGAATTTGGGCCAGTTTGTGGATGTGCCGTCGATCTTGATCGTGCTCGGCGGCACGGTGATGGTCGTGCTGATGAAATTCACCTTGGGCGATTTTTTAAGAGCTTTTAGCGTGGCGGCCAAGGCGTTTTTCAACAAGCAAGAAGACCCGGTCAAATTGATCGAGGAGGTCGTCCGGCTCGCGGATGTGGCGCGCAAGAACGGCCTTTTGGCGCTGGAGAACGAAACCATTAGCAACCCCTTTTTGAAGAAAGGGATCAACATGTGCGTGGACGGCTACGATCCGGCGCTGATTCGCAAGATGCTGACGGAAGAGATCCACCAAACCGTCAAACGCCATGAAACCGGCCGCGCGGTCTGGCAGGCGGTGGGAGACGTGGCGCCGGCCTTTGGCATGATCGGCACCTTGGTCGGGTTGGTGCAGATGCTCGCCAACATGTCCGATCCTTCCAGCATCGGCCCGGCGATGGCGGTGGCGATTTTGACCACCCTATACGGCGCGGTCCTCGCCAATGCCGTCGCGCTTCCCTTAGCCGACAAGCTGGCTTTGGTCAGCAGCTACGAGCAGCTTTCCAAGTCTTTGATCGTCGAGGCGATCAACGGAATCCAGGAGGGCCTTAATCCCAAGGTGCTCGGAGCCTTGCTTCATACCTATCTGCCGGAGAAAAAACGCCCGACCAGCGAATGAGGAGAAGTTATGGCTGAGGAAACCGAGTGCCCCAAATGCAAACCTGGCGCCCCGATGTGGGTGGTCACCTTTGGCGATATGATGAGCCTGCTGTTGTGTTTCTTTGTCCTGCTGCTGTCGTTTGCGACCATGGACATCATCAAGTTTCGCCAGATGGCGGCCTCGCTCAAAAACGCCTTTGGCGTGCAGACCGAGATCGAAGCGTACGACACCGTCAAGGGGACCAGCGTGGTGGCCGAGCACTTTACCCCAGGTCGCGTCGAACCCACGCCGATGGACCAAATCCGCCAGCAGACCACCGAGGAACACCCTTATCTAGACATCCCCGAAAACACCGAGAACCTAAGCCCGCAAGAGATTCAAAAGCGCTTCGAGGAGCTGCAGCTCAAAAAGCTGGAAGAGGAGGCGAAAAAGATCCGCGAGTCTTTGGTCGATGAGATCAAAGCCGGCAAGGTCAGCGTCGAGACGGAGAAGTGGAAAATCATCATCCGCATCCACGAGAAAGGGTCGTTTCCTTCCGGCAGCGCGGTGTTGAACGCCGGCTTCAGCCCGGCGATGACCAAGATCGCCGAGGCGGTCAAGGCAAGCCAAGGCAAAGTGGTCGTCGCCGGCCACACCGACGATGTGCCGATCGTCAACGCGCAATATCGCTCCAACTGGGAGCTGTCGGCGGCGCAGGCGGTGACCGTGGCGCACGAGCTCCTCAAAGGGGGGGTCGATCCTAAGCGGATGATGGTGGCAGGCTATGCCGACAACCGCCCGCTGGTTCCCAACATCAACGAGAACAACCGGGCCCGTAACCGGCGCGTGGAGATCCTTTTAGAACAGGAAGCGCCGCAGGCAACCAATCCCCCAAACGCAAAGGCCGTCCGATGAACGAAGCTCTGCCCACCTCCCCCGAGCGCCGCCGGTATTTTCGCATCGAGGACGAGATCGTTTTGGTGTACCGGACCATTCCTCCCGAAGAAGTGCCGGATCCCGAGCGCTTTCCAAGCCAGTTCGTCGATCGCTTCGCCCTGACTTCGACTTTGGAGTACTTAAGCCGCGAATCTCAAGTGCCGCTACGCCTCATTCAGCGGGACTACCCAGAGGTCGCCAAGTACCTCGAGGTCCTCGAGCGCAAGCTCAACGTCCTGGCGCAGGCGCTCATGATCAGCACGAATCCCCTGACAGACCAGCCGACCCACAAGGTAAACTTGAGCGCTTCGGGGATCGCTTTCGACGCCGAGCAGTTTTTAGCCGCCGGCCAGGTTTTGGAGCTGAAAATGATCGTGCCGCCGGCTTTGGTTGGCATCCTGACCTTCGGCAGGGTGGTCTATTGTTGCGAGCAAGAATCTGGCCGGTATCGGATCGGGGTGGATTTTCTGGCTTTGCGCGACCAAGACCGCGAATTCCTGATCCGGCATGTAGTCAAGCGCCAGCTGGCTAGGCTGCGCGAGCAGAGGCAAGCGCCAAGCGACCGAACCTGATATACTCAGGTCTTTAAGATTGCGCCTTCTGGCCGCCATGCTGACCCCAACCGCCGAAGCCTTGCTCCGCTGCCTGGCCGACGGCAAGTTTCACTCCGGCCAGGCGCTGGCTAAGGCCGTTAACGCCAGCCGCACCACGGTGTGGCAGCACCTTAGAACCTTACGCGCCCTCGGGGTCGAGGTCCAGGCCGTCGCCGGGCGCGGCTACCGCTTGGCGCGGCCGCTGGAGCTTTTGGACCAAGAGCGGATCCTCGCCGCGCTGCAAATCCCCGCAGGCTGCCCTGAGCCGGTGGTGGAAATCCACGCCTGCTTGCCTTCGACCAACACGTATTTGCTTAAGACCGCCGCCGGGCGCCCGTGCGCCAGCGTCTGCTTGGCCGAGGCCCAGACCCAGGGCAAGGGGCGGTTAGGGCGCGCCTGGGCGTCCCCGTTTGGGTACAACGTTTACCTCTCGGTGCTGTGGCGGTTCGAGCGCGGGGAATCTTTGTCTGGCCTGAGCCTGGCGGCCGGAGTGGTGGCGGCCTCTGGGCTTGCGGCGCTGGGGTTTCCGGAACTTGCGCTGAAATGGCCCAACGATATTCTTTGGCAAGGACGCAAGCTCGGCGGGATCCTGGTCGAGGCGGTCGGCGAACCGCACGGCCCTTGCGTCGCGGTGGTGGGCTTAGGAATAAATCTGTGGCTGGCGCCTTCGGCGTCCTCGGCCATCGACCAGCCTTGGGTGGACGGCTGGACGATTTTGGGCGAGGCGCTGCCTTCGCGCAACCGGATCGTGGCCGAGCTGCTCGGCCGGCTTCTGGCTCTGTTGCACGGCTATTCGAGCTCAGGGTTGGCGCCGTGGTTGGAAGACTGGCGGCGCTTGAACTGCGTCTTAGGGCGCAAGGTGAAAGTGAGTCAGGCCGATTTTACTTATGAGGCGACGGCGGTGGACGTGACCGAGGAAGGGTTTTTGGTGTTGCAGCGCGGGGATCGGCGCCAGGTTTTGGCCGCAGGGGAAGTCTCGCTTAGGGTAGAAGGTGGAGCGTGAGTTTTGCGCGTTGCTGGTGGACAACGGCAACAGCCGCCTGAAGTGGGCGGTTTTGCGCGGAGACCGGTTTATTTCGGGTTCTCCCGTGCTGACCGCCGGCAGGATCGCCCAAGCCGAGCTGCACAGGCTTTGGGGAGAGCTTGCGCCTGCCCCGCAGCGCGCGTTGATCGCCAACGTCGCCGGGCCGGTGGCGGCCGAGCAGCTTTGCGCTTTCATCCGCACGCGCTGGCGGTTTGAACCTGAGTTCGTGCGCTCCCAGGCGACCGGATTTGGAGTGGTCAGCGGCTACGCGCAGCCGGAAGCTTTGGGAGTGGACCGCTGGCTGGCTCTGGTTGCGGCGCGCAACCGTTATGCCTTGCCGGCCCTGATCGCCGATTGCGGCACGGCTTTGACGGTGGACGTGATCGACTCTGCCGGCCGGCACCGAGGCGGTCTGATCTGCCCGGGGCTCAAGCTCATGGCCGAAGCGTTGGCGCTTAGAGCTTCGGGCATCGGTTGGACGGCCTGGTCTGGTCGCCGCGAGGGGTTGGGCGATGGGACTGCCGCCGCGGTTTGCCTTGGGGCGCGGCAGGCCGCTTTGGGGCTGATCGAGCGCACCTTTCGCCAGCAACAGAGCCTCTACCCTGGACTCCGCCTGCTCTTAACCGGCGGGGACGCGGCCGAGTTGGCTTTAGGGCTGGAGATTCCGGCGCAGGTGGTGCCGGATTTGGTGCTCGAAGGGCTGGCGGTGGTCGCGCGGGTGATCCCCTAGGCCGGCGGCGCGTGCTTTTCGAGCCCGCGTGGGCGAAAGTAGGGTAGGCTCACTAAGAGCAGGAACTGGGCGCCGAAGATCAGGTTGGCCAGCAACAGGTGCAGCGGCTGAATGGCGGGGGGAATACCGAAGCGCTCTAGGCCGATTCCGGTGGCGACCGCCAGCAGAGTCAGCAAGACCAGACCTAGGTTGAGGCGGAACAGCAGGTGATCTTGCGGCAGGCGCCGCAGGAACTGCCACGCCAACCCGAGGTTGGTGCACAGCAAGAGGAAGGCGCAGGCGCGGTGGACGTAGAACACCCAAGGCAGCTCCAAGGGCCAGAACTCGCGCGGCGTCGTTGCGTGGCGGGCGAGGGTCTCGACCGCCTCGCGCACCTGGGCGCCCAAGAGGACTTGAACTAGGGTCAAAGCCAGCGCCAACCGGACGGCGAGTTCCAGTTTGGCGCTCAAGGCGTGGGAAGAGAGGCGATAAAACGCCTCCTTCTGCGAGCGGGCAACGGCGTAAATCAACAGCGCCGCGATACTCAAGGCCAAGATCATATGCGCGGTGATCATCAGGGGGTGCAGGTTGGAGCTGACCACCACCGCCCCCAGCCAACCTTGGAACAAGACTAAAAGCAAGGCCGCCAGAGCCGCGTAGAAGACTTTGGGATCGCGCTTTAAGAACGGGACGGCGAAGGCGACCGTCAGGAGGATCAAAAAGCCGCAGGCGACGCCGACCAGCCGGTTGAGGTACTCGGTCCAGGTCTTGATCGGATCGAAGTTGGTTTCGGCATAGCCCAGGTGGGCATAGATTTCGTGGTAGTTGGGCGGCAGTTGGGATTCCTGGGTGGGGGGAATCCAGCGGCCAAAGCACGTCGGCCAGTCCGGACAGCCCATTCCCGCCTCGCTCGCGCGCACGATCGCTCCCGCCAGGATCACCAGATACACCGCCGTTAGCGCCAGGATGCCGATGCGCCGAAAGCGCCCGATTGCAGCCTCGTTCATCGCTTTGCTTTGAGAAAAAACTCGAGCGCACTATACCGAGCGGCAGCGCTGCAAACAAGCGGTTTTAAGCGAACAGGCGTTTGGCGGCGTCCACCTCTTCCATTTCTACGACCTCGATGTTCGGCGTCAGCCGAAGGCGCGCAAAGGCGCTCACCTGCGCTGGATCGACAGGCAGGGTTTGACCGCGGCTAAGCCTATGTTCCAGATAGGCCACCTGGACCAAGTCCACGTAGTCGGCCAGCTCGCCCGGCGGCTGGCGTTGCCAGTTTAGGTATTCGCTCACCACGTCGAGCAAGGTCTTTGGAAAATGCCAACTCCGTAAGACCATTTCGCCGATTGCAGGATGCAGGGCTTCGAGCAGCGACTCTAGGCGTTTTGGATCGTTGGCCAGGTTTGGGGTCTGCTCGGCCAAAGTAAGGATGGGGAGTTTGCCGATCTGGAAGATCAGCCCGGCCAAAAGCGCGTGCTCGGCGTTCAGGTGCGGGCAGAGGGAGGCGAGGGCGCGGCCGATGGCGGCGACCTCGACGCTGGTTTGCCAGATGGCGTGAAAGTAGCGGTCCAGCAGCGGGGAGGTGGGCTGGAAGACCTGTTGCATGGCCAGGCTCAAAAGCAAGGTGCGGACCGTGTTCATTCCCAGGCGGGTGATGGCCATCGGCAGGCTGGTGATCTCCACTCGACCGCGGTACAGCGGGCTGTTGGCGACCTGGATCAGGCGCGCGGCCAAGGCTGCGTCCTCGGCGATCAGCGCTGCCAGTTTGGCGGCGCTGAGCTCTTCGCGGTCGACGGCATCGCGCACCTTGAGCGCCACTTCCGGCAAGGAAGGGAGGATAAGGCGGTTGGCTTGGATTTCGCCGCGCAAGTAGTCGAGAAATTCCTGGTCGTGACGGAGTTCCATGGCCGAGAGCGGATTTTGCCTTGCCTTAAGTATAGGTCAGGTCTAGCCATTGTAAGGGCGCATCGCTATGGCCTGCCAGCCGAATGGCCGGATTGTGCGCTTGATCACAGCGCACTACCGCCAGCATTTCTTGGCCGGAATCGGCGGGAGCGGCGTTGACCACCTGGCCTACGCTCTCGCCCTGCACAAGCAGAGGCGCGCCGGGGTCGGGGGTATGCGGGCCTTCAAGCCGGACGCGGTAAAGGCGGCGTTTGATCTGACCCAAGTAATGCGCGCGGGCGATGATCTCCTGACCCGTGTAACAGCCCTTGTCGAAGCTGATCCCGCCTAGCCGGTCCAGGTTGAGCATCTGCGGCAGGAAGGCTTCCGAAGTGGCGGCGGTGACGCGAGGCAAACCAGCGCGGATGTCGGCAAGCTGCCAGTAAGTCGCCGGAGACTCGGCCGCGCCCAGGGTTTCTGCCAGCTCAAGCCACAGCGCTTGCGCCGCCTCCGCTTCCCCCAACACTAGCCAGCGCTCTCCAGGAGGCAACATCCGCAGCCAGTACAGGCGATGGGCGTGGACGACCGCGCCGCGCGCTTGCGGCAGGTCCCCCAGCGCGCGCCGTAACCGATCCGGGGCGGCTGCGCTCACGCCAAACAGCGCCGGCTTCTCGGCCGCGATCGTGACTTTGGAACGCAGGATGTACAGGCGCAAGCGGTGCGCGATCTTTTCCGCCAGATCGGCGGCGAGCAGCATGCAAAAGCCGAGGTCGTCGCGCAGCAGCCAAAAAGTCGCGATCACCCGCCCTTGCGGCGTGCAAATCGCCCCAAGTCCCGCGCAGGTGGGGGTGATCTGGCGCACATCGCAGGTGATCTGCCCTTGCAGGAAGGCCGGCGCATCTTCTCCCCGGATGCGCAAGACCGCCGTCGGCGGCAGAGGACAAAGGGTAACTCCCGCGGATTTGGGTGTTTTTAGCGTGCGTTGCTCGATAAATTTTTGCCCGTTTGGATCCATGGTTTGTCTCCGATCAAAAACTTTTTGCCTTGAAAGTCTACTCCTAAATTGCGCTTGCTTGAGAATGGCGCCGATCCGGCTTAGAATGGCTAAAAACGCTTTCAAAAACAGGAGGCCAGATGCAAGACGATCCTTTCGCTGGTTCTGAGGACGAGGCAGAGTTCGGCCAAGTTTCTCCTGGACGGGAGAGGAAGAGATTCCGGCGCGGTCGGTGCATTGGTTTTTAACCATGGATCTTCGGTCGTCTCGCCCTTTATCTCCCCACCTCCAAGTTTATCGCCTGCCGCTGACGGCGTGGTTATCGATTAGCCACCGCATCACGGGAGTGATCTTGAGTTTTGGGTTGCTCGTTTTGGTCGCGCTGCTGCTGGCGGTGCCCAACCCTCCCCGGTACGAGGCGATTTTGGGGTTTTTGCGCGGTTGGGTCGGGCGGGCGTGGCTGTGGCTTTGGATCTTGGCGCTGTTTGTCCATTTCTGCCACGGCATCCGCCACCTGCTTTGGGATTTGGGTTTTGGATTGGAGCGTGCGGTTTTGCTTCGCCACAGCCGGTGGGAGTTGGGCGTGGCGGTCGCGCTGACTCTGATCACGACTTTAGGCAATTGGTTGACATGAATTTGCGAACTTCGCTGAGCAAAGCGCGTGGCTTGGGCAGCGCCCGAAGCGGCAGCGGCGCGTGGTGGGCGCAGCGGGTGACGGCGGTGGCCTTGGTTCCGCTGTCGTTGTGGCTGGCTTGGTTCTTGGCGCGGCTGCCTGAGCTTTCCCAGGCTGAAGTAGCGCGCTCTCTGGCTAAACCGGAGAGCGCGGTGTGGCTGTTGGCCTACTTTGCGGCGGCGATCTACCACGCCATGCTCGGCCTTAAAGTGGTGATCGAGGATTACGTTTCCACCTACTGGCTGCGTACCGTCAGCTTAGTAGCCATGCAGCTGGCTTTGGCGCTGTTGGCGGTGATCGCCGTCGTCGCCGTCGTGCGGCTGGTGATTGCAGGTTGAAAGCTATGGCCAAAGCCTATCCGATTCACTTTCACACTTACGACGCCGTGGTCGTAGGCGCCGGCGGCGCGGGCCTGCGCGCCACCTTGGGAATCGCGGCGCGCGGCCTCAAGACCGCGTGCCTGACCAAGGTCTTTCCCACCCGCAGCCACACGGTGGCGGCCCAAGGCGGCATCAGCGCGGCGTTAGGCAACCTGGGCGAGGACGACTGGCGCTGGCACATGTACGACACGGTCAAAGGCTCGGACTGGCTGGGCGATCAGGACGCGATCGAATACATGTGCCGCGAGGCCATCCCGGCGGTGATCGAGCTCGAGCATTACGGGGTGCCGTTCTCGCGCACCCCCGAAGGCAAGATCTATCAGCGCGCTTTCGGTGGCATGACCACCCACTTCGGCCAGGGCGAGGCCCGGCGCACCTGCGCCGCCGCCGACCGCACCGGCCACGCCATCTTGCACGCTCTGTACCAGCAATCCCTGAAAGCGCAGGCCGAGTTCTTTATCGAGTATTTTGCCCTCGACCTGATCCTGGACGAGGAGGGGGTGTGCCGCGGCGTGCTGGCCTGGTGTCTGGAAGACGGTTCGCTGCACTGCTTCCGCGCCCACATGACGGTGCTCGCCACCGGCGGCTACGGGCGCGCGTATTTCTCCTGCACCTCAGCCCATACCTGCACCGGCGACGGCAACGCCATGGTGCTGCGCGCAGGGCTCCCGCTTGAGGACATGGAGTTCGTGCAATTCCACCCTACCGGAATCTACGGCTCGGGGTGCTTGATCACCGAGGGCGCGCGTGGGGAGGGAGGGTACCTGACCAATTCCGAGGGCGAGCGCTTCATGGAGCGCTACGCCCCGCACGCCAAGGATTTGGCCTCCCGCGACGTGGTCAGCCGGGCGATGACCCTCGAAATCCGCGCAGGCCGCGGGGTGGGTCCCCACAAGGATCACCTGCACCTGCACCTGGAGCACCTAGACCCTAAGATCATCCACGAGCGCTTGCCGGGAATCGCCGAAACCGCCCGGATCTTCGCCGGCGTGGATGTAACCCGCGAGCCGATTCCGGTGATCCCGACCGTGCATTACAACATGGGCGGCATTCCTACCAACATCGACGCGGAAGTGGTCACTCTGGAAGACGACGACCCGGAAACCCCGGTTCCGGGTTTGATGGCCGTGGGCGAGGCGGCGTGCGTGTCGGTCCACGGCGCCAACCGCTTGGGTTCCAATTCGCTTTTGGACATCGTGGTGTTCGGCCGCGCCGCGGCGATCCGCTGCGCCGAGTTGGTCAAGCCCCGCCGGCCCCACAAGCCGCTTTCGCCCGACCGGCTCGATCCCTTGCTTTCCCGCTTTGACCGCCTCCGCTATGCTTCCGGGCGCCTGAAGGTGGCCCAGGTGCGCGAGCGGATGCAGCGGGTAATGCAGGACTACGCCGGGGTATTTCGCTCCGGCGAGCTGCTCAAGGAAGGGCAGAGAAAGCTCGAGCAAGTCGTCGAAGCCTTTGCCGAGATCGGCCTGAGCGACCGCTCCCTGATCTGGAACACCGATCTTTTGGAGGCGTTGGAGCTCGACAACTTGCTCGCCCAGGCCCGGGTGACTATCGCTTCGGCCTTAAACCGCACCGAGAGCCGCGGTGCCCACGCGCGCGAAGACTATCCCCAGCGCGACGACGCCAACTGGCTCAAGCACACGCTGATCTGGCTGGATCCCAAAGGATACCGGATCGCCTACCGCCCGGTGCATCTTAAGCCCTTGACCGGGGAGGTCCAACCCATTCCACCGCAGCCTAGGGTGTATTGATGAGTTTTCAGCTGCGCCTGCCGCCCAATTCCAAAATTCTGCCTGGGAAAACCTGGCCCGCCCCGGAAGGGGCTAAGGAGCTCATTACGGTCAAGGTCTACCGCTTCGATCCGGAGGCCGGCACCAATCCGCGCCTGGATACTTTTCAGCTGGACCGTAAGCAGTGCGGGACGATGGTGCTGGACGTCCTGATCAAAATCAAGAACGAGATCGATACCAGCTTGGCTTTCCGCCGTTCGTGCCGGGAAGGGGTGTGCGGCTCGTGCGCGATGAACATCAACGGCAAAAACACTTTGGCCTGCATCCAGCCGGTCGCCGACTTGGGCGATACCATCCGCGTCTATCCGCTGCCGCACCAGGAGGTGATCAAGGACTTGGTCGTCGATCAGACCCATTTTTTTGCCCAGTACGCGGCGATCCGGCCTTGGCTTCAGACCGTGACCCCGCCGCCCGACCGCGAGCGCCTGCAAAGCCCGGAAGAACGGGCTCGGCTCGACGGCCTGTACGAATGCATCCTGTGCGCGTGCTGCTCCACCGCGTGCCCGAGCTACTGGTGGAACGGCGACCGTTTCTTAGGGCCGGCGGCGCTGCTCCAAGCCTATCGCTGGATCGCCGACAGCCGCGACGAGATGACTGGCGAGCGCTTGGACGAGCTGGAAGACCCGTTTAAACTCTACCGCTGCCACACGATTACCAACTGCACCGACGTATGCCCGAAGGGCTTGAGCCCGGCCAAAGCCATCGCCGAGATCAAAAAGCTGCTTCTCGCGCGGCGGCAGTGACTGAGCTTGATCCCGAACGCTGGCTCGAGCGCTACGGCGATCTTTTGTTCCGCTATGCCCTGGCGCGGGTGGGGGATAACGCGGTGGCCGAGGATCTGGTCCAGGAGACTTTGCTTGCCGCCTGGCGCGGGCGCGCCGAGTTTGCCGGCCGCTCTTCCGAAAGCAGCTGGCTGGTAGGCATCTTAAGACACAAGATCGCCGATCACTTCCGCAAATTTTCCTCCTCTTCTCTGGAGGAGCTCGGCTTGGATTGGGACGCTTTCGACGAGTTCGGCCATTGGCGAGAGGCTCCCAAGGACTTGGGCGACCCGGAAAGGGATCTTGAGCTTGACCAGCTTAAGGCCGCGCTTTTGCGCTGCCTTGAGAAGCTGCCGCCCAGGCTCCGCCACCTGTTTTACCTGCGCGAGGTGGAGGGGCTCCGGGCGGAGGAAATCTGTAGGCAATTGCCCGCCTCTTCGACCAACAACGTGTGGGTGATGCTGTCGCGGATGCGGTTCAGGTTGCGCCGGTGTCTGGAGCAGGCGGGTTTCGGCGGGAAAGATTGATGCTCACGTGCAGGCAGGCGGTGGAATTGCTTTCCAAAGCCTTGGATGTTCCTTTGAGCGTGCGCGAGCGGCTGGCGCTTAGGCTGCACCTTTGGCTGTGCGCTCTGTGCCGCCGTTACGCACGGCAGCTAAACTTGCTCGAGCGCTTGTGCGCCTTGCTGCGCCCGGAAGATCTGCTGGCCGAAGGGAAGCTTTCGCCGCAGGCGCGCGAGCGGATCTTGGAAAAGCTGCGCGGTGAGCGCTGATCTCGGCAGACTGCGCTGGCGCTGCCGGCGGGGCATGAAGGAACTGGACCTGGTTTTGGCGGCGTATTTGGAATGCGCCTATCCTGGCGCCGACCCGGTCGAGCAAAAGGCGTTTTGCCGCTTGCTCGAAGCCTCCGATTGCGAGCTTTGGGCTTGGCTTTGCGGCCAGAGTTGTCCCGACCCTGAGCTGATGAAGGTTGTCCTGAGCTTGAGAAATTGCGCGCTTTGGCGTTCGAACCCAAACCCTCGAGGATAGAGCGGTATTTTCTGCTGCTCGGCCACGGCTTGGCGCTGTTGGCGGTCTGGCTGAGCGCCCTACCCGGGTGGGGAAAGCTGTTGGCCTCGGCGGGCCTTGGCGTAAGCTTATGGGTTCCCAGGCGGCAAAAGGTCGCGAAGATCGGCTACGACGGCGAACGCTGGACCTTGTCCGGGCCGGGGCTAGCGCCGGTGCATGCCGAACTTTTGCCCTCCACCTGGCGCAGCCGCCTTTTGACCTTGCTCCATTTTCGCCTGCCGGACCGCCGTTTCTTGGCGGTTCGGGTCTTCCGCGACAGCCTAGCGGAAGACGATTACCGCCGCCTCCAGGTGGTGTTGCGCTGGCAAGTGGATTTTAAGCGTTGAAGGTCTTCTGGCCGGTCCAGGTCCCAGAGCGGAGGAAGCTCTAAGGATTTAAGTCCCAAAGCCAAAATCCGGCGGCGGGTTTCGGCCAGCACGGTGGCGCTCCCCCAGGGCATGGTCAAAAACAGCTCCGGCTGCGGACGGCGCAAGCCCAGCAACACGTAACCGCCGTCTTCGGCAGGCCCCAGCACCGCCTCGTACCCTTCCGCAAGGGCTAAAAGCGCCGCGTTCAACTCGGCTGCGCCAAGCTCCGGGCAGTCGCCGCCTACCGCCAAGGCAAATCGGGAAAGCGCAAGGGCCGCCTGGAACGCAGACAGCATCCGCTCTCCCAGGTCTTGGCCGCGTTGGCGCCTAAGGCCGACGCCGTAGCGCCTGGCCAGCGCTTGGAAGAACAGATGACTGGTGTCGGGGTGGCAATACAGCTTAATTGGCGCCAGCCTCGCCTGCGCCAGCCGAGCGATCAGGCCTGCCGCCAGGCGGGCGTGGAGAGAGGCGGCCTGGGCCGGCGTCAAAGCCCCGATGAGGCGCGTTTTGACCTGCCCCGGAAGCGGGGCTTTCAAAAAGACTAAGATAGCCGCCTCGGGAAAAGCAAACCCGCTCACGCCGACTGCCCGTGCGGATAGCGCCTGGCCAACGCGCTGGGGTCGGCGCCGCAAAAGTACCTAAACCTAAGCCACCCCATGAGCAAGAGGGTGGAGAGCACCCCGAACCTTTCAAAGCGCCGCGCCGAGGTGGTGGCCTTGAGCCGCAGGCAGGCAGGCGGCCCCAGGCGCTTTAAACGGCGGCAGAGCTCGATGTCTTCCATCAGCGGTTGCTCGGGAAACCCGCCGAGCCGCCAGAACGCCTCGCGGGCGACGAAGATCGCTTGATCGCCGGTGGCGATCGCAGTCAGCCGCGAGCGCAGGTTCATCGCCGCCGCGATCAGCGGCAACAGCGGATGGCGGCCATCCAGGCGCACGTCGAAGCGGCCCCAGCGGTATCCCTGGGCCCGGGCCTGCTCGATGGCATCGAGCGCCCCGGGCGGCAGCAAGGTGTCGGCGTGGAGGAAGATCAGCACCGCGCCGCCTGCGGCGCGGGCGCCCGCATTCATCTGCGCCGCCCGGCCGCGCGCGGAGGACAGGACCTTGTCCGCCCACGGGCGGGCAAGGTCTTGGGTGCCGTCGTCGCTGCCGCCGTCCACCACCAGGATTTCCGCCCGCGGCCGCAGCGCCCTCAAGGCGTTCAGGCAGGCCTCGATCCCGGCCGCCTCCTGCCAGGTGGGGATGATGATCGAGAACGGTCTCACGCCTAGCCGCAACAGCGCTCAGGGCCACCCCCACAGCTTGTGCCGCCTTTGGTCTGGGCCGGCGAGCGCAGCGTGCCGGGCGGGGCGCACCAGGGTTTGCCTTCGCCGATCGTCGCGGGGGCGATGCCGATGAAGTCGTCTTTTAGCGGGCCTTCGGTGAGGAAGCGGAAAGTCCGCTCGCACACCGCCATCCGCTGGCCGCGGCAGTACACGTGGCCTTCCTCGTCGTAGACCTTCTCGAACGGCCCCTTGTAGATCACCGCGTGGCCGTAGTCCAGGCACTGGGTGCCTTGCGGTTTGACCGCGGTGACGGTGACCGCCCGGAACTCGATGCCGTCGATCACCCGCCACGGTTTATCCGCCCATTTGTCCAGCTTGACCGCGACGAAACCGGCGTCCACGAATCCCTGAAGGAAGGCGTGCTCCTGCATGGCGCCTGCAATGCAGCCGCTCCACAAATCGGGGTCCCGTTTGATCGCCGGCGGCACCGGCTCGTCGCAGACGATGTCGGAGATGGCGACGCGCCCGCCGGGTTTGACGACCCGGAAGATCTCCCGGAACAGCTGGCGTTTGTCGCCGTCGTCCACCAGGTTCAGGACGCAGTTGGAGATCACCAGGTCCACCGAGTTGTCGGCGATCAGGGGGCGCTGTCGCCTCTGCTCGGCCTGCCAGGCTTTGAGGGCGAGCAGGTCCCGGTGGCTCCTTACCGGGTGCTCGGCCAGCCAGCGGTCGGTGGCTTCGACGTCCAGGGCCAGGTCCTGGATCAGCCCTTTGACGAAGCGCACCCGGTCGCCGCCCAGTTTCTCGGCCATCTCGGCCTGATACTTGCGCGCCAGCTGCAGCATCTCGTCGTTCAGGTCCACCCCGATCACCCGGCCCTTGGGACCGACGAACTGGGCGGCCAGGTAACAGAGCTTGCCTGAACCTGAGCCCAGATCCAGCACGACGTCTCCCTCCCGCACGTAGCGCGAGGGGTCGCCGCAGCCGTAGTCCTTGGCGAGGATTTCCTCCGGCAGAAGCTCTAAAGCTTTAGGGTCGTAGTCCACCGGGCAGCACAGATCCGCCTGGCGGCTTCTGGCGCCTTCGGTGTAACGGTTCAAAACGTGGATCTCAACGCTCATCAGGCTGTCTCCTTGAGGTTGTAAAGCCATTATAAGTCGCAACCTTGAGAGCGACCTGACACGTCAATAGCCTTTGCGGAAGACGATTCTGCCGGCTTGTGCGTCGGCGACGATGGTATCGCCCGGGCCGAATTTCCCGGCCAAAATCTCCATCGCCAAAGGCTCCTCGATCAGATGTTGGATCGCGCGGCGCAAGGGCCTGGCGCCAAACACCGGATCGTAACCGGCCTGAGCGATCAGATCGAGCGCCTCTTCGCTCAGACTCAGCTTCATCTCCCGCGCCTCCAGACGCTGCTTGAGGCGCGCCGCCTGGAGTTCGGCGATGGCGTGGATCTGGGCGCGGCCCAAGGGGTGGAACACCACGATCTCGTCGATGCGGTTGACGAACTCGGGCCGGAAATGGCGGTTGACGTAGCTCATGACCTCGTTCTTGATAACGGAGTAACTCGCTCCTTCCTGGGTGAGCTCTTGGATGCGGTCGGAGCCCAGATTGGAGGTCATGATCACCACCGTGTTGCGAAAGTCCACCGTGCGCCCGTGGCTGTCGGTCAGCCGCCCGTCGTCGAGGATCTGCAGCAGCAGGTTGAACACGTCGGGGTGGGCTTTTTCGACCTCGTCGAACAGGATCACCGAATAAGGCTTACGCCGCACCGCTTCGGTCAGATAGCCGCCTTCCTCGTAGCCCACGTACCCCGGCGGGGCGCCGATCAGGCGGGCGACCGCGTGCTTCTCCATGAACTCGGACATGTCGATGCGGATCATGGCGCGCTCGGTGTCGAACAAAAACTCGGCCAAAGCCTTGCACAGCTCGGTCTTGCCCACGCCGGTGGGGCCTAAAAATAGGAACGAGCCGACCGGCCGGTTGGGATCGGAGAGCCCGGCGCGCGATCGGCGAATGGCGTTGGCCACCGCTTTGACTGCCTCGTCTTGGCCGACCACGCGCCGGTGCAGCTCTTCTTCCAGGCGCAAAAGCTTTTGCTTTTCGCTCTCGAGCATCTTGGCCACCGGGATGCCGGTCCACTTGGAGACGATCTCGGCGATTTCTTCTTCGGTAACCTTGTTGCGCAGCAACTTAAACTCCTTGCGCTCGGCCTCCTGCGCCGCCTGCAGCTGGCGCTCGAGTTCAGGGATGCGGCCGTATTGGATCTCCGCCATGCGCTGTAGATCCCCCGCGCGGCGCGCGTTTTCCAGCTCCAAGCGCGCTTGCTCGAGTTTCTCCTTGATGGCCTGCGCGCCTTGGAGGGCGGCCTTTTCCGCCTGCCAGATGGCCTCTAGCTCCGAGTACTCGCGCTGGAGGCGGGCGATCTCCTCTTCTAAAGCCTCGAGCCGCTTTTTCGAAGCCGGGTCGGTCTCTTTTTTAAGCGCCTCGCGCTCGATCTTGAGCTGGATGAGCTTGCGGTCTAAGCGGTCTAAAGCCTCCGGCTTGGAGTCGATTTCCATGCGGATCTTGGCCGCCGCCTCGTCTATGAGATCGATCGCTTTGTCGGGCAGCTTGCGGTCGGTGATGTAGCGGTACGACAGGGTCGCCGCCGCGACGATGGCCGGATCGGTGATCTCCACCGCGTGGTGCAGCTCGTAGCGCTCCTTTAAGCCGCGCAGGATGGCGATGGTGTCCTCGACCGTCGGTTCATCGACCAGCACGCGCTGGAAGCGGCGCTCTAGGGCGGCGTCCTTTTCGATGTACTTGCGGTATTCGTCCAGGGTGGTGGCGCCGATGCAGCGCAGCTCGCCGCGCGCTAAGGCCGGCTTTAACATGTTGCCGGCATCTACGGCCCCTTCGGCTTTGCCCGCGCCGACGATGGTGTGGATCTCGTCGATGAACAGGATGATCTTGCCTTCGGCTTTGGCGATGTCGTTCAAGACCGCTTTTAGGCGCTCCTCGAATTCGCCGCGGAACTTGGCCCCGGCGATCAAGGCCGCCATGTCCAGCGCCAAGATCCGCTTATCGCGCAAGCCCTCCGGCACCTCGCCGTTGACGATGCGCTGCGCCAGGCCTTCAACGATCGCGGTCTTGCCTACCCCCGGCTCGCCCACCAAGCAGGGGTTGTTCTTGGTGCGCCGTTGCAGGATCTGCACGGTGCGGCGGATTTCTTCGTCGCGCCCGATGACCGGGTCTAATTTTCCCTGTTCGGCGCGCGCGGTCAGGTCGATGGTGTATTTCTCCAAAGCTTGGCGCTGGGCTTCGGCGTTGGGGTCGGTCACCTTCTCGCCGCCGCGGATTTCCTCAATCGCTTTCTCGATCAGGCTGCGGGTGGCCCCGGCCTTGCGCAGCAGTTCCGCCAAACTCCCCTTATCTTCCAGGGCCGCGAGCACGAACAGCTCGCTCGAGATATAGGCGTCGCCGCGCTTTTGCGCCAGCTTGTCGGTAAGGTTAAGAACGCGCCCCAATTCATTTGAAATGTGCACTTCGCCGCCTACGCCCTGCACCGTCGGCAGGCGATCCAAGGCCTTGCCCAACTCGCTTCTGAGCTGGGAGACGTTGACCCCAGCTTTGGCCAGCAGCGGGCGGACGCTGCCGCCTTCCTGGTCGAGCAGCGCGACCATCACGTGCACCGGCTCGATGAACTGGTGGTCTTTGCCCAGCGCCAGGCTCTGAGCGTCGGCCAGCGCTTCCTGAAACTTGGTGGTCAGTTTGTCCATTCGCATAAAGGATAACTCCTAGAGGTGGGTGGTGATTCCGTAGCTGGATATGGGGAACAAACCCGGGTTTTTCAACTGCGCCAGATAAGGCTGGCCATGCGCCCGCAGGCGCCGTCGCGGCGGTAGGAAAAAAAGCGCGCATCGCGGTAGGTGCAAAACCCGCCGCCGTAGATCGCGCGCACCCCGCCTTGGTTAAGGAGTCTCTTGGCCAGCGCGTAGAGATCGGCCACGTAGCGGTCTGCGCGAGGACAAAACGCGCTTTTCAGGCTGGGATTCTTATTCACGAAGGCGTCGCGGACCGCTTGCCCCACCTCGAACACCTCAGGACCTATAGCCGGCCCCAGCCAGGCTATGGGCGTCCGGCGCCAGGCGGGCAGGGCGATGGCCTGCTCGATGATCCCGGCCAAGATTCCGCGCCAGCCGGCGTGCACCGCGGCCACCGTGTGGCCGTCGGTGAGCAGGATGGGCAGGCAGTCGGCGGTCAGTACCGCGCAGACGACGTTGGGGGAGGCGGTGAAGCTCGCGTCCGCGGGGGGCGGGCCGGAATGGGCAGCGTCGGCCGCGACCACCCGGTTGCCGTGCCGCTGCGCGAGCCAGATGGGTTCTGCGGGGAGGTCCAGCCGCTCCCGCAGGATTTGCCGGTTCCGCGCCACGGCTTCTGGGTCGTCGCCGACGTGGGCGGCCAAATTCCACGAAGAAAATGGGCCTTGGCTGACCCCGCCGGTGCGCAAGGTGACCGCGGCTTTGACGCGCGAAGGCGCAGGCCAGTCGGGAAAGATGAGGTTCATCGCGCGCGGCGCCAGATCCTTCGCGCCGCCAACAGCGCCAATAGACCGGCGGCGATGCCTCCGATCAGCGGCAAGTGGGTAAGAAAATTCTCGTAAGTCCGATCCATGAACTGGAAAATGGCCTCCAGCGTTGCCTCGTCTAAATGCGGGCCGCTGTGGGCGAGGGCCGAAGACGGCGGCGCCAATAGGGCGATAGCGATGCGGCTTGCTTGCATGGGGTCCTCGTTTAACAAAGCGTTAGGCCCTTAAGCTAGCAGCCGCGGGGTCTGCCTGCAAGGTTTGCAAAAGCTGGCGGAGGTCTTCCGGCAAGGGGCTTTGCCAACGCATCTCTTGCCCGCTTTCTGGATGGCAAAGCCCAAGTTGCGCCGCGTGCAGCGCTTGGCGCTTGAATCCGCGCAAGGCGGCGACCGTCTCGGCGCTCGCGCCCGGCGGCAAGCGCAGGCGGCCGTATTGCGGGTCGCCGACCAACGGGAAGCCGAGATAGGCCAGGTGCACGCGGATTTGATGCGTTCGCCCGGTCTCCAGAGTGACTTGGAGCAAGGTATGGTGGGGGAAGGGCGCGGCGACGCGGTAGTGGGTGATGGCCTCCTTGCCGCCTTCGACCACCGCAAAGCGCTTGCGGTCGGTCGGATGGCGGCCGATCGGGGCGTCGATCGTGCCGCCGGCGATGAGCCGGCCTTGCACCAAGGCCAAATACTCGCGTTTGACGCGGCGCGCTTGGAGCTGCTCGACCAGGCTTTTGTGGGCGGTTAAGGTTTTGGCGACGACGAGCAGCCCAGAGGTGTCTTTGTCCAGGCGGTGGACGATCCCCGCGCGAGGGAGGGCGGCCAGTTCCGGGGCGTGGTGGAGGAGGGCGTTGACCAGGGTGCCGTCGGCGTGGCCGGCCGCCGGATGGACGACGAGGCCGGCCGGTTTGTCGATCACGATTAGATGCTCGTCCTCGAAGACCAGGTTCAGGGGGATGTCCTGGGGTTGGCAGGATTCCTGTTTACTGGCCGCCGGCTGCAATTTGATCCGCTCGCCTCCTTTGAGGAGATCGCGCGGCCGCCGAACTTGGCCGTCCACGCTCACCCGACCCGCTTCGATCCACTGCTTGAGGCGGCTTCTGGAGTAGTCCGGAAACAAGCAGGCCAGCGCCTGATCCAAACGCTGACCAGCCAATTCAAGCGGTACGGTGCAGGATAAAAAACGTTCGGTCATGAGGCGATCCACCACGCTTCGCTTGCCCGCCCGCCGCGCACCAAGACCGCCCAATGGCCGCAGGTAAAAAGCTCCCCATTCAGCAGCCGGTGCCGGATCAAGGGGCGGGGGCAGAACTTGGGCAGCTCCTCTATGGAGAGGCGGAGGCCGTCTTTGATCGCTTGAAGAAGGACGAACTGATCCATTTCCATGACCTCGACCCGCCGGTCCGGTGAGCGGTGGATAAAGCCATAAAGTTTAGGCTGAAACCAATCGAAAGGGATGGCCTCCCACCCCGCAAACAGCTTGGCGCGTAGGCTCGGGGTCACGGGCAGGGCGCCTTCGGCAGCTACCGGCCAGCGCCAGGGCAAGGGAGAGGCAGCGCCTTGGGGGGCAGGATTTAAGCACGCAGAGGACGGCTTTAGAGACTGTTTGGCGCACACCGTTTGGCGAACCGTTTCTGGCAATTCGGCGGCGGTTTGGGCCAAAAAGTTCCACAGGTCTTGGGCCTCTTGGGGGCGGGGGCGAAGCTCCAACAGGCGGGCGAGGTTGTAGCGCCAGGCGGGCGGCGTGTCCCCGGCAAAAACCTCCAGCCGTTGGATCGCCGCCGGCCACAGGTCGATGCCCGATTCGCTCTGTTCGTACAGCGCTAAAGCATCGAGCATTTTCGCTTGCCAATCGTTTGGATTAAGTTCCAGCGCCTCGGCCAATGTCGCCCGGGCCTGGTGGGGGCGGCCTTGATACAGGCGGACGGCTGCCAGATTCAAACGCGCGGTAAGATAATCCGGCGCTGCCGCGACCGCTTGCTCTAGGTATTCGGCGGCCTCTTTGAGATGGCTTTGCGCCTGCGGGCTGTCGGCCTGAAAGTCTTTCAGAAACCGCCGCGCCGGTTCAACGCCCGCCCCGCGGGTCCTGGGGGCGCGAGTCTCCACGTCCAGCAGGAAAGGAAGCCAATAAAATTGGACCTGGGCTTTGGGCATTTCCTGGAGCGCCAGTTGCAAAGCGCAGACTCCCAGGTTGTTGAGCACCGCAGGTTCGGGGAACACGCGCTTGAATTCCTGCAGAAAATACATCCCATCGGCGCAGCGGCCAAAATGCGCCAGGCGCACGCCCATGTCGAAAAAAGCCAGTTTCTCCTGCAGCATCTTAAGGCGCTCGCGCAAGAGCGCCGCCCGATCTTCGGGAAAAGGATGCGAGGAAGTGATCCGGGCCTGGGTTTGCTGCATCCAGAAGGTGAAAAAATCGGTTTTACTATCGACCAGCCGTTCGACCGGATAGCCGGCCATGGCGGCATAGAGATAGCCCTTGTCGTCGGCGGCCAGTTCGGCCTGTCTGGCTTCAAAGCTCTGGTCCAGAAAATGCGCGATCTTTTGCGTGTCCGGGGCCTTGGCGAGGAAGCTTTCGACCTCGTGATGCCAGTAGTCGTCGTGGGCCAGATGCGCCAGCTCATGGCCCAAGATGAAAGCCAGGCGCGCCTCGGCCGTTTGCGGGTCGGCGTCTTTGAAGCACAGCTCCAGCCCCTTGCGCGAGAGCACGATGTGGCCGCTGGGCAAAGCGATCGCCCAGGCGTCGGTGGCGCCGGCGATGACTACCAGCTTGGGTGTTCGGCGAGGGCTTTTGTCCGCCGCCGCCCGAACCCGCTCGAACACGCGCTGGGCCAAGGCGGCGCGCGCGTCCTGATCGGGGGCCAGGGCGCCGTAGGTGGCGATGTAAAAATCCACGCTCGCCTGCGTGGGCGCGGCCTGGACAGTAAAGCCCAACAGCGCCGCGCCTGAAACCGCCGCCAGCCACACCGCGCGCATTGGGTTTAGCTGAGGAATTGGTGGACGGTCGAGCGGAGCGTGCGGACCAGGCGGACCTGCAGGGCCGGATCCGGGCGCTGGGCGAGCGCGTCCAATGCCGCGTGGATCTCGCGCAGGGCATCCAGGACCTGCGTGGCTTGCGGTTCCTTAGGGTGCTGCGCAAAGCGCGCGATGAGACTCTGACCGTGGCGCGCGAAGGCCTGCCATTCTTCCGCGCGGACGTTCTCGGCTTGGGCGAGCGCCCAGGTCAGAAAGGCCCATTGCCCCAGATCGTAATAATCCCGCCCAGGGGGGCGCTGCCACTTTTGGGCCGGCCCCACCGCTTCGGCAGGCTGGGCGCCGTCGAACCACCGCCGCGCTTCCGAGAAGCCCGCGGCAAACGCCTGTTTGGCGAGGTCTTGGGGGGTGTCGCTGAAGGCGAAGCCGGTGCTTTCGAGTTCTTGCGGAAGTGCCGCAAGCGCCTGGTCCAGGCCAGGGTGATGCCGGACCACGGCGGCCAGTTGCGGGATCGGCTCGATCTCCGGGGCCGGTTTTTGCATTACCACCGCTAGGACGGCGAAAGACACCGCCAGCGCCGCCGTCAACGGCAGCATCCACGGCCGCGCGCGCCAGACCTCCTGCAGCGTCTGCCACCAGGCCCGCTTTGGGGGCGCCTGCGAGGGCAGTTCGGAGAGGGCGAGCGCCGCTTCCAGCCATGCCTGGTAACACGGCTCGCACGCGTTGAGATGCGCCAGAATCGCTCGCCGTTCGGGCAAAGAGAGCCGGCCGTCGATGAAAGCGGAAAGCTGCTCCGCCGGGGGGCATGGGTCTTGCCGCTTCGCTTTGCTGGCGGCCAGGCCGAGCCGAGCAGCCAGTCGTTCGTCTTCAATCCATGCGGTCTTTTCGTGCCTCATATCGATGCCCTAGATTGCGCTGATGGTCATACCAATCCGGCGCGCTCACAGGCGGCGCGCAGGGATTTGAGGAGTTTGTTTAGGCGTTTGTAGGGATCGCCTGGCAGGTGCAAGAGCTTGACGACCTGCTCTAAGGGAAGCCCTTCTAAATAACGCAGGCGCAGCAACAGGCGGTCTTCGTCGCTCAAATGCAGATGCGGCGCAAGTTTTTCCAGCAGGGCGTGGACCTCAGCCGGGGCGGCTGTTTCACCGCGGATGTAGCCAGCAAGCACCTCTCCAAGCTCCCGCGGCCTAGGTTCGAGTTCAGCTTCCGGAGACAGTTCAAAACTTCCGGGTTCGGCGATTTCCTCGATTCCGACTTCCTGGTAGTCCTGGTAGCGGTGTCTGACCGGCGAGCGGGCGATGACCTCGGCGGCGATCTGATAAAGCGTTGCGGTTCCGATTTCCGGGTAGCGCGTTTTGAGCAGCTCGACAGCTTCTTGACGGTCTAAACGCTCGAGGATCAAAACGCGATAGGCTTCCCGCCAGATGGGATCGGGCTTCTCGCTCAGCCATTTGGGCGGGCGCTGATGGCCGTAAACCTTACGCACGTAATCGGTCATCAGCCGGGTGGTCAAGACCGCCAGGAAAGTGGTGAGCTTTCCTTGTCCGGTCCAGGCCCTGACCCGCTGCCAGCCTTGCTCCTGGAGGTTTTCCAGGACGTAATCCAAAGCCAGATGGGCGGTGTTAAAATCGTTCGGAAAGCGGCGGCGGGCCAGGGATTGCAAGAACTCCCAGTGGTCGAAAACCGCCTTTTTGGCCGCCTCCTCAGACAGCGGCAGGGAAAAAGCTGTTTCGCCGGTATTCATCGATACCCCCTGCCCGCGCCGAAATTGGAGTTGGATCGCCAGGACATGTAGAAGCAAGGTTGGTCTCCGTCATTCCTACCTCGTTACCTGTTAAGACGTACAAAAGGCGCAGCTTTTGCCAGCCGCTTGGCTTCCAAACCAGAAATCGCCGCCAAAATCCCGGGCCACAGCTTTTTCTCCGGGCAGGTGTGGGCGTGCCTAGGCAGCATCCAAAACTTAGCGCCCGGTTGGCGGCTGGCTTCCTTGCGGATCAGGGCCGCGGGGATATTATCGTCGCTTTCGCCGGCCAGATGAATCTGGAAAATCGCCGGCGGCAGCGGGGGAAGGGTTGCCGGATCCAGGGAACCGTAAAGCGGCGTGTAGCCGTGCAACCTCGCCCAGGCGGCGACATCCAGATTGCCTGCCAGCGTGACTACGCCGGTTACAGTTTGCGGCAGGCGCTGCGCCATCAACATCGCCAGTGTGCCGCCACCGCTGTAACCGATCAGCACCGGGCGGCAAGGTCTTGCCCCCACGATGCCCTTGAGCGCCGTGAGCATGCTGGCAAGGACGGTTTCGCTGTAGCGCTTTTGGGTCCACAGCCCCGGATGGCAGCCGGCCGCTTTTGCCAGGCCGTGGTAACAAGGTCGGCCCAGATAAATCGCCGGGGCCGGGTCCACAGCCATCAGCGGCAACACGCAGCTGTGCCTAGGCGTGGGATCGGCGGCGATGCGATTGCCCGGCAGCCAGGCCAGCCCATCGCCCTCAAGATACACGTGCAACTTGCCCCTAGCGCACGGCTCGCCCTTGGCATAGACTAAATGGGTAAAACCCTGTCCGGAGACGTAGAATTTGCGCAAGCCTAAGGCGGCAGCTTGCCCGTCTAGGCTGAGGGGGGCAAGGCAGCCGGTCAGGCCAAGGCACACGATTCCTATCAGACTAAAACGCCTGTAGGTCCAAGGTGGGAACGTTGGCATCGCCGGCGGGTCGGATTTTTAAAGTACGTCTGATTGTACGAGGCTGCTTGGCAGCGGAGAACTCCTATGAGACGATGTGGGTCAACGCCGACGGAATTTGCGCTCTGCCTCCTTGCGGCGACCGCGCTCTTGTTGGCCGGTTGCGCTTCCCGCCCTGCGGATGAGGAGGTGGCGATCGGGCCCGAGCAAGCCGACAAGCTCTACGTGGTCGATTGCTTGCTGCCGGCCCAGGTGCGAAAACTGGGCGAGCATTTTACCTATCTTGCCGCCCGCCAGCCCATTCGCACCACCGCGATCGACTGCGAGATCCGCGGCGGCGAATACGTCGCCTACGACCGCGCCAACTACGCCACCGCATTGAAGGTCTGGCTGCCTAAGGCTAAGGAAGGCGACCCTCAAGCCCAGACCTATGTGGGGGAGATTTTCGAGAAGGGTCTTGGCATTCAGCCGGACTACGAAGCCGCCGCCCATTGGTACCGTCAGGCGGCCGAAAAAGGCTATGCGCCGGCGATGATCAACTTGGGGTTTTTGTACGAAAAAGGCCTGGGCGTTCCCCAGGACCCGGTCGCTGCCCTCAACTGGTACCGCAAAGCTTCGGGACTGGACAAGACCGACCTTGCTTTTGCCGCCTCGGTCGAGGTCTACAACCGCAGGATGGAGGAGTTGCGGCAAGAGGCGGCGCAGTATCGGCAAGAGGCGGCGGGGCTTAAAGAGCAGCTTGAGCGTCTCAAGCAGCAACACCAAAAGACCCTAGCCAGTTTAGCGCGCACCCGCGCCGAGGCCGAGGCCAGCCGGCGTCAAGTCCAGCGTTTGAGGCAGCAGCTCAAGGCTCAACCCGTCCCCGAGAGCGGCGAGCTGCGCCAGCGCCTGGAGCAAAAGCTCGCCGAACTTAAAGAAAAAGAACAGGCCGTGGCGCGTCTAGAGCAAGAGCTGGCGGCGCAAAGCCAGCAGTTGACTGCGCTCAAGCAAGGCTCGGGCCAAGCGGTGCAAGAAAAAGAAGCCAAGATCGCACGGCTCGAACAAGAACTCGCCAAGCGCGATCGGGATTTGGAAGCGCTGCGCCAGAAGCTCGCCCAGACTCAGGGCGAAGCGGACAAGCTGCGCCAGCAAGTCGCTTCGGGTAGCCGTGAGCTGCAAGCGCGCTTAACCGAGCTTGAGGGACTCAGGCAGCAACTTGCGGCCAAACAGGCCCAAGGAGAAAACCCGCCGGAGCTGGCGCGGCTGGCTGCCGAACTTGCGGCCAAACAGGCGGCGATCGAGGCGCTGCAGACCGAGTTGAGCCAAAGGCAGCAGCGCCTGAGCGAGCTCGAGGGCCGCTTGAGCCACACCGAAAAGCTGGTGCAAAGTCAGGAAGCCAAGCTGCAGGACCTGCAGGCCCAAATCGCCGCCAAGGAACAGTCGCTGGAAACCTTGCGCCGCCAGCTGACCGAAGCCAACGCGCGCCTTGCTGCGCAAAGCCAAGCCGTCCAAGCCTTGCGCCAAGAACTGGCGAAAAAGCAATCCGACCGCACCGCCTCGCAGGCAGAGCTTGCCTTGCTCGCGGCCCAGCTTAAGGAAAAGCAAGCCGAACTCGAGCGCCAGCAGGCGCACATCCAGAGTTTACAGACAGCGTTGGCCGAGCGCGAGAAATCGGCTAAAGAGCCTGCTTTGCAGGTCGCCCGCGCCGAGGCGGTAAGTGGGGAAGGTCCTCGGATCGAGATCATCGATCCACCCCTGCGCCCGCAGCGCGGCAGCCTCATGGTCGTCACCCGCGGGTTGGTCGAGGCGCGCACGGTGATCGGCAAGATCCACGCGCCCGCCGGGATTTTGGCGTTTCTGGTCAACGATCAGGACTTTATCCCGGAACCGGACGGCACCTTCAAATTGAAGATCCCCTTAAAAGGCAAGGAGACCCCGGTGCACTTGGCGGCGATCGACAAAAACAGCCGGCGCACGGAATTGGAATTTGTGATTTTTCAAGACCTCAAGGCAGCCGCTCCCGTTCCTAAACCGGAGCAGAGCGAAACCAACGAGGAGGGGAAAACGCTGGCGGCGATGCTGCCGCGCGAGATTTTCGGCGGTTATTACGCCTTGATCATCGGCAACAACGCCTATCGCCACTTGCCGGCGCTGGACACCCCACACAACGACGCCAAAGCCTTGGCTAAGGTTCTGGCCGAGCGCTACGGTTTCAAAACCCAGGTGCTGTTGGACGCGACGCGCTACGATATCCTCAAGGCCTTGAACGAATATCGCAAGACCTTGACCGAGAAGGACAACTTCCTGCTTTATTACGCCGGCCACGGGACCTTGGAGAAAGTTACCGAGCGGGGTTTTTGGCTGCCGGTGGACGCCGAGCTGGAGAACACCGCCAACTGGATCTCCAACCAGGACATTACCGATCTGCTCAGGATCATGGCTGCCGCCCACGTGATGGTGATCGCCGACTCCTGCTATTCCGGCTCGCTCACGCGCAACTCGGTGGCGCGCCTGGAGGGGGGGATGACGCCGGAAAAAAGGGCCGAATGGATCAAGCTGATGCTCAAAGCCAAATCGCGCATGGCGCTGACCTCGGGCGGCCTCAATCCGGTGTTAGACAGCGGCGGTGGTGGGCATTCGGTGTTCGCCAAAGCGCTCATCCAGGCGCTCGAAAAAAACCAGGGGATTCTTGAATCTTTTAGGCTCTACACCGAGGTCTCGGCGCTGGTCGCCGACGCTGCAAGGAGCGAAGATTTTCACCAGGTGCCGGAGTTTTCCCCGATCCGCCACGCCGGTCACGAAGCCGGAGAATTCTTCTTCGTGCCGGCGGGGGCGGGTATGCGGGCCGGGCTGTAAGGTTAGAACTGCAGCCGGATGCCGCCTGTGATACGGTGGCTGGCGATGTGCTGGTAACCGACCAGCGCCTCGTAACCGACAAACGCCGAGACGCCGTAGGCGAAGGTGGCGGTAAGGTCGCCGCCGAAGGTGGCGTAATCGCGATCGGGGGCGGGGACGCGGATGGCAGACCCTTGAGCGGCAGAGTCGCCTAGGTAGCTGGCGGTGATCGTGCGGCTCGGGTCGCGGAATTCGTGGTGCCACTCGCCGCGGAACTGGGGCGTCAACACTCCCCACGGCAGGCTGATGGCGTAGGAAAGCGTAGCTCCAGCCACCGACTTCATCGAGCGGATGTGCTGCTCCTCAAAGCGCATCCCCCAGCCGGAGCCACCCTGCTCGTGATAGTCGTCGATTTTCAACCGCCGGTAGGCAAAGCGCACGTACGGGGTGAAATTGAGCGCCTGGTAGTGGAAGTTGTAGCCGCTGGAGGCGGTAAACCCCCACAGGCTGCCGTCGGTGTCGCCGCGAGCGCTGGTGTTGACCACATCGCCTGGGATCGTATACCGGATGTTGCGGGTTATATCGAAATTGATGTGGCCGTAGTTGACTAGGGCGTCGAAGAACAGGTTTTCGATCGGCGAATACGAGCCGTAAATGCTGCCGATGTAGGCATCGTTGTCGGCGTGGCCGCCGTGGTGGTCGAAATCGTTGTCGGACAAAGTATAGCTAAAAGCACCCCCCAGCACCAGGGAATCGAGGATCCGGTAGTCGGCCCCTGTAGTCACGCCCCAGTTCTTGAAGTTGAAGCCGCGCTGCGCCGGGGTCGAATCCAGTTCGCCTAAGTGGAAGCTGCCGTTGACCCACACGCCTAAAGGCCCAAAAGCTTCGCTGCCGGCGTTACCGCCGCTTAAGGGTTTGCCGTCCTGATAAAGCTGCAAGCTCGCCAAGCGAGTGCCCGGATCGAGGGCGGCGGTGCGCAAAGTCTCCAGGCGCCCTAAGACCGCGGTGCTGACGACGTTGATCTGGGCGGCGGTGGTGCGGGTGGCGTGGATGCCGAAAGAGGAGAGTTGTTCCGGGGAAATCTGAAACACCGCCTGGCCGACTTGGGCGCTGCCGGGATTTGCCACCGCAGCGCCGACCAGGGCGTTACAGCGATCGCGAAATTGCGCCTCCAAGGTTTCCTGGCGCTGCGAGCAGGCCTCGAAGGCGACATCCGCCGCGCTGGTTTGGGTGCGGTTGAGGTTTTGTCCTTCGGTAATCGGGTTGTAGCCAGCCAGAAGCTCGTGCCGCCAATCCGGGGAGAAGACGGCGATTCCTCCGGCCAGCAGGGAGCAAACAAGCGTTGCGGTCTTTTGCAGTGCCTCGGTTGGTTTCGATGTGCTCATGGCGCCCCCTCTTGGGTCTTATTGGTTGCAGTAAGACAACCGATGGTTAAAAAAAACGCCAATCCTACCCATTGGCGCCATAAGCTTAGCTCGAAGAAGGCGCTTAAGGCAAAAGCAAATAATGCAGTTCCGGCAGCCCGGGCAAATCTTTCGATTTGGGAAGTAGGGGGGTGTTTGGGCTGTTTCCCCAACGGAAAGGCCATAAGAAACAGCAAAGCGCTTAGTCCCAAAACGCCCAATTCGGCGAGCATCTCTAGATAAAGGTTGTGCGCCCAAGGTATACCGCGCGGGTCGAAGGCGATCCAGGCGGGCAGAGAGGCCGGATCGAGATCATAAGGGGAGCGCAAGGCAAAGCTTCCTATGCCATGGCCGATCCACGGGGAGGCGAGGAACATCCGCCAGGCGGCCAGCCACAAAGGCAGGCGGCTGGTCCAGGAAGCCTGAAGCTTGCCGATCAGTTTAAAACCGAACGCGGCATCGACCAAAACGACCCCGCACGCCACAAGCACCATCGCGGCCAGAGAGCGCTTTGCCTGCCTTTGCAGGGCAAAAAACACCGCGCTGCCGGTCAAGGCAGTCAGGACGGCCACGCGGCTTTGGTAAACAACCGCTAAGGCCAAGCCGATCGTATAGGCCGCGGCCGCCAGAACGCCGCGCCAAAAAATCTGCGGCGGCCATTCTAGGAAAGCGAGCGCAAACGGCAGCCAAACTGCAAAAAACACCACATCGTTTGGCACCTTGAACGCGGTCAGGCGGCTCATCGCTATCCATTCCTGCGGCGAGTGGGCCGGGTGGGTGGCGGCAACCCCAAGCAAGCAACCACCCACCCAGGACGCAAACCATCAGGTTCAACGCCAGGCCCAGTCGCGCCAATTGCCAAGCTTCCAGATAGCCACAGATCAGAAGATACACAGCGCAGCCCGGCAACAAAGCGAGGCTAAAGCGTAGGCTCAAAGTTGGATCTGGGCTGATCAGGTTGCCTAAGACAAAAGTCAGCGCCAATGGACAAAGGGCGAGCAAGGCTTTTGGCGGAAAGCGCGGCGTGCCGGTTAATCCGGCCCAGGTTCCGAGTAGACTTAGGCCGATAAGACCAAGGTCCCAAGGCAGCGGCAGGGCGAAAGTCAAAAGGTAAAACCAAACCGCCGCCTCGGCCGGGCTCATGCCGCTAGCGCTGGTTTTTGATCTCCAGCAGGCGATACAGCGTGCCCTGTTGGTCGAACATGCGGAACTCCCCCGGGCGGACGACTTCGCCGTAGACATAAATCTGCTCTTGCCTGATTTGAGCCGGCTTTTGCCGTGGGAAATCGGGTGCTAAAGGGTTTGCAGGTTCGGATTTGGGGGGCGGGGTAGAGAAGTACAAATAGCCTGCTGCTTTGCGCTTGCCAATAAGCTGCACCTGGCCGTAGAAATACTTGGAATCGGCAAATCCACCCACTCGAATCCACGCGCCTTTCGCAAAACGACGGCGGTAGTCGGTGACTGGATTGCCGTTTGCAGAGCGGTTTTGAAAAATCGCGGTGGTCGGGATCATGCCGTCATCTGCGCTTGGGGAGACTTGCGGCATCGAGGCGATGAGGCCAAGGAACCCGAAGACCATGAAGGAAGGCTTGTTATTCTCCGGGTTCGACATCGCCCGCCCCGGAGATATCGGTGACGACCTGCGCCGGGCGGCCGTAATAGACCACGTTGCCTGCCCCGGAGATGCTTACTTGCAGCCTGCGCGCGGCGTAAACCTTGGCGTCGGCGGCGCCGGAGATGCGGATCAAAGCCTCGTCGGCCTTGAGCCTGGCCAGGTCCAAGTTGCCGCTGCCCTCGGCGAGGGCTTCCAGAGCGCCTACGCGGCCTTCGCCGCGCACGTTGCCGCTGCCGCCGACGGTTATCCTAAGATTTGGAGTGTCCATGCCGCTGAGTTCGACATCGCCCGAGCCTTCGACCTCAAGCGCGCTCAGCTTGGGACTTTGGACCTCGACGCGCAAAGGGGCTTGGCTTTGGATCGAACGGCTGATTCCAAGGCGCAAGCGCTTACCGTCGACTTCGGTGAGGATCAGGCCGAGCAGATTGGAATCTCCGGCAAGCTTTGCCTGGCAGCGGCTTCCCGGACGGTAGATTAAATCAATCCCAGCCTCGACCGTAATTTGCTCAAAGCAAGGCAAGGTTCTTGTCTCCTCGGCGCGGCGGTGGTTGCCGCGCACGACTTCACCTCCACCGTATTCCACCCCGTCGATTACGATTTTTCCAGTATACGCCTCAGAGGCGGCGAGCGCCGGGACGAGCAGGCCAACTAGCGTGTACATTATTTTCATCATTGCACCCGATGGAGTTCGACCCGGCGGTTCAAAGGATCATAAGGGTCCTTGCCCGGCAAGGGCTTGCGCTCGCCCTGGCCGACCACGCGCAGGCGCTCGGGCGGAATGGCAAACTGCGCGGTCAGGTATTTTTTGACCGCCTGGGCGCGCTGCTGCGACAGCTTTAAGTTGTAAGCGTCGGAACCTTTGGCGTCGGTGTGGCCCTCGATCACTAGGCTCTCGCCGGCAAAGCGCTCCATGGTCAGCATTCTGCCGACTTCGTCCAAATAGGCTTTGGCCTCCGGCCGCAAGATGGCTGAGTTGTAGTCGAACTGGATCGGCAGCGCGACGGCCGTCGGTTCCTTGCTTGGCTGAGGCGTTTGGCCGGCCTGGGTAAAGGTCAAAGACCGGGTCTTAGGCCCTGCCTTGTCCGGAAACAGCAACCGGCCCATCTCCTCGGCCGATGGCGGCTTGGTGAACACGCGCACCTCTTCGGCGCACACGGTCGAAGCGGCAACCGCCAAAATCAGAACCAATAAAGCTTGGGAAAACCGCCTAGCCATCGAGACTTCCTCCATATACTTCAACCTGAGCGATCATTTAGGCTCCCAGCGAGTGACTTTGCCTTGGGTGTCGAAGAACACGATCTGGGTGTCGTACTCCCACGATTCCCCCCAAGCGCCTTTGGTCGTCCCCTGGCACAGCCAGCAAGGTCTTCCCCAGGCAGCGCGGACCTGTTCCTTGGTCATGCCTTTGGCGATGCGGCCGTCGCGGATCAGCGCCACCATTTGGGGTTCCCATTCGGGATGCTTGGCGAAGTAGTCTTCGCGCCGCACCGGGGCGACCTCGCACGCAGTCAGCAGCACGAGCGCAAGCAGAGCCGCCCGTTTCATGGCGCCACTCCCGAATTTAACGCTGCCTGACTCTGGGAGCCTGAAAGCACCTGGAATTCGGCGCCCGCGGTGGCGAACTTTTGCGCCGCGCCGGGCACGAACTCCCCGCTTTCGGTCAAGGGGAGGGCATCGGCAGAGATCGGCTCCAGAGAGGCGATGGCGCGGATTTTATCGGTTCCTTCAGGCGCCCCGACGGTCAGGTTCACCGGCGCGCCGGCGGGTGGAATCCGATAAGTTCGGCCGGGGCGCACGTAGTTGTCGTTTTGATACGGGTTGGGGAACAGGGTGGACAACTGTCCGGCCGAGTTGATGGTGACGATGCGCACGAACATAGGCCGCGTGACTTCGAAAAAGATCTCCAGGGGCTCGCCGATCTTGAACGCGGATTTGTTCAGCCACAGCTTGACCTCACCCAGTTCCGGTTTAACGGCGGGCTTGGGCGAGGGGGCGGCAAGCTCTTGTCTGCGGGGTGCAGATTCCTCGCGCATGGCCACGGCGCTCAGCCCTTTTCGGTAGTCAGCCAGCAGAGAATCGACCGCTTTGCGCCGCGCCTGGGCCTGAAAGTCGAGCGGCAGATTTTCGAACAGGGCAAGATAGACCTCTTCGCTGATTGGGGTGGCATTGGCCAGCCCGCGCTCGGCCTTAAATTCTTCGATCGCGTTTCGGGTTTTGCTGTCTAGGCGGCCGGTCACGTCCACGTCCTTGCCGTAGATGTACAGGTATTCTTGAATCTTGGCGATGCGGTCGACCTGGCTTAAGCTATAGAACTCCTCGCGCACCGCATCGAGCACCACCGGATCGGGCTCGGCGTTGGGGAGCAAGCGCCAGTAGGGAAGCTTTTGGTATTTGCCAAGGACCTGGATGATGCCGAGCTGCACCACCAACCGAATGGCCGCGTGCCGGCCTTCGACTTTTTTGATCTGGCCTCTCAGGCCCAAAGTCTGGCCGTAGACGGTAAAGCCTAGGTTATCCTCCTTTAAGGTTTTGTGCACCTTGATGTTGTTGACCGCCTGCATGAACGGGATGCCGGTGAAGGTGTTAAAATCGATCAGGTTGAAATCTAAGGTGATGCTGGCGAGCGAGCTTTTGCTGGTGTCCTCAAAGTCCAGCCCCATCGGTACGCCCAGCTCTTCGGCGGTGCCGCTCAAGTTTAAGTTCTTCTCCTTGGTGACGAGTCCGCGGTCGAATTCGGTCAAGCCCCCCACCAACACGACATTGGGCAAAAGCTTTTCCCCCCACTGCGAATAACCGGTCTGGGCGGTGTTGAGCATGAATTCGGGATCGTAGGGAACGTACACAATATTGCCGCCGATCCCGTTCAAGCTGCTTTTAACCATCTCGCTGATGTCTTGGGGAATTTCGCCCTGGGTGGGAAGCGAGGTGCCGGTCTGATCGACGATGGGCTTGGCCATCACCCGAAGTTCCCCCCGGCCGTAGATCACGTTCATCCGCCCAAGCCCTCGGATCGCTTCGCTGAAAATCGTAGTTTTGACTTCCGGCAGGGTGGCGTTGAGGTCGCGATCGGCGTTCTGGGGGTTTAAGCCGCAGCCGCCGATCCAGAAGACCAGGCAAGCGATCGCGGCAACTTTAAGAAACCGAGCAGTACGCATGGCCCGCACCTAAAAAACTATCTTCCGCCGGCGATCGCCGTCGCGCCGCGGTTGTCGGATTTGTTGATGATCACCGTCCCCGGAGCGATCTTGGCGCCTGGCCCAAAGATGATGTTGCCCTGGCCAGCTGAGCTGTCCCGGCTCGTTATTACCTTGTTGCCGGTGCGCTTGCCGGTCAGTTCCTTGCCTTTGGCTTTCATTAAGATAAAGGGAACGTTGATGCCTTTTTGGAGGGCGTTGGCGTCGTCTAATTGCTCGTCTAGCTCTATGCCGTCGTCTAAGTCGCCGCTCGAGCTAACGCCTGGCAAAAGGATCAAGACGCCGGCAAAAATAAGGGTAGATAACTCGCGCATGGCAGAACTCCTTAAAAAGATAAGGCCTTCCCTGGCCCGGGTTTCCGATTTATTTGACCTGGATCGACCCCTGGTTGGCAGTGGCACCTCCAAGCAAACCGCCCTTGGCGATGTTGGCCGAGTTCTTTACCGTGGCCTGGTTGCTGATGACGGATTGCTTTACCGTGGAACCTTTGATCTGGACCGAACCCTGGTTGGCTTCGGCGCTTCCAAGCAAACCGCCCTGGGCGATGTTGGCCGAATTCTGCACCGTCGCGCGGTTGCTGATGACCGATTGCTGGATTTTTGAGCCTTCGGCCAAGGCCAAGGTGGAAACGCCCATGCCCAGAACGATCGCGGTCAAAGTGGTCAGCTTTTTCATGATGTCTCTCCTCTAGGTTAATCAACAAGTTGTGCCTGTTGGCAAGTTCAAGTGTAGGTTGAGTTTGGCAAGTTCACGATCGCCTCGCTCACCCTCGATACACGGACCTGCTAGGAATTTTTTTGCGAGAGATGTTTTATGAAATTTTTGTATATGTTTATTCTGTATCGAGTTTTTACCGCGTTGGACCCAAGGTCCGGCTTTAGGGATAATATCGAATTTTCCGTGTTTTGAAAGATCGCATGCAAGAACGTTTGCAAAAGCTTCTGGCGCAGGCGGTGGCGGAGCTGCGCCGGCAAGGTCGGTTGCCCATGGGGGCAGAGCCTCCCATTCGTGTGGACCGCACGCGTACTCCCGAGCACGGGGATTTTTCCTCCAACCTCGCGTTGCTCTTGGCCAAAGCCTGTGGCGAAGCGCCGCGGGTCTTGGCCGAGAAGATCGTCCAGGCGCTTCCAACCGATCCTTACGTGCGGCGCGTGGAGGTCGCCGGCCCGGGGTTCATCAATTTCTTCATCGATCCCAACGCCCAGTTCGAGATCGTTCCCCGGGTCCTGCGAGAGGGCGAGAATTTCGGCCAAAGCCGATTCGGACAGGGAAAGAAAGTCCATATCGAATTCGTCTCGGCCAATCCCACCGGTCCCCTGCACGTAGGTCACGGCCGCGGCGCCGCCTATGGGGCGACGCTCGCCAACCTGCTCGAGGCGGTAGGGTTTGAGGTCCACCGCGAGTATTACGTCAACGACGCCGGCCGCCAGATGGACATCCTCGCGGTGAGCGTGTGGCTGAGGTATTTAGAGCGCCTAGGCGAGCGCCTGCCGTTTCCGCAGAGCGGCTATCGCGGGGCTTATATTTTGCCGATCGCCGAGGCCTTACACGCCAAAGTCGGCGCCGCACTCCATCGCCCGGCCCAGGCGGTGTTGGCGGATCTGCCTCCCGATGCGCCGGAAGGCGATAAGGAGCGTTACATCGACGCTCTGATCGCGCGCGCCAAGTCTTTGCTCGGGGAAGAGGCCTACGCCCAGGTTTTTGAGACGGGGCTTGGGTTGATCTTGCAGGACATCCGCGAAGACCTTGAGGCGTTCGGGGTGCGTTACGATACGTGGTTTTCCGAGCGTCAATTGATCCGCTCGGGGCGGGTCGAGGAGGCGATCGCGCGCCTGCGCCGGGCCGGTTTCTTGTACGAAAAAGATGGGGCGCTGTGGTTTGCTTCCAGCCGCTTGGGCGATGAAAAAGACCGGGTGGTGGTGCGCGAGAACGGCCAATACACTTATTTCGCCTCCGACATCGCGTATCACCTGGACAAGATCGCGCGCGGTTTTGACCTTTTAATCGACGTCTGGGGCGCCGACCACCACGGCTACGTCCCGCGCCTGCAGGCGGCTCTTGCCGCCTTGGGGTATGACCCGCAAAAACTTACGGTGCGCCTGGTGCAGTTCGCCGTGCTCTACCGCGGCCAAGAAAAAGTGCAGATGTCCACGCGCGCTGGGGAGTTTGTCACTTTAAGGCAGCTGCGCGAGGAAGTGGGCAAAGACGCCGCCCGCTTTTTTTACTGCATGCGCAAAGCCGAACAGCACCTGGACTTTGATCTGCAGCTGGCAGTCTCGCAGACCAGCGACAATCCGGTCTATTACGTCCAGTACGCCCACGCGCGCGTCTGCAGCGTGTTCAAGCAGCTAAAAGAGCGCGGCTGGGCAAGAGACGTCGCCCGCGGTATGGCGAATCTTGCGCGCCTGCGCGAGCCTCACGAACTGGCTTTGCTTGCGACTTTAGCGCGTTATCCCGAAGTGATCGAGCGCGCGGCCAGACAATACGAGCCGCATCAGCTCACCCATTACCTGCGCGAATTGGCGGGCGAGTTCCACACCTATTACAATGCCCATACCTTCTTAGTGGAGGACGCGAACTTGCGCGACGCCCGCTTAAATCTCATCGATGCGGTCCGCCAGACCCTGGCCAACGGCCTGGCGCTTTTGGATGTCTCGGCTCCCGAAGCGATGTAAATGGTGCGCCCGCCGAGCTATCGCGGCCGCGTGGTCAGCCGACGCCAAAGGCATCGGTTGCGGCGGGAGCGCCGAGCTTCGAAATGGCGCTGGTGGATGGCGGTGTTGGCGCTAGGAGCGCTTGGCGTGCTGGGGGTTTGGTTGGCGCGCGAGGATCCTTCCCGTCCTTCCGCCCCGCCTCCCCAACCTGCCGAGCCGGCCAAGCCGCAAAGCCCCGCTCAACCCCCGCCTAAACCCGCGGCGGCTAAACCAGCTTCCAAAGAGCCGCGGTTTACCTTCTACACCCTGCTGCCGGAAAAAGAGATCACTCTCCCCGAAGGGGAGGTGCGGGCACGCAAACGCGCCGAAAGCTTGAGTCGGACCAAGCCAAACGATTACTTCATTCAGGTCGGCTCGTTCCACAGCTTAGGCGAGGCGGAAGCGATCCAGGCCAAGTTGAGCCGGCTCGGGGTCAAGGCCAGACTGGAGCAGACCGAGATCGGCAAGGTCTTGTGGTACCGGGTGCGGATCGGGCCGTTTGCGACCTTGCGCGAGGTCGAGGCGATACGGGATAGACTTCGCCAGCACCGGATCGACAGCATCGTGCAGACGGTGAAACGATGAAAGCGCTCGTTTGGCTGGGTTTGCTTTTGCTCGCCGGCTGCGCCGCGGTCTCGCCGCGACCTGAGGCGCCAAGCGCCCTGCCGGCGGCGCCTGCCGCCGGCAGGGGATGGTGGTACGCGGCGTTTGAATTTGCCTGGCCCGAAGGCGAGGCGCCGGCGTGGCACCGGGACGTGATGGTCGCCCACCGCGTCGTCGCCCCGATCCTCAAGGCGTACCGCAGCCAAATCGGCTACTGGCGGATTCATCGGCGCGCCGCCCGAGACGGGGCGGGCCATAGGTTCAGCTTCATTTTCTATGCCGAGCCGCGCACCGCCCAAGCGATTTACGCCGCCATCGCTTCGGATCCAAATCTTGAAGCGTGGCGGCGGCGGGGAATAATCCGTAAAACGCAGTTCGACGACCCCGACAAGATCACCCGTCCCCGCCTCGAGGATACCAGCGATCCGGCCTGGCCCGAGCTGATCCAAAAGACCTGGCCGGCCTACATTCAGGGGGTTTGTGAAATGTGGCTGGAGCTGGTGACTTACCTGGCGGCGGAATTGGCTGGAGAGACCTTGGAGGAAGAGCCTTATCGCCGGGTTCAGGAGGCCCTGGACGCGCTTTGGGCCGCCAACGCAAATCACGCGTTCCTCCACCACCTCAACGCCATTTATGCCTACCAGCCCTTTTGGACGCGCTATTAAAAAACGACTGGCTTTTGGCCGCCTCATCTTCTACACTGCAGGCTGAACGCCGCCTCTTGCGGCGGGTCTTAACAAAGTTGTTTTACGTTACTTAAAGGTTTTTTGATGCTCTACGGTTTGTTTGAACTTCCCGGGTGGGGATATCTTCTCGTTGTTTTGGCCTTAACGCATCTCACCATTGCCTCGGTCACCATCTACTTGCATCGCTGCCAGGCCCATCGGGCCTTGGAGCTGCACCCGATCGCGGCGCATTTTTTCCGCTTCTGGCTGTGGCTGACCACCGGCATGCAGACTAAGGAATGGGCAGCCATCCACAGAAAGCACCACGCCAAGTGTGAAACCAAAGAGGACCCGCACAGCCCCCAGCAACTCGGAATCAAAAAGGTCCTGCTTGAGGGGGCGGAACTCTATCGCCAAGCGTGCCAGAATCGGGAGGAAATCGAGCGCTACGGTTGGGGGACTCCCGATGATTGGTTGGAGCGCTGGGTCTACAGCCACAAGCTCTTCTCCAACGCCGGTATCGTGCTCATGCTCGCCTTGGATGGGATAGCGTTTGGCGTATTGGGGCTCACCGTCTGGGCGCTGCAGATGCTTTGGATCCCGTTCTGGGCCGCCGGCGTCGTCAACGGTCTCGGGCATTACGTGGGCTACCGCAATTTTGAGACCGAAGACGCATCGACCAACTTGATTCCTTTCGGGATCCTGATCGGCGGCGAGGAGCTCCACAACAACCACCACGCCTATCCTTCCTCGGCCAAGCTCTCAACCAAGTGGTGGGAATTCGATCTGGGTTGGGGGTACATCCGGCTACTGTCCTGGCTCGGCTTGGCCAAGGTCAAACGGGTGGCGCCAAAAGTTCGGATCGAACGCCGCCTTGCCCCGGATCAAAGCACGGTGCAGGCGGTGTTGCCCAACCGCGGCCACGTCCTCAAGCTGTATGCCCGCACGGTGATTCTGCCGGTGCTCGAGAGAGAATACCGCGCCGCCGACCACAAGCTCCGCCAAGCGCTAAGACAGCTCAAGCCCCTGTTGGTCCGGGAAGACATTCTGGCGCTGAAGCCGTGCCTAGAACCTCTCCTTCAGCACGCCATCGCCGCCAGTCAAAGTTTGCAGACCGTTTACCAGTTCAAGCTCAAGCTGAAAGAGGTCTGGGCGCGCAACGCCCCGCATCCGCAGTTTCGCCTGGAACGGCTCACAGCCTGGTGCCTCGAGGCCGAACAGTCGGGCATCGACGCGCTGCGCGAGTTCGCTGCGCAGCTTGCCGGATACAGCATGCAGCCGGCTCGTTGATGAGCTTTACTCCTTGTCGTCCCGCGCTTTGGCGGCTAAACTCAGAGCGCTGACTTTGACGAGGAAGGGCGTGGCTTATTTTAAGCTTGCCGTTTGGCTTTTGCTCTGCGTGCCGCAGGTCTTCCTGCCCCTCGTGCACGCCCACGTGGGTGGGGAAAGGGCGCCTGGAGCGGTGCATCTTCCGGGCCTGGAGCGCTATTCTCACCCGGACGGTCCCGAGCTCTCTGGGGGTGCGGCGCTGCCTGCGTGGGAAGGGGCGATCGTTCGCTCCGACGACGGCCTCCGCCGCGAGCCTGTGGCGACTCTGCCTTGGCTTGCGATCCTGCCCTCCGCCTTGCCTTCCCGGCTTTTGCCGGCCGCGTTTTTGCCGCCGCCGACCCCGGCGCCATCGCCGCCGCCATCCTACCTGCCTTCTCCGCGGCCGCGCGCGCCGCCGGCCTAGACTTCGTTTAGGCGCTGTCCGAGGGTATCCTCGGGCTTTCTTGAAAATCCACTTTAACGGGAACCGCGATGCGTGTAGGCAAGGTTCTGCTGCAGGCCGTCCTTTTTTCTGCTTGGCAGGGTTTGGTATGGGCTGAGGATCGCGCGCTCGATTCCCTTGGGCTTGACAGCCATCCCGCGGCGGGGGAAAGGCCTCTGGTGCCGCACATCGATCCGCTGGTCTATGACCCTAAGCTCAGCTTGCGCGAGGTGGTCGAGACCGCCTTGGCCAACTTCCCTAAGACCTTCGTGGCGCAGGCGTTTGGCGAGGAGGCCCGGGCTTGGGAGCGGCGGGCGCGCAGCGTGTTGCCAGGACCGGTGGCTTTGGCCGGGAATTACAGTGGCGACCGCATCGGCGACAATACCGGCGCCTGGGCGGTCGATACCGAGCTTATTCTGCCGTTGTGGAAGTGGGGCCAGCGGGCCATCGCCCAGCGCGTCACCGAGAAAGCGCAGCAGTACGCCGAAGCTTACCGGCGCGGGCTGCGCCTGGAGGTGGCGGGATTGGTGCGGGAGGCGCTGTGGGAGGTCAAGCTCAGAGAAACCGAATACCAAACGGCGCGCAAGATTTTGGCCTTGAGCGAGCGCCTGCTGGCCCAGGTCCGGCGCCGGGTGGAGGCGGGGGACCTGCCGCGCACCGATTTGCTCTTGGCTGAGACCGATTTCCTCAAGGCCCAGTCCGACGCGGTGGCCGCCGAAGCCGAGTGGATGCACGCGCGCTGGCGCTACCGCAACCTGACCCAAATCGACAAGGCTCCGGCCCAGTTTGAGGAGGTCTTGAGCGCCCAGTCCGCCATCACTCCCGAACACCCGCTGCTTACCGCCTTGACCCTGAGGATCGAAGAGGAACGGGCGCGGATGCAGTATGTCCGCTACGAGGCCGACGTGGGCGATCAGCAAATCCTCCTTACCTTGGGCAGCCGCCACGAGCAGGTGGGGCGCGGTGGGGAGACCTTAAACAGCATCAACGCGCGCCTGTCGATCCCGTTGTTCGGTGGGGGATATCAGGCGCCCAACGTGGCGGCGGTGCGCACGGCGCTGGCGGAAGCCGAAGCCCAGCGCGGCGAAGTGCATCGGCAGTTGGAAAGGGACTTGCACGAGGCCGAGCACTTGCTGCAGGTCGACCGCATCCAGCTTAAGCAGGCCGAGGCGCGCCGCAAGCTGGCCGAAGCCAACCTCGAGCTTGCCCACAAGGCGTTCGCCGCCGGCGAGATGGATCTGATCGATCTCTTGAAAGTCCAGTTGATGGCCCAGGAAGCCCTGCGCGACGCCGAACGCTGGCGGGTCCAGATAAAGCGTGACATCGCCCGTTATAACCAGGTGGTGGGGGAGTTGCCATGAGATGGGTAGGAATAGGTTTGGGGCTGTTGGCTTTGAATTTGGCGGCGGGGGAAACCATCGTGCCGCTGACGGCGGCCCAACTGGAACGCCTAGGGGTGGAATTTGCGCAGCCGCAGCCGGTGAATGCGATTCCCCTGGGCGAGGTGCCGGCTATGGTCACCGTCCCGCCGCAGGCGGAAGCGGTGCTCAGCGCGCCGGTGGCCGGCCAAATCGAGGAGGTGAAGGTAGCGCGCGGCGACGCGGTGGCGGCCCGCCAGGTGTTGGTGGTCATGCATAGCCCCGAGTTGCTGGCCAAGCAGCAGCGCTTGCTCGAGGCCCACCAGGAATTCAAAGTGGCCAAAGCCCGCTACGAGCGCGAGCGATCCTTGTTTGCCGACAGGGTGATCGCTCAAAGCCGCTTCCTCGAGACCGAAAAGAGCTGGCGTCAAGCTCAGGTCGCCTACGCCCAGGCGCGGGCCGAGCTGGCGGCGTTGGGGATTGCCCAGGCGGCCATAGCCCGGCTGATCCAGACGCAAAAGCTCGACGGGCGGCTGAAACTCGCCTCGCCGCTGACGGGGGCGGTGATCGCGCGCGAGGTGACGGTCGGCCAGTGGGTGGACAGACTTGCCCCGCTTTTGCGCCTGACCGCGACTTCCACGTTGTGGCTGGACATGGAAGTAGAGGCGGCGCGCGCCGAGCGCTTGCGTCCGGGCGCGCCGGTTTACGTCGAGCCGCAAGGGGCGCGCGGGGAGGTCTTTTTGGTTGGGGAGACGGTGGATCCGGCCACGCAGACCACGCTGGTGCGGGCCAGGCTGACTGAACTTCGCGGCCTGCGGCCGGGCCGCAAGGTGGTCGCCGCCTTGTTTGAGCCAAGCGCCGAGCCTTTGCTCAAGCTCCCGCGCAGCGCGCTGGTCGAGCAGGAAGGCGCCCCGTTCGTGTTCGTGCGCGTCCCGGAGGGAGTCAAGGCGCTGCCGGTGAGCGTGAAAGCCCAAACGGAAGCGGAGGCGTTCCTGACCGGGATCGATCCGACCGCCCAGGTGGTGAGCCAGGGGACGGCGGCGCTCAAGGCGGCCTGGCTGGGCGAGGCGGAGGGCGAAGAGTGATGGGCGCGGTGATCCGCTTTGCCTTGACCCAACGCCTAATGGTTCTGCTCGGCGTGGTCGTGTTGGCTGGCCTAGGCTGGCACGCCGCCACGAACTTGCCGATCGACGCCTTTCCCGACGTCTCCACGCCGCAGGTGAAAGTGATCGTCAAGGCGCCGGGGATGACCCCAGAGGAGGTAGAAGCGAGGATCACGCTGCCTATCGAACAAGAGCTTTTAGGCCTGCCGCGCCAAAAG
This sequence comes from Methylothermus subterraneus, assembly GCF_054656915.1. Lineage (NCBI taxonomy): Bacteria > Pseudomonadati > Pseudomonadota > Gammaproteobacteria > Methylococcales > Methylothermaceae > Methylothermus > Methylothermus subterraneus. The sequence goes on from NZ_BAAHXK010000002.1 coordinate 122,779, forward strand.
ATGCTGCGCTCGATCGCCAAGTACGCGCTCACCGACCTCACCATCGATTTCGAGGAGGGGACCGACGTGTACTGGGCGCGCCAGCAAGTGGCCGAACGCCTAAACAACGTCTGGGGGGAGTTGCCGCCGGGAGTAAGCGGCGGGATCGCGCCGCTGACGACGCCGCTCGGGGAAATGTTCATGTTCACTATCGAGGGCGAGGGCTTGAGCCTGATGGAAAAGCGCCGGCTCTTGGATTGGGTGATCCGGCCGGCGCTGCGCACCGTTTCCGGGGTGGCCGACGTGAACGTGCTCGGCGGCTACGTGCGCAGCTTCGAGGTGGTGCCTGAGGCGGCCAAGCTGGCGCAAGTGGGCGTGAGCTTGGATCAGCTCGTTGCGGCCTTAAGCCGCAACAACCGCAACGACGGCGCCGGGCGTTTGGAGGTGGGCGAGGAGGCGCTGCTGGTGCGCGCGCAGGGGCGGATCCAGACCTTGGACGACGTGCGCCGGATCGTGGTGGCGGAAAAGGGCGGCACGCCGATAACCGTCGGCGATCTGGCCAAAGTGCGCATCGGCGCCTTGACCCGCTACGGCGCTTTGAGCGCCGACGGTCGCGGGGAAACGGTGGAAGGGTTGGTTTTGTCCCTGCGCGGGGCCAACGCCCGCCAGGTGGTCGAAGGTGTGCGCGCCAAGCTCGCCCAGCTTGCGCCGAGCTTGCCGCCGGGGATCGAGCTTAAGGTGCTCTACGACCGCGGCAAGTTGGTGGACCGCGCCGTGCACACCGTGGTCAAGGCGCTGCTCGAGGCGATCGGCCTGGTGCTTATCCTGTTGGTGTTGTTCCTAGGGGAACTGCGCGCGGCGGTGACGGTGGCTTTGATCCTGCCCTTGGCGGCGCTGACCACGTTCCTGGCGATGCGCTTGTTTGGCCTGTCGGCCAACCTGATGAGCCTGGGCGGCTTGGCGATCGCGATCGGGATGCTGGTGGATGCGGCGGTGGTGGTGGTGGAGAACATCGCCACCTATCTAAGCCACCCCGAGCGATCTTCGCGCCTGCCGTACCTGCACGTGATCTACCGGGCGGTGCGAGAGGTGGCCCAGCCGGTGACCGCGGGGATCTTGATCATCGTGATCGTGTTCCTGCCCTTGCTCACCCTGCAAGGGTTGGAAGGCAAGCTGTTCATCCCGGTGGCGCTGACCATCGTGTTCGCCTTGAGCGGGTCCTTGCTTTTGTCCTTGACCGTGATCCCGGTGCTGGCCTCGTACCTGTTGCGCCCGCTTCCCCACCGTGAGCCCTGGTTGCCAAGATTGCTCCACCGCCTGTACGCGCCGGTGCTCGCTTTTAGCCTGGCGCACAGCCGGGCCGTGTTGCTCGGCGCCGGCCTGGCTTTCCTGCTGGCGGTGGGGCTTTATGCCCAGATCGGCAAGACCTTTATGCCGGTGATGGACGAGGGCGACGTCGTCGTCCAGACCGAGAAGCTCCCCTCCATCAACCTGGCTCAGACCGTGCGTCTGGATTTGGCGATCCAGAAAGCGATCCTCGAGCAGGTGCCCGAGGTCGGGCGGGTGGTGAGCCGGGTGGGAACGGACGAGATCGGCCTCGATCCCATGGGGCTGAACGAGACCGACCATTTCCTCGCGCTCAAGCGGCAAGTCCCCGACAAGCAGGTGCTGATCGAGCGGCTGCGGGAGGTGATGGAGCAGTTTCCCGGGGTCGCGTTCGGCTTCACCCAGCCGATCCAGATGCGCGTGACCGAGATGCTGACCGGCGTGCGCGGGGACGTGGCGGTGAAACTATTTGGCAGCGACCTTAGGACCTTAAGCCAAAAGGCGCAGGAGATCGTGCAGGTGCTGCAACAAGTGCCCGGGGCCGTGGACGTGATGACCCGCCGCAACGAGGGGATGCAGTACCTGGAGGTGGTCATCGACCGCTTGGCCGCCGGGCGCTTGGGGCTGGACGTGGATACCCTGGCGCAGCTTTTGCGCAGCCAGATCGAGGGGCTTGAGTTGGGGATCGTGCAGGAAGGCGTGCAGCGCACCCCGTTGCTGCTGCGCGGGGTGGCCGATCCCGACCGGCTGGCGGCGCTTAAGGTCGGCCTGCCGGACGGGCGCGCCATTCCTCTTACGGCGGTGGCGCGCCTGGAGAGGCGCGAGGGGGTGGTGGCGATCGAGCGCGAGCGGGGCCTGCGCTACGCGGTGATCCGCGCCAACGTCCAGGGGCGGGACTTGGTGGGGTTCGTGGAGGAGGCCAAACGCCGGGTGGCCGACCAAGTCAAGCTGCCGGTCGGGTACTACCTGGAGTGGGGCGGGCAGTTCGAGAACCAGCAGCGCGCGGCCAAGCGCCTGGCGCTGGTGATCCCGGCGGCGGTGGGTCTGATCTTTTTGCTGTTGTTTTCCACCTTCGGCTCGGTGCGCCAGGCGCTGCTTGTCTTAGGCAATATTCCTTTGGCGCTGATCGGCGGGGTGGTGGGGCTGTGGCTGTCCGGGGAGTATCTGTCGGTGCCGGCCTCGGTGGGCTTTATCGCCCTGCTTGGGATCGCGGTGTTAAACGGGGTGGTGCTGGTGAGTTATTTCAACCAGCTTTTGGCCTTAGGCAAGCCCATCGACCAGGTGGTGGTCGAAGGGGCGATGCGGCGTTTGCGGCCGGTGCTGATGACCGCCGGCATTGCCGCGTTCGGCCTGGTGCCGCTGCTCTTTGCCACTGGTCCCGGCTCGGAGATCCAACGGCCGCTGGCGGTGGTGGTCATCGGCGGGCTGGTCAGCTCCACCGCCTTGACCTTGATCCTCTTGCCCATTCTGTATCGCCGCTTTGGCGGGGAGCGTCCATGAAGGCTTACCTTTTGACTTTGATCGCCAACCCGGACCTTGAAGAAGCCCTGGTGGACTGGTTGCTGCGGTACGAGGCCCGGTACGGCTTCACCAGCAGCCGGGTCGATGGCCATTCCAGCCGCCTGGAAGGGCTGAGCCTGGCCGAACAAGTGGCCGGCCGCAGGCGCCTGGTGCGGTTTCAGATGTGCGTGGACGAACAGGAGCTGGCGTTCTTGCTCGAGCGGCTCAAGCTCGATTTTGCAAATAGCGGGATCCAATATTGGGTGGCGCCGGTGATCGCAAGCGGCCTTGTGGATTAGCGCGGCCTTAACTTCCCGAACCGCGCGGAGCCTCAAATAACCGTAGCTGGTCGACACGCCCCAGCCGTCGAGCTACGCCATAGATTGAGTTTTCCTCAACGTCCTCGTTACCCCATTGCGTCCAGCCTGGACGCGGGAGACGCGCAAACAGCTCCAAGTAAGGACCAGGGGAGCAAGATTCAATGATTTCATATAGCTCGTCTGGTTTGCGCGAGTGCTCGCGCTTTCGTGAGGCGAATAGATTCACTTGCCTACGCCCAGGAGGAAGGGTGCGCAAATTACCACGGATTCCAAAGAGCACTAATTCAGTCACGTTGCGGAAATAAAACCCTACGCCTCGACCATCCGGGCCACCATCTTTACGAATCTTGTACCAGACAAGATTCGATTTGTAGGTAAACCCCCACGCTTCCATGACTCTTAGCCCTTCTTCGAGTAGGGCATTCGGCACCCACAGATAAAGATGCGATTGCGCTGCAGCCAAACGCGACACCGGCAACGCCATAATTTCTTTTAACTCCATGGTTGGATAGCGCAATAGCCTCCGGTGCTCAGGAGCCACCTTGCCGGTTCGGTTTTGAAACTGCCAAGGCGGATCGGCAAGGATTGTGGAGAACTGACCTGTTACCTTGGCTAATAAATCTTCTGAGGGGTTCGGTACAGGTTTGAAAGCCCTAATGGTCATTGCTGTCTCCTCGTCTTTATACTACGACGACTGTTCTTGGAATGCCAATCAACAAAAGTGGACAGGGGCTGCCTACACCGCGGCGAACCCGTTCCTCAAGCTTGCGCCAATGGGTTGTCGCTTCGCCAAACTTATCGGCCACGAAAGCGTGTGCCCAACCCTCTTGGAACGATTGCTTGGCCTTTGCGGCTTTTTTGATAAGCTCGCGTTGGCGAGCTGTGGGCGTGTAGTAGTTAAGAAGAGCGCTCTCATCGTGGATCCCGTTTTTTCGTGCAAATTCTGCGATAATATCTCGCAGCGAATTTTGCAGCGACTCGCCTCGGGTGATTATTGCCCCCACGGATATGACGCCATCGGCGTGTAGCCTCTTGAAATTTTCTAGATCTCTGTCAAAGAATGGATCTTTGTTGTTCCACTCAATCTCTAGCGCGAGCGTACCAGTGTCGAACCATCTAACGTGGTCGATCTCGTGGGAGATGGATTCTTTTTCTTTGCCGTCGACGATTTTTTTGATTTGGAAGTTATGTTTTTCCCAACCATAATTTGTCAAAGCTTTGCGGATTCGTTGCGTCATCTCACCTTCGCCGCCGCCGCTACGGACGAGTTCTTCCGCTTGAATCTCAAGTTTGTGGAGGACCTGCTCTAACTCAGCTACCCCTTTAGACATGTCGTGTTTAAGTATCGCTTCAGCATGATGTAGAGTGAGAATCTGAAAGCCTTTTTGTTTTAATTTGTCGAACATCTTTTCCCAACTGACCTATGTTTGCAATGCAATTTGGTTAATGAGAGTAGGGAGTCAGGCGGGGTAGATTGACGGATCGCAAAGCGGGGCATAATGCAACAGGTAAACAAGAAATGAATTATACCAGTGATTTGGGAGAAACGACCCTGTAAGAAAAGGATGGCCCTGTGTACACCTCGCTGCGGCAGCAAGACTCTGGTTTAGAACGCGGTAATTTTTTGTGGGAAGTTGTATGCTCACCCGCCGTGCTTTTCCCTTCGGGGGTTTTGGCGTTTTGACCTTGGTTTCTGGCTGCCGGCCGGCGAATTTTCCCGAGTTGCTGGCGGCAAAAGAGGGAAAAATCAGTCATCTGGCGCTTGCGAGGAAGGCAAGGCAGGCGCGTTTTAAAAAACGGCTTTTGGGCTATCCGATCAACATGAACCCCCCTCCTCAAGAGTTTTTCGCCTGGCGGGAGGAACTGCGCCGGGCGGGGATTGGGGAATTCGCCTACAACAACGCGGGAAGCCCCTACAAGCCGAGCACCATCGCCTTTAACACCCACGAGTTCGAGCGCGCGCTCAACGCCCATTTTGGCAAAATGTACGGCTTTCCCCCGGGGGACGTGTGGGGGTTTTTGTCCCACAGCGGCACCGACAGCAACATGCACGGCATGTATATGGGCCGGACCTTGCTCAAAGGGCGCACAGGCATTGCACCCAAGTGCTATTTCACCAAGGAGGCCCACTATTCGATTCAGGTCCTGCGCGATCTGTTGGGGCTGGAGGGGGTGTGGGTGGAGGCCTTGCCAGATGCAGCCATGGACCCGGACGACCTAAGGCGCAAGCTCGCCGCAAACGCCGACCGGCCGGCCCTAGTGGTGGCCACGGTAGGGACGACCTTCAAAGGCGGGATCGACCCGATCGATACGATCCAGGAAGTCCTGCAAGAATCCAGGATTCCTAGCTATCTCCACCTAGACGCGGCCTTGTTCGGGGGGTATCTGCCTTATACCTCACGGGCCACCGAGTTGCTGCATTCGGCAAACGGCCAAAAGCGCTACGATTCGCTGGCGGTCTCCTGCCACAAGTTTTTTGGCTTCCCCGCGCCGGCGGGGATTTTTTTGACCACCCAGAGCCACTTCGAAGAATTTTTGGCGTTTTACGGCCAGGTGCACAACCCCGAATACATCGGCCACGTGCCCGGCACCATCACCTGCTCGCGCGATGCGGTCAAGCCGGCCGAATTTTATTTTTTTACGACGCCAGAGGCAAAAGCCAGGCAGGCCCAGGACGCGCGCGCGATGCTCGAACAGGCCGATTATCTGTTCGAGCAGCTGCAAAGCCGCTTTCCTAGGCTTTGCCCAAAGCGCGCCAATGAGGTTTCCAACACGATTTATTTTTATCGGCCCTCTGCCTGGATTGTGCGAAAATACGCGCTGGCGACGATGCGGCTCGAGGGGCGGGAGTTCGCCCACGCGGTGGTGATGCCGCACGTCGATCGACAAGTTCTGGACGAGTTTCTTACCGATCTGGCAAAAGACGTGGGGTAGAAAATGCAGCGGACGTATTCACTGGAGGCTTTGCTATGACGCCAAAACGCGTCGCCGTCACCGGCGCCGCCGGTCGGATCAGTTATTCTCTGCTGTTTCGGATCGCCGCGGGCGACCTTTTAGGGCCGGATCAGCCGGTGATCCTCCAGCTTTTGGAAATCGAGCCGATGGCAAAGACCTTGCAAGGGGTGATCTTGGAGCTTCAGGACTGCGCCTTTCCGCTCCTTGCGGGCGTTGTCGCTACCCACGACCCGGAAGTGGCGTTCGCCGATGCCGAGCTTGTGTTTTTGGTGGGCGCGCAACCTCGAGGTCCGGGGATGGCGCGCAAAGATTTGCTCCAGGTCAACGCCGGCATCTTCAAGACGCAGGGGCAGGCCCTGGATCGGGTGGCGGCGCCCGAGGCCAAGATTTTGGTGGTGGGCAATCCGGTCAACACCAACGCCCTCATCGCGATCCATCAGGCCAAGCGCCTGGCGCCTGCGAATTTTGCCGCCATGACCCGCCTAGATCACAACCGGGCTATGAGCCTGTTGGCCGAGGCGTGCCGGGTGCCGGTGACCGACGTCCGCCGGGTCGCCATCTGGGGCAACCATTCCGCCACCCAATTCCCCGACCTTATCCACGCCCAGGTCCAGGGCGAACCGGCGCTTAAGCGGGTGGCGTGGGATTGGTACGAAAAGGAGTTCATTCCCAAGGTCCAACGGCGCGGCGAGGCCATCATCGAGTCGTTGGGCAAATCCAGCGCCGCCTCAGCGGCCCATGCGGCCATCGAACACATGCGCAGTTGGGTATTTGGCACTCCGCCCGAGGATTGGGTGAGCATGGCGGTTTTGAGCGACGGCAGTTACGGCATCGCTCAAGGGCTAGTCTATTCCTTCCCGGTCACGGTGGCAGGCGGCCAGCATCGGATCGTCCAGGGTTTGGAACTGGACGATTTCTGCCGCCAGCGGCTGGCCTTGAACGAACGCGAGCTAGTGGAGGAGCGGGAGGCGGTCAAGGATCTGTTGTAAAATAAACGCCGCTTGAAACCGTTGGGGAGGAAATTGCAAATGAAAAACAACGCAGTGTGGGCGAGCGTATTGGGGGCGGTGCTGATGGGACAAGCCTGGGGGGGCGGAGATCCCGCAGCCGGTAAGATCAAGTTTTACACTTGCAGGGGTTGCCATAGCATTCCAGGTTATACGAACGCCTATCCGAGTTATCACGTGCCTAAGATCGGCGGCCAGTACGAACCTTACCTAATTGCCGCCTTGCAAGCTTACAAGGAAGGCACGCGCACCCACGGCAGCATGGCGGGCAACGCCGGGTCCTTGAGCGATCAGGATATGGCCGATCTGGCCGCTTACCTGGCCAAGTTCGAGAGCAAGAGCCAAGAAGGGCCGGTTACCGGCGACGTCGCCAAAGGCAAGGCGCTTGCAGAGAAGTGCGCTGCCTGCCACGGCGCCGACGGCAACGCCCCAGCGCCCAACTTCCCGCGCCTGGCCGGGCAGTACGAGAGCTATCTGGTCAAAGCCATCCAGGATTATCAAAGCGGCAAGCGGCAAAACCCCGTCATGCAGTCTATGGTCCAGGGCTTGACCGAGGCGCAGATTCGCGACCTGGCCGCTTATTATGCCAGCCAAACGGGGCTGGGCATCGTCCAAGACGAGTAAAGCCTAGCCATTGAGCGTTTCTTTGACTTCACAGAGCAATTTGCCTTGCGCCAGGCGGACCTGAACTCGGGCGCCCGGCGCGATCCCACGGGCCGAAGTTAGGATTCGGCCGGTGTCGAGATCGGTGACGAGGGCGTACCCCCGCGCCAGGGTCGCCAGCGGGTTGACCGCCTCCAGCGCCCGGCTCAGCTCGGCCAGGCGCAGGCGACCGGTTTTAAGGCGCATCGCCTGCAATTCCAAAAGGCGCCGGTCGAGTTGTTCAACGCGGCTTTGCAGCTGGGCCAGGCGCGTTTTGGGATGATGGCGCGCTAGGCGGGCCAGGTGGGTTTTAAGCTGCTGCCTGCGGTGGGCGAGCTGACCAAGCAGCGCTCTTTGGGCGCGCAGGGTGAGTTCGTCGAGGCGCTGCATCCAATCGCCGAGGCGTCGTGCCGGATGGTTTGACCGCAGGCGGCCGGTCAGCCAAGCAAGCTGCTGGCGGCTCTGGCGCAGTTGGCGCTCGGCCGCTTGCTGCAGCCGCCTGGTCAAAACTTGCACCTGGCGGTGCAAGTCTTCGCCGTCCGGACTGACGGCCAGAACCGCGGCCGAAGGGGTGGGGGCGCGGTGGTCGGCGACGAAATCGGCGATGGTGAAGTCGATCTCGTGGCCGATGCCGGTGACGACCGGAATCCGGCTGGCATAAATGGCGCGCGCGACTTCTTCCTCGTTGAACGCCCACAGGTCCTCTAGGCTGCCGCCGCCGCGCACGAGCAGCAGAACGTCGCACTCCGCCCGCTGGTTGGCGATCTTTAAGGCGCGCGCGATCTCGTGTTTGGCGGCCGCGCCTTGGACTTGGCAGGGGTAGACGATGACTTCCAGAGCTGGAAAGCGGCGCCTCAGCACGGTGAGGACGTCGCGGATCGCCGCGCCGGTAGGGGAGGTGATGACCCCCACCCGCTCGGGCCACTTGGGCAGCGGGCGCTTGCGCTCTGCCGCAAACAAGCCTTCGCGGGCGAGGCGTTGCTTTAACGCCTCAAAAGCCCGGCGCAGGGCGCCGTCGCCGGACTCTTCCATGGTCTCCACGAGCAATTGATACTCGCCGCGCGCTTCGTACAGGCTAACCTGCACCAAGGCCAAGACGTGCAGGCCGTTGGCCGGGGTAAAGTCCAGCCGCTCGCCGTGCCGGCGGAACATGGCGCAGCGCACCTGGGCTTGGGCGTCTTTAAGGGTGAAATACCAGTGGCCGGAAGCCGGGCGCGCCAGGTTGGAAATCTCCCCCTCGATCCAGAGCTTGGGGAAGCTGTCTGAGAGCAGCCATTTCACCTCGCGGTTGAGGCGGCTTACGGTGTAGACCTCGCGTTCCTGCAAAACCTGCGACGGTACCGCCATCACTCGGCCCGTTTGAAGCGATGGATCTGGCGGCGCTGTTTTTTGTCCGGGCGCCGCGCCGGCTGGGGAGAAATTGCCTCGGCGCGCCGGCGCTTGGCCTCTTCTTGGCGACGGACTAGGCTTTCTTGGGTTTCGGCGTAGAGCAGGGCGGCTTCTTTGGCCGGCCGGCGCTTATCGCTAAGGCCGGTGACGATGACTTCAAACGTGTAAGGGGCTTTGGTGATCTCGATCCGGCTGCCGACGCCGATGGCTTTGCTCGGCTTGACCCGCTGCCCGTCCACGTGCACTTTGCCGCCGCTTATCGCCTCGGCGGCCAAGGCGCGGGTCTTGAAAAAGCGCGCCGCCCAAAGCCACTTGTCCAGGCGCATTTTGCTTAAGGGTTGATCCATACTTGAGCGTTCGAGTTGAGGGCGCTAGGGCAAATCGAGAGAATAACGCAGGATTGGGCTACGCGATCGAATCTTGCGATAGGGTGAATAATGAATCTAGAAAAAGTCATCTTTGGCTTTTTTATCGTTTTGGCGTTGACCTTGAACTTTGGCTTTTTTCTCGGCGAGTTCGACAACCCCGTTTATCATAACGTTTATGAATTGTTCGCGGTCATCGTCGTCAATCTGATCGCGACGGTCCTCAAGCTGGGAGATCGCACCCAAATCGGCGCGATTCTCCTTTCTACCAGCCTGGTGGCGGATTTGGAGCTGATCGCCGCGGCGCTTTATTGGACTATCGTGGTGCATGTGACCGGGAGCGAGCTTACCCCGGACGTGACCGCCACTATCGTCTCTTTGAGCGGAGGCGCGTTGGTGGCGAACGTCGTCTCGGTGGTCATGGTGGTGGCCGAAACTTTGATGCTGCGCCGCTGATGCCCGAACCCAATCTCCCCCGCACTCATCCGGTGACCTTCCTGGTCCTTAGGGAAATGCGCACTCCGATGCTGGTGCTGATCCTGGTCTATGCGGTGGCGATCTTGGGCATGGCGCTGATGCCCGCCAAGGACGGGGGCCACATGAGCTTGTTCCACGCTTTTTATTTTGTCATGTACACCGCCACCACCACCGGTTTCGGCGAGGTGCCGCAAGAGTTCAGCAACGCGCAGAGACTGTGGGCGAGCGTGTGCCTGTTCGTCACGGTGGTCGCCTGGCTGTATGCGATTGGCTCGATCATCCGGTTGCTGCAGAACGTTTATTTTCAGCGCGCTTTGGCGGAGAATCGGTTTGTCTCGGCGGTGCGGCGGCTGCCCGGCGATTTCTTCATTCTCTGCGGGTTTGGCGACACCGGCAGCCTGCTGGCGAGGGGCTTGAGTAACGTCGGGTTTTCGGCCGTGGTCTTGGACAAGGACGAAATTCGGATCAAGGCGCTGGGACTGCGCGACTACAGCGTGCCGGTACCTGGACTTTGTTGTGACGCCACTTTGCCGCAGCACTTGTTGGAAGCCGGCCTGCAATCCCCTCGCTGCCAGGGAGTGGTGGCGCTGACCCGCAACGAAGAAGCGAACCTTAAGATCGCCGCCGTGGCCCGCCTGCTCAACCCCAAAATCCGCATCATCGTCAAGTCGGGCTCCCAGGTCCACGAGGAAACCCTGGCGACTTTGGGCGCGCGCACTTATTTTGTAGATCCGTTCAAGACCTTCGCCGAAGAGTTGGGGGCGGCGATCTGCAACCCTTATCTGTATCTGCTCAACGGCTGGCTGGCGGGGGCTAAGAACTTCCGGTTGGACGCGGAAGTTACGCCGTTGCCCCGCGGGCATTGGATCGTCTGCGGTTTTGGCCGAATGGGGCGGGAAGTCTATAAGGTGCTGACGGGGTTCGGGTTGTCGGTGGCGGTCATCTCCGAAGGGGAAATCGAAGAACCGGTCGATGTCTTCATCCGCGGCAGCGCCACCGCCAAAACCTTGAAGGCGGCGGGAATCAAACGGGCGGTCGGGATAGTGGCGGCCACCGACGACGACGGCCGCAACTTGAGCATCCTGATCAACGCGCGCGCGCAAAACCCTAAAGTATTCACGATCGTGCGCCAGAACCAGCACCAGAACGAATTGGCTTTTAATGCCGCCCACGCCGACATGATCATGCAACCTTCCTTGATCACCGCGCGGCGCATTTTCTTTATGCTCACCACGCCGCTGCTTCGGCGGCTTTTCGTCCATCTGCTGGAGATCCACGCTTCCCGGCCGGAGGTGATCACGGATTGCATCAAGCGCCTGCAGCGGGCGGTGGGTGCTCGTCCGCCGCGTTTGTTGACTTTGAAAGTCCTCGAAAACCAAGCGCCGGCGTTGTGGGCAGCGCTGGAGGCCGGCGCGGCGGTGGCGCTTGGAGATCTTCTGCGCGACCCGCGCGACCGCCGCGTATGGCTTCCTACGGTGCCATTGCTGGTGCGTTCCGACGACGGCGTAACTTACTTGCCAGACAAAAGTTATCGCCTACGCCGGAACGATAGAATCGTGCTATGCGGCACCGAAGCAGCGCATCGCCTATTAGAAGCGACGGTGCATAACGAATACACCTTGTACTATCTGGTGACCGGCCAGGACTTGCCGCGCGCGTATTGGATGCGCTGGCTGCGCAAATGGCAAGGGCAGACCTGGAACGCGGTTTGGCCCCAAGCCGTTCCAAATCGGGCGGAAGGTCATACAGGGCCGGGCTGACCGGCCGCGGCCCGCTGCAACTCGCGCGGAATGGAAAAAGTGATCTTTTCCTCCACCCCCGGGGTTTCCTGGACGATTTCCCCGCCCCACTCGCGTAGTTTGGCTACGACTTGCTGGACCAGGATTTCGGGGGCCGAAGCGCCGGCGGTGACGCCTACGGTTTGGGCGCCTTCGACCCAGCGGCGCTGTAGCTGCGCCGCATCGTCGAGAAGATAAGCCGGTTTGCCCATCTTCTCGGCGATCTCTCGCAGCCGATTGGAGTTGGAGCTGTTGGGAGAGCCTACCACCAGCAAGACGTCGCATTGGCGGGCGAGCTTCTTGACGGCGTCCTGGCGGTTCTGGGTGGCGTAGCAGATATCTTCTTTCTTCGGGCCGACGATGTTGGGAAAGCGCCGCTTCAAAGCTTCGACGATGACTTGGGTGTCGTCCATGGACAAGGTGGTCTGGGTGACATAGGCCAAGTGATCGGGGTCGTTGACTTGCAGCTTTTCCACATCCTCCGGGGTTTCCACCAGATAGATGCCGCCGGTGGGTTGGTCGGTTTGGTACTGACCCATGGTCCCCTCCACCTCGGGGTGGCCGGCGTGGCCGATGAAGACGATTTCCCGGCCTTCTTTGGCGAGCTTGTGGACTTCGATGTGGACTTTGGTCACCAGCGGGCAGGTGGCGTCGAATACGTTGAGTCTGCGCCTTTGCGCTTCTTCCTGGATTTTTCTCGATACCCCGTGGGCGCTGAAGATGAGGGTAGCGCCTTCGGGCACTTCGTTAAGATCTTCGATGAAAACCGCTCCGCGGCGGCGCAGGTTTTCGACCACGTACCGGTTGTGCACGACCTCGTGACGGACGTACACTGGCGCACCGAAGGCATCGATGGCGCGCTCGACGATCTCGATCGCCCGATCGACGCCGGCGCAAAAACCTCGAGGATTGGCGAGTAGGATTTGCATGGTTTTTCCTTTGATTTCAGGAAGCTTTTCGGTCTCAGCGATTCCAAATGCGGAAGGGTTAAACTTGGGTCTATCTGATTTGTCTATGATAATGGCGACCCGTTAGTTTTGGTAGAATTTGTTGGGCTTGCCTCGAGGTTGCCCCGAGTGGGGGCGGAGAGCACAAGAATAAGGAGAAGTTAGCATGTCTAAGGGCCAGAATCTTCAAGATCCCTTCTTAAACACCTTGCGCAAGGAGCACGTCCCAGTATCCATTTATCTGGTCAATGGAATCAAGCTGCAGGGTAAAATCGAATCCTTTGATCAATACGTGATCATGCTCAAAAACTCGGTCAATCAGATGATCTACAAGCACGCCGTTTCTACCATCGTGCCGGCGCGGCCGGTGCGGATTCCTCATAGCTCCGAAGAGGGCGACAAAGCCGAAGAGTAGTAGTTGCGGTAGGCAATTTCTCGCTCGGATGCCATTGATTCCTCGTCCCGCTGGCGAAGCGCGCGCGGTATTGGTCCATATCGCCACGCTCTTCGACGCTGAGGATGTGGCCGAACTTGCGGCGCTCACCCAGTCTGCGGGAGCGCAGCCGGTTGCGGTGGTGCAAGGCAGCCGGCAGGAACCCGATCCCAAGTTCTTCATCGGCAAGGGCAAGGTGGAGGAGGTGCGGCAGGCGGTTGCCGCCCATCAGGCCGATTTGGTCCTGTTCAACCACGCTCTATCGCCGAGTCAAGAGCGGAACTTAGAGCAAGCTTTAGGCGTGCGGGTGGTGGACCGCATCGGCCTGATCTTGGACATTTTTGCCCAGCGGGCCCGATCGTATGAAGGCAAGCTGCAAGTGGAGTTGGCTCAGCTGCGCCGCATGGCCACGCGCCTGGTGCGGGGTTGGACCCATCTGGAACGCCAGAAAGGGGGGATCGGCCTGCGCGGGCCGGGCGAGACCCAGCTCGAGACCGACCGCCGGCTGATCGCCCAGCGCATTCGCCAGATCGAACAACGCCTTCGCAGGGTGGAAAAGCAACGCCGGCAAAGCCGCAGGGCGCGCAAGAAAGTCGAGCTTCCTACGGTGGCCTTGGTAGGTTATACCAACGCTGGCAAGTCCACCTTGTTTAACGCCTTGACCAACGCGCAGGTGTACGCAGCGGATCAGCTGTTTGCCACCCTGGATTCTACTTTGCGCCGGCTCGAGCTGGCCGGCAGCCAAGTTATCCTAGCAGACACGGTGGGATTCATTCGCCACCTGCCCCACGAACTGATCGCCGCGTTCCGCTCCACCTTGCAGGAGACGTGCGAGGCGGAGGTCGTGCTGCACGTGATCGACGCCAGCGCTGACCAACGTCTGGCCCAAATCGAGGCGGTTTACGCCGTTTTAGGCGAATTAGGCGTCGAGCGCGGGCGCGTGCTCGAAGTGTATAACAAGATCGATCGCTTGGGTTTGGCCCCGCGCCTAGAGCGCGACTCGGATGGCCGACCGCGCCGGGTTTGGCTGTCGGCAAAGACCCGCGCGGGGCTTGACCTGCTGCTTGCGGCGCTGGCCGAAACTTTAGCGGCTGAGGTGGTGCGCGCCAAGCTGCATTTGCCGCCGCGCGAGGCAGGGCTTCGCGCCCGCTTGTTCGCTCTGGGGCGGGTTTTGCAAGATGAAGTCGCAGGCGACGGTGGATGGAATATGGAAGTGGAGTTGCCGGCGAGGCACCGGAATATACTCGAGGGCGTTGGCGCGTATTCTTTGCGGTAAGTGTGGGAGGTTGGGTTAAGATAGTCCGTGCGCAATCTGGAATGTTTGAGGTTACGTTGAACAACCATTTAGGAGCGTAAAGCATGGCCTGGAATGAGCCGGGTGGGGGCAAGAAGGATCCTTGGAGCGGACAAGAACAGCCGGGCGGTCCTCCCGAACTCGAAGAAATCGTGCGTTCGATTCAAAATTGGCTCGGCCGGTGGTTTGGCAAAGAGGGGGAAGCGCCGCCTCCGGCCACGATCGCCTGGCTGATCCTCGCGGCGATCTTGGTGCTTTGGACGCTGACCGGATTTTATATCGTCGATGAGGGCAACCGCGGAGTGGTGACCCGCTTCGGACGCTATACTGAATCCACCTTGCCGGGCCTGCACTGGCACATCCCGTTTCCGGTGGAAAAGGTCGACATCGTCGATGTGGAGCAGCAACGCTTTTTGGAGTTGGGGTATCGCAGCGGCGTCGGTTCGGTTCCGCAAGAAGCCTTGATGTTGACAGGAGACGAGAACATCGTCAGCGTGCACTTGGCGGTGCAATATACGATCGATAACGCCAGGGATTTTCTGTTCAATATCAACGATCCGGAAAAGACCCTGCGCGAGGTGGCCGAGAGCGCCTTGCGCGAGGTGGTAGGGCGCAGCACCATGGATTTTGTCTTAACCGAAGGGCGCAGTGAAATCGCCGCCCAGGTAAAAGCGTTGACGCAGCAGATCATGAGCGCGTATCGCTCGGGAATCAGCATTCAAACCGTCAACCTGGTGGATGCCCAGCCGCCCGAGGAAGTCCAGGATGCTTTTGAAGACGCCATCAAGGCGCGCGAGGACGAGCAACGCTTTATCAACGAAGCCCAAGCCTACGCCAACGAGGTCATCCCCAAGGCGCGCGGACAAGCGGCTCGGGTGCTGGAGGAAGCGCAAGGGTACAAACAGAAAACGATCGCCAAAGCCCAAGGGGATACCAGCCGCTTTGCGCAGATTCTGACCGAATACGAAAAGGCCCCCGAGGTGATGCGCACTCGCTTGTATCTGGACACCATGGAATCGGTGCTAAGCAAGACTGGAACCGTTCTCGTGGACGTGCAGGGAGGCAACCACCTGTTCTATCTGCCACTGGATCGGATTCAAGGATTTGGTTCCGCCGCGACCGACCGCTCGCCACCTGGAGCCACCGAAGGGGCGGCAGCAGCGCAGCAGCTTTTACAGCGGCAACCGGCACAGCCGCTTTTGCGGCAACCCGCGCGTGGGCGCGAAGGGAGGGGAAGATGACGACAGCGGCTAAATTTGGCCTAGGCCTATTGGCCCTACTGCTGATTGGAGGATACGCTTCGGTTTTCACCGTCCATGAGACCGAAAAAGCGATCAAATTCCGCTTTGGCGAAATCGTCCGCGACGATTATACGCCGGGGCTGTATTTCAAGATTCCGATTCCGGTCTGGAATACGGTCAAAAAGTTCGACGCCCGGATCTTGACCTTGGAATCCAAGCCGGAGCGCTTTTTGACCTCAGAAAAAAAGAACGTAATCGTCGATTCGTTCGTCAAATGGCGCGTTGCCGACGTCAAGACGTTCTACATCACGGTCGCAGGAGACCCGCGCCAGGCCAACATTCGGCTGGACCAGATCATCAAGGACGAGCTGCGCAGCGAATTCGGCAAGCGCACCATCCGCCAGTTGATCTCCACCGACCGCGAGGTGATCCGGCAATTGCTCCTGAAGACGACGCGGCCGATCGCGACCCGGCTAGGGATTGAGATCCTCGACATTCGGATCAAGCGCATCGACTTGCCGCCGCAAGTCTCCACCTCCGTGTACGAACGGATGCGTTCCGAGCGGGCGCGGGTGGCACGGGAGTTCCGTTCCCAGGGAATGGAGGCGGCGGAGCGGATTCGCGCCGATGCCGACCGCCAGCGCGAGGTGATCCTCGCCGAGGCGCGCAGGGATGCCGAGAAGCTACGCGGCGAAGGGGACGCTCTGGCGGCCGATATCTACGCTAAGGCGTACGGCAAAAACGAGGAATTCTTTGCCTTTTACCGCAGCTTGAACGCGTACGAGAAGACCTTGGGTGAATCCGGCAACCTGTTGATCCTGGAGCCGAATTCGGACTTCTTCCGCTACTTCAAGCGCGAACGCCCCTAAGATGAAGGGCTTGCCGACCGACCGTTGGCTGCTGCCGGACGGCATTGAAGAAGTGTTGCCGAACGAGGCCATGCGCCTGGAGGACTTGCGGCGGCGCCTGCTCGACATCTGCTTTGGCTTTGGCTATGAGTTGGTGTTCCCGCCGCTGGTCGAGTATTTAGACTCGTTGCTGACCGGAACCGGCCACGACCTGGAGCTGCACACCTTCAAGCTGACCGATCCTATGAGCGGCCGGCTGCTTGGAATACGCGCCGATTTGACGCCCCAAGTGGCGCGGATCGACGCCCACAATCTCAAACGCGAAGCGCCGACTCGGTTGTGTTACGTGGGCACGGTGCTGCGAACTTATGCCGATCCGCTGGACAAATCCAGAAGTCCCATTCAGATTGGCGCCGAGCTTTACGGCCACGCCGGCGTTGAGGCGGATTTGGAGGTCATCCGGCTCATGCTTGAGGTTTTGGCGCAAGCCGGTGTGCTCGGAGTGCATCTGGATTTGGGCCATGTGGGCATTTACCGGGGGCTGGCGCGTCAGGCTGGGCTGGATGCGGAAGCGGAAGTCGAGTTGTTCGCTATCCTGCAGCGCAAGTCGCGGCCGGATCTCGAGCAATTTCTAGCGCAATGCGATTGCTCGGCGCAGGCCAAGGCGCATTTTGGCGCGTTGCTTGAGCTCAACGGCGAGAGCGAAGTGTTGGCGCAAGCGCGCGCGCGCCTGACCGATGCAGGGGATGAAGTGAATGCGGCGCTGGACAGCTTAGAAGACGTGGCCGAGAAGATCCGGCGCCTCTATCCGAGCTTGCCGGTTCACTTTGATTTGGCGGAGCTGCGCGGGTACCACTACCATACGGGTTTGGTGTTTGCGGCGCTGGTGCCGGGTTATGGACGCGAAGTCGCCCGCGGCGGGCGGTACGACGCCATCGGCGAAGTATTCGGGCGGGCGCGGCCAGCGGTGGGATTTAGCGCCGACTTGAAATTGCTTCTGCGGCTTGGCGTGCCGGTCGAGCAGTTTTCAGGCAAGCGTTTGTGGGCGCCTTGCGGGGAAGACCCCGAGCTTACCGAGACGGTTCGGGAGCTGCGGCAGCAAGGTTGGCAAGTGATCCAGGCTTTGAGCGCTCACGAGGACGCGCGGCAGATGGGGTGCGACTTTAAGCTGGAGCGCCGCGGCCGCCGGTTCGAAATCGTCTCGATTGTGGATTGAAACGCAAAACCATGGGCAAAAACGTCATCGTTATCGGTACGCAGTGGGGAGATGAGGGCAAGGGCAAAATCGTCGATTGGCTGACCGATCGAGCAGGTGCGGTGGTGCGCTTTCAAGGCGGCCACAACGCCGGCCACACCCTGGTCATCGGCGGGCGCAAGACCGTGCTGCACCTGATTCCCTCGGGGGCTTTGCATGCTGAGGTCGAATGCCTGATTGGCAACGGGGTGGTCCTTTCGCCGCCGGCGCTGCTGGAGGAGATCCGGTCGTTGGAGGAAGCCGGCGTCGAGATTCGCGGGCGGCTCAAGATCAGCGCCGCCTGTCCGTTGCTTTTGCCCGTGCACGTGGCTTTGGACCAGGCGCGCGAAGGGCGGTTGGGAGACAACGCCATCGGCACTACCGGACGCGGCATCGGACCGGCGTACGAAGACAAAGTGGCGCGCCGCAGCATCCGCGCCGAGGACTGGTTTTATCCCGAGAGGCTTGCCGACAAATTGCGCGCTCTGCTCGATTATCACAACTTCGTTTTGACCGGTTATTACCATCGCCCTGCCGTAGATTATCAGGCGGCCCTAGACGAGCTTTTGGCTTGGGGCGAAGAGCTCAAACCCATGATCCTCGACGTGGGAGCGCGGCTGAGCGAGCTTCAGCGGCAGGGGAAGGACTTGCTGTTCGAAGGGGCGCAAGGGGCGCTGCTCGATATCGATCACGGCACGTACCCGTTTGTGACCTCTTCCAACACCACCGCCGGCGGCGCTGCGTGCGGCAGCGGCCTGGGACCGCTCAGCTTCGATTATGTGCTAGGGATCACCAAGGCGTATTCCACCCGGGTAGGCAACGGCCCCTTTCCCACCGAGCTTCACGACCGAGTTGGCCGGCACTTGTCCGAGCGGGGCAACGAGTTTGGCGCCACCACGGGGAGGCCGCGCCGCTGCGGCTGGTTCGATGCGGTGGCGATGCGCAAGTCCGCGCGCCTTAACAGCTTGTCGGGGATTTGCCTGACCAAATTGGACGTGCTCGACGGGCTGGAAAAGGTCGCCCTCGGCGTGGCCTATAAGCTCAACGGCCAAATTTTGGAGCAGGCGCCCTTGAACGCCGAAGATTACGCCCGCTGCGAGCCGGTGCTGGAGGTTTTGCCGGGCTGGCGGGAAAGCACGGCAGGGGTTACGCGGCTGGAGGATCTGCCTGCCAACGCGCGCGCCTACGTTGAGCGGATAGAAGAACTGCTGGGAGTGAAGGTCGCGATCTTATCCACTGGCCCCGACAGGCAGCAGACCATCGTTTTGGAGCATCCCTTCGACTAGGCGTGGTGCCGAGGAGAGGACTTGAACCTCCACGGGGTTTCCCCCACTAGAACC
This sequence comes from Methylothermus subterraneus, assembly GCF_054656915.1. NCBI lineage: Bacteria > Pseudomonadati > Pseudomonadota > Gammaproteobacteria > Methylococcales > Methylothermaceae > Methylothermus > Methylothermus subterraneus. The sequence continues at coordinate 141,854 of NZ_BAAHXK010000002.1, forward strand.
TGAATCTAGCGCGTCTACCAGTTCCGCCACCTCGGCAAAGGAAAGGAAAATATAGCTTCTGCGTGTTACCATGTCAACGTTGGCTCGATAAGCCGCTTTAATTCGCTCTCTATGGCAAAAAATTCCTCTGCTGGCTTCGCCAAATCAAAGCAAAACCGCGCCCGCTCCTTGACGAGAAAACGCCCGGAAGAGCCGAGCGTGCGTTTTTCCGACCCGTATGCCGAGCGCGAAGCCAAAAAATACGCCCGCCCCATCCCCAGCCGCGAGGCGATTCTCGCCCTGCTCAAAGAAAAGGCCATTCCGCTTGCGTTCGAGGAGATCGCCGGCAGTTTAGGCTTGCATGAGGCCGTCGATTTGGAAGCGCTGCAGCGGCGCCTGAACGCGATGGAGCGCGATGGCCAACTGCTGCGCAACCGCCGCGACCGTTATTGTTTGATCAACCGCCAGGATTTGATTTCCGGGCGGGTGATCGCCCACCCCGACGGCTTCGGCTTTCTTAAGCCGGACGAAGGCGGGGAAGATTTGTTCCTCTCGCCTCGCCAGATGCGCCAGGTGTTTCACGGCGACCGAGTGGTGGCCTGCGTCACCGGCGTCGACCGCCGCGGGCGGCGTGAGGGAAGCATCGTCGAAATTTTAGAACGGAGTTGCGACCGAGTGGTTGGGCGCTTGTTTCGGGAGCGCGGCATCGCCTACGTCGTCCCGGACAACAAGCGCATCACCCACGACGTCCTGATCCCGGAAGAATACCTAAACGGCGCCCGCCCAGGCCAGATCGTGGTCGCCGAGATCGTCCAGCAACCGACTTTGCGCGTTCGGCCCATCGGCCGCATCGTCGAAGTGCTGGGCGAACACATGGCGCCGGGAATGGAAATCGAAGTGGCGATCCGCGCCTTCGGCATCCCCGCGCAATGGCCCCCGGAGGTGTTGGCGGAGGCCGCACGGTTCGCTCAGGAGGTCCCGGAGGCCGCCAAGGCGGGGCGAGTCGACCTGCGCCGGCGGCCGTTGGTGACTATCGATGGCGAGGACGCGCGCGACTTCGACGACGCCGTCTACTGCCAAAAGACCGCCAAAGGCTGGCGCCTGTGGGTGGCGATCGCCGACGTCTCCCATTATGTGCAGCTAGATAGCGCGCTGGACCAGGAGGCTCTAAAACGCGGCAATTCGGTGTACTTCCCGCAGCGAGTGATCCCAATGCTGCCGGAGGCTTTGTCCTGCGGCCTGTGCTCCCTCAATCCGCAGGTCGACCGCCTGGTGCTGGTGTGCGAGATGCAAGTCGATCGCCAAGGCCAGGTGATCCGTTCTAAGTTCTACGAGGGGGTGATGCGTTCGGCGGCCCGCCTGACCTACACCGAGGTGGCGGCGATCCTGGTCGATCGGGATCCGGCCTTGCGCGCCAAGTATCGCGACCTGGTGCCGCATTTGGAAGATCTGTACGCGGTCTTCAGGGCCTTGCGCCAGGAGCGCGAGCGGCGCGGGGCGATGGATTTCGACACCGACGAGTACAAGATCGTTTTCGGTCCGGGGCGCAAGATCGAACGCATCGAGCGCGTAGTGCGCAACGATGCCCATCGGCTAATCGAGGAATGCATGATCGCCGCCAACGCCGCCGCCGCCCGCTTTCTCGATCGCCGCAAAATCCCTTACCTGCGCCGGATTCACGAAGGCCCTGATCCGGAGAAGGTGGCCGAGGTGCGAAGGTCTTTGGCGGAATTGGGGTTGACGCTTCCCGGCGGAGAAAAACCCGAGCCCAAGGACTTCCTCGCGGTGTTAAAGCAAGCCCAAGGCCGCGTGGATGCCCACCTGATCCAGACCCTGATCATGCGCACCCTGCCGCAGGCGGTTTACAGCCCCGAGAAAAAACCCCATTTCGGTTTGGCGCTGGAAGCTTATACCCATTTCACTTCGCCGATTCGGCGCTATCCGGATCTGCTCGTGCATCGTGCCATCCGCTACGCTCTTCAAGGCGGCCGAGGGGAAGGATTTATCTATTCCGAACCGAGCCTCAAGGCGATTGGCGAGCACTGCTCCATGACCGAGCGGCGCGCCGACGAGGCCAATTGGGACGTGATCGCCTGGCTCAAATGCGAGTACATGCAGGACAAGGTAGGCGAGGTGTTTGAAGGCGTGATCTCGGCGGTGACCTCGTTTGGCTTTTTCGTCGAGTTGAAAGACGTGTTCGTCGAGGGCTTGGTCCATGTCTCCAGCCTGGGGCAGGATTTCTATCACTTCGATCCTATCCGGCACTGTCTGATCGGGGAACGCAGCTCGGTCCGCTTTGCGATCGGCGACCTGGTCCGGGTCAAGGTGGCGCGGGTGGATCTGGACGAGCGCAAAATCGATCTGGAGCTGATCGCGCCTACCTCTTCGGCGCGTGCCAAACGCAATCCGCGCCGGCGACGCAAGAAAGCCGCATGAGGCAGCGTCTGTTTGGCCTTCACGCGGTTTTGGCCGTGCTTGCCAATGGCCCCGAACGGGTGGTGCGGGCGTGGCTAGACCGTAAGCGGCGCGATTTTAAGTTTCAGGCGCTGCGCGAACGGCTTGAAGGATTAGGCATTCCTGCCGAGGCCGTCGAGCGCGCGCGCCTCGACCGACTCGCTGGCAGCGCCCACCATCAGGGGGTGGTGCTCGAGGTGGTATTGCCGGACGAGCAGGATGAGGAGGATTTGGAAGCGGTTCTGACAAAAGACGCGAAAAGCTTGTGGTTTTTGGTGCTGGACCAGGCGCAAGACCCGCACAATCTGGGAGCGTGCCTTAGAACCTGCGACGCCGTAGGCGCAAGCGGGGTGATCGTGCCCAAAGACCAAAGCTGTGGCCTGACCCCAACGGTGTGCAAGGTGGCCAGCGGCGCGGCCGAGACGATGCCGCTCTACCGCGTCACCAACTTGGCGCGCACGCTCAGGCGGCTCAAAGAGGCCGGCTTATGGATCGTCGGCGCGGCGAGCGACGGGGACCGGCTCGCGTTCGCGGCCGATCTGAAAGGGCCTTTGGCCCTGGTCTTAGGGGGGGAAGGTAAGGGTTTGCGGCGGCTGACCCGGGAGGCGTGCGATGTTTTGGTGAGGCTGCCGATGCGCGGTACGGTGGCAAGCCTGAACTTGGCGGTGGCTGCCGGCGTGTTGTTGTACGAGGCGCTCAGGCAGCGCGAGTTGGGTAATCTTGGAGGGGAGCGATGACTGAGAGTTTCCGCATCGAACAAGACAGCATGGGCGAGGTCAAGGTGCCGGCCGAGGCCTTGTACGGTGCCCAGACGCAGCGGGCGGTGGAGAATTTCACCATCAGCGGTTTACGGATGCCGCCGAGTTTCATTCAGGCGCTGGTTTTGCTCAAACGCACCGCCGCCGAGGTCAACCGCGACCTGGGGCTGTTGGATGAGGCGATCGCCGCCGCCATCGTCCAGGCGGCCGACGAGATTTTGGCCGGAAACTACCTCGATCAGTTTCCGGTGGACGTGTTCCAGACCGGCTCGGGCACCAGCAGCAATATGAACGCGAACGAGGTGATCGCGCATCTTGCGGCCCGCCGCTGTAGCAAAAAGGTCCATCCCAACGACCACGTCAACATGAGCCAAAGCAGCAACGACACCATCCCGACCGCCATCCATTTAAGCGCCGCGCTCGAGGTTCACAGGCGCTTGCAGCCGGCGCTTAAGCATCTGCTCGAGGTCATCGAACAGCGCGCGCGGGAGTTACAAGATGTGGTCAAGACCGGCCGCACCCACCTGATGGACGCGATGCCGTTGACCTTAGGCCAAGAGCTTTCCGGCTGGGCGGCCCAGATCCAGGCCGGGCTCGAGCGGCTTAAGGCGAGTCTGCCCAGGTTGTACCGGATCGCCCAAGGCGGGACGGCGGTGGGTACGGGGATCAACGCCCATCCGGAATTTTCCCGCCGCTTTGCCGCGAGGCTGGCGGTGGTCACTGGGCTGCCGTTTGAACCCAGCCGCAATTTTTTTGCCGCTTTGAGCTCTCAGGATGTGGCGGTGGAGCTTTCCGGCCAGCTCAAAGCGCTGGCCTGCAGCCTGATGAAGATCGCCAACGACCTCAGGTGGATGAACTCTGGGCCTTTAGCGGGCTTGGCTGAGATCGAGCTTCCCGCCTTGCAGCCGGGAAGCTCGATCATGCCGGGCAAGGTCAACCCGGTGATCCCGGAGGCGGTGTGCCAAGTTTGCGCTCAGGTGTTCGGCAACGATTTGGTGGTCGCGGTGGCGGGCCAATCCGGCAACTTCCAGCTCAACGTGATGCTGCCGGTAATCGCCTACAACCTGCTCCAGAGCATAGAACTTCTGGCCAACGGCGCACAGCTGCTCGCCGACAAGGCGATCTTGGGGTTCAAGGTCAAGCGCGAAAACTTGGCCGCCCCCTTAGCTCGAAATCCGGTTTTAGTGACTGCCCTCAACCCGGTCGTGGGCTATCTGAAGGCGGCCGAGATCGCCAAGCGCGCCTACCGCGAGGGGCGCGCGATCATCGAGGTGGCGGCGGAGGAGACCGGACTCGACCGCGCCGAGCTCGAGCGCTTGCTCGACCCTAAGCGTTTGACCGCGGGGGGGATCGTTTGGCCGTGAGCTTGGTTTTGAGCCAAATTTATCTTTATCCGGTCAAGTCGCTGGGCGGGATCCAGGTTCAGGCGTGGGAGCTGGACGCGTTTGGCTTGCGCTTGGACCGGCGTTGGATGGTGGTGACTCCGGAGGGAAGGTTCATGACCCAGCGCGAGTTTCCGCAGATGGCCAAGATCCAGCCCCGGATCGATGCGTGCGGAAGCCTACGGCTGCGCCATCCCGAGCTGGGCGAGCTTGAGGTGCCGGCCGCCGATCCCACGCGGCCTAGGCAGCTCGTGACGGTATGGCAAGACGCGGTGGCGGCAATCCCCGTAGGCGCCGAGGCCGATGCCTGGTTGAGTCGGGCGATCGGCGCACCTTGCCGCCTGGTGTGGTTCCCTGACGACGGCGAGCGCCAGGTAGACACCCGCTACGCGCGGGCAGGAGAGCGCACCGCGTTTACCGACGGGTTTCCGCTGCTTTTACTCAGCCAAAGCTCGCTCGACGACCTCAACCGGCGGCTGGCGCGGCCGGTGACGGTGCGCTGTTTTCGTCCTAACCTCGTGGTCGAGGGCGCGTTGCCTTACGCCGAAGACGGCTGGCGCGAGATCGCCATCGGCGGGAAGCGGATGCGGGTGGTCAAGCCGTGTTCGCGCTGCGCCATCACCACCGTCGATCCCGAAACCGGGAAATTTTCTGGCAAGGAGCCGCTCGCTACCCTTGCGACTTACCGCAAGCGCGATCAGAAAATCTACTTCGGTCAGAACCTCATCCATCAAGACCAAGGCGCGCTGCGCGTGGGCGATCGGGTCGAGGTGCGCTAGCGCAGGAAGTTGAACAGCGACAGTCCCTGGACCTTGACGAACGCTTGCTGCGCCGCTTGGAGGGCGACCTGCTCCAAGTTAAAGCGACCGATCGCCTCGGCGTAGTCTAGGTCTTGAACCTGGGACAGGGTCGATTGCATCTCTAGGACGAACTGCTCGTTGACTTGGCGCTGTTCTGTGGCGGCGTTCAGGCGCGCGCCGAGGTCGGCGCGGACCGTGCTCAGGCGCTCCAAAGCGTTGTCTAAAGCGAATAGCGAGTTGCCGATTACTTCTTCGGGCAAGGTCCCCTCCAAAGCTCGAGCAAACTGATCGACCAAGCTGAACAGGTTGTCCTTCTTGCTTAAGGTCGCCTGCTCTGCCACATCGCCCGGGGCCGTCCAGGTCAAGACCAGTTTGCCGGCATCGGCGCCGGTGCCTTCGGCCAGGGTAAAGGGGGCGCTGGCGTAATTGGGGTCGGCTTGCAAGGCGCTGACCAGTTCGGCAAGCGTCGGGTCGCTGTCTAGGGGGCCGGCGCGTAGAGTGAGGTTGCCGATCGTTAATTCAAACACCGAACCTGCCGCCAAAGCCGGCGCCTTGATTTTTTGCACCTCGGCGACCGGCGGGGTGAGCGAGCCTTGGACGATTTCGGCGGGCGTAGCGGTGGCGGTGACGATCTCCTCGAAGACGCGGCTGCCCGGGTCGCCGTCGGCGATGCGCCGGGTCGGGCCGATCTGCAGCAGGCGTTGGTTCGTATCGCCGGCATAGACGTAGTATCCTGGGGGAGTGCTCAGTTCGCTGGGGTAAGGTTGGGTGTAGGATCGGCTGCCGGCGAACAGATACTCGCCGCCGCCGTTTTTGCTGTTTGCCAAGCCGACGAGCTCGCCCAAAGCCTGTCGGACTTCTTGCGCCAGATAACGCCTGTCTTCGGGGCGTAAGGTGGCTTGGTTGCCGGCCTGGACGGCCAATTCCCGCACGCGCTGCGCGATCTCCGTGATCGACGCCAAGGTCGCTTCTTCCAGCGCCAGGCGGTTGGTGGCGGCGGCGATGTTATCCTGATATTGCTGGTACTTACGGATTTCCTCCTGAAGACCTAAAGCCCTGGAGGAGGCGATGGGATCGTCGGCGGGGGTCAAGGCGCGTTTGCCGCTGGCCAGTTGGAGTTGGGTCTGGCTGAGCTTGGTCTGTTGTCGGGTGATGGCGTGGACGCCGGCCTGCTGCATCCATACGGTGGACAAACGCATGGCTTACCTCCGGATTGCGCTGATCAAGGTGTCGAAAGTCTGTTGGGCGACGCTGACCACGTGGGCGGCAGCCTGGTAGGCTTGCTGGAATTTGAGCAGGTTGGCGGCCTCCTCGTCGAGGTTGACGCCAGAAATTTGCTCGCGCGCCTGGATTGCCTGCTGCTTTAAGGCGTCTTGGGCTCCTTGAGCGATGCGCGCCGAGCGGATCAAGGTACCTACCTCCGCGGCCATCTGCTGGTAGGCGTCTTGCAAGGTGGCGCGGCCGCCGAGCAGGATCTTGCTCGCTTCTAGGGCGGCCAAGCCCAGGGCCACGCCGTTGTCGCCGATGGCCCCACCGCTGGTATCGACCAGAGCGGCTTGGATGTCGCGCGGGTCGGTGAGCGCAGGTTGAAGGTTGGCAGCCGCTTCGGCGGTGGGCCGGATCAGGAAGGTCGAAGGCCCGGTCGGAGGGCTGGTGAAGTCGATTTGCAGGCCGTCGACGGTGGCCGGAAAGCCAGTGAGCGTGGTTTGGGTCTTGTCGCTCAGGCGGGTGAGGGTGTAGGTGCTGCCGTCGTATTCCAGGAGATAATCGCTGGGCTTGAGGTCGGCGGCGTTGGCGTAGGCGACCGAGATCGTGCCGCTGCCGGTTTGCGCGACGGGAATGGTTAAAGGGGTGAAGAAATCTTTGCCGGTGCCGCCGTCCAGGTCGAAGCCGGTTCGGTGCAAGGCGTTGAATTCTAAAGCGAGCCCGGCGGCGATGCGGCCGAGTTTGGCGCGGGTGGGTTCAAGCACTTCGCCGATAAACCTTAGGCTGCCGCCCATCTCTCCGCCTTGGATCTGCTTGGTGACGGTCACGGTGGTGGCCGGGGTGACCAGCAGCACTTCCGGTTGCTCGGGGTTTAAAGCGTTGGGCTGCACGCGCAACTCGAATGCTTGCACGTCTTGCACCAGCGCCTGGCCGTTGCCGATAAACAAGCTGACTGCGCCGTTTTTCTGAACCACCTGGCTCACGCGGACCTTTTCTGCGAGCTGCTGGATTAGGGCATCGCGCTGATCCAGCAGGTCGTTGGGCGGAGCCGAGCCGGATTGGGCGATAATCCGCCGGTTGAGATCGGCGACCTGTTTGGCTAGGGCGGTGACGGTCTGGGCGGTGGTATCCAGATCGTTGAAGACCTGCCGGTGGATCGCTTTGAGCCGCGCGTCTAGGCTGTGGAAGCGGCCGGTGAGGGTTTGCGCCTCGCTGAGCAGGGTTTGGCGCGCCGGGATCGAGGTCGGGTCGCTTGCCACGTCGTGGACGGCGTTGAAGAAGTTGGCCAGCGCCGAAGGAAGTCCTGCGTCCGGGTCGGCGATCAGGTTGTCGATCTGCGCGCCAAGGCGCAGGTACTGATCGACTTCGGCAAGGTTCGCGCTCGAAGCCTGCAGCTGCGCTTCTAGAAAGCGATCGTAAAGGCGTTGGATCGTCGCGGTTTGGACCCCGGTGCCGAGGAATCCCGCCCCGATGAACTGGGGTTCGCGCGCGACTGCCTCCACCCGCTGGCGGCTATAGCCTTGGGTGTTGACGTTGGCGATGTTATGGGAGGTCGTATCGAGCGCCTGTTGGGTGACCTGCAAGGCGGAAGAGGCGATACTCAGAATGGGGCTGGTCATGGTCGATCTCCTGCGCAAGGCTTACAAGGCCGCTAGGGTTTCGTGTTGATAAATCGCCAGCACCTTGGCGGCGTAGTTCGGGTCGGTGGCGTAGCCGGCCTGGGCCAAGGCGTTTAGGTAGCGATCGGGGTCAACAGCGTGTTTGAGCGCCTCGGTATAGCGCGGGCTTTGGATCAGCTTGAGATAGTCGGCAAAGCTCTGGCGGTAATTTTCATAGGCGCGGAACGCCGCGCGTTTTTTTACCGCGACTCCCTCCTGATACTCTAAGGTGTTGACCTGAATCGCCTCCCCCGGCCAAGAAGGGTCGGCTTTGATGTTGAACAGGTTGTAGCTGCTGCGGCCGTCGGGGTGGTGGATGATCCTTTTGCCCCAGCCGGTTTCCAAAGCGGCCTGGGCTAAAAGCAGCTTAGGGTCAAGGCCGATTGCCGCCGCGGCGGCCTGCGCCTCCGGCCACAGGGAGCGGACGAAATCCTCGGCGGATTCGAATCGTTCTGGTGTTTTTTTCCCAGGGTTTGACGCCGCTGCCGCGGGAGGGGTCGAGGGGCAGTCTGGCCTTGAGGGAACGATAACCGCCTTGCCGTCTTGCGCCGAGGTGGGTTTGGGTGGGGATCCTTGCAGTTGCCCGGAAAACCACGCGGCCAAGCCCAATCCTCCGTGTTCGGCCAGGTGCAGCGCCAGTTGGCGGTCGTGCAGCTCCCGATAAAACTGGGTCTGATCGCTGGCGAAGATCGGATCGCCTGGACTGGCTTCGCGCATTTGTTTGAGCAGCATCTGTACGAACACCGCTTCAAATTGTTTGGCCGCTTCTTTGAGCGCGGCGCCTTGATCCTGCTGGGCGAGCCGTTTTAGCTCGCCCAATCCGGAGAACTCGGTATAAATATCGGCAGTCGCGCGCATCGCTTTAGATCACGATCAGTTCCGCCTGCAGGGCGCCGGCGCTTTTTAAAGCCTCCAGGATCGCCACCAGGTCCGAAGGGGCCGCGCCCACCTGATTTACCGCCCGCACCAGTTCGTCCAAAGTCACGCCGGGGTCGAATACGAACATGCGCTTGCCTTCTTCCTCGATCTTGACCTCCGAGCGCGGCACCACCTGGGTGGTCCCCTGGGCGAAGGGTTGGGGTTGGCTGACTTCCGGGTGTTCGCGGATGGTGACTACCAGGTTGCCGTGCGAGACCGCCGCCGGCAAGACCCGCACGTTGCGGCTGATGACCACGGTGCCGGTGCGCGAGTTGACGATCACCTTGGCCGCCGCTTCCCCAGGTTCGACGCTCAGGTTTTCGATCAAAGAGAAAAAGCTTACTTTCTGGGCCGGGTCTTCCGGCGCAGCCACCTGGACCGAGGCGCTGTCTAGGGGTTTGGCGGTGCCCGGGCCGAAGGTTTTATTGATCGCGGCGGCGATTCGCTCCGCGGTGGTGAAGTCGGGCTGATGCAGGTTCAAGGTAAGGTATTTGGCCTCGGGGAACGGGGTAGGGACGGCCTGTTCCACCGTGGCGCCGTTCGGAATCCGCCCGACGCTGGGGACGTTGACGGTGATCTTGGAGCCGTCCCGGCCTTCGGCGCTCAAGCCCCCCACCAGCAGTTCCCCTTGGGCGATGGCGTACACCTGACCGTCGGCGCCCTTGAGCGGGGTCATCAGCAGCGAGCCGCCGCGCAGGCTTTTGGCGTCGCCCAGCGAGGAGACGGTCACGTCGATAGTCTGGCCGGGTTTGGCAAACGGCGGCAAGGTCGCGTGCACCGAGACCGCGGCGACGTTTTTGGTCCGCAGGTTGATCCCAGGAGGCAAGGTTACCCCTAAGTTGGCCAAGAAGTTGCGCAAGGTCTGGCCGGTAAACCGGGCGCTGGTCGGATTGTCGCCGGTGCCGTTAAGGCCCACCACGAGGCCGTAACCGATCAGTTGATTGTCGCGCACCCCGGCGACTGTCGCCAGGTCTTTGATGCGTTCCGCCTGAGCGGCGAGGCTCAAACCCAAAAGCGCGATCCCCAGCCAAAATTTCCTATCCATCGCCTTGGCTCCTTTAGAACGGGAACAAAAGGCTGTTGAAGAAGCGCGTCAGCCACCCGACTTGCTTGACGTCGGCCATCGCGCCTTCGCCGGTGTACATGACGGTGGCGTCGGCGACTTGGGTCGACGGCACCGAGTTGCTGTCGTCGATGTCCACCGGCCGCACGATGCCGGAGAGACGCACGTATTCGTGCCCGTCGTTGATGGTCAGGCGCTTTTCTCCCTGAACCCGGAGATTGCCGTTGGGCAGGACCTCGACCACGGTGACGGTGATGGTGCCTTTGAGCTTGTTGCTTTGACTGGTCTGGCCTTTGCCAGAGTAGTCTTTGGTGCTGCTCAGGTCGGTCTTAAAGTCGATGCCTAGCGGTTTGGCGGCTCCGAACAGGATCGGCGCGGAAGCGCCGATTTTATTGTTTTTGGCTACCTTAAGGTCGGCGTCTTTGGAGGCGTCGGTGGCTTCCACCAGGCGGATGGTCAGGATGTCGCCCACGCGCCGGGCGGTGAGGTTTTCAAACAAGCGCAGGGAAGTGTTGGCCTGGTAAATGCTGCCGGTGGGCTGCAAGGCGCGCGCCGCGTACGGCGGGGGTGCTGGGGAGAACGCCGGATTGTGACGCGGCATAGGTTCGGGCAGGGCGGCGCAGCCTGCAAGCCCAAAACAGAGCCCCGCAATGCAAAGGCGCATGGCGTTACAGATGGTTGGTGACGAACGCCAGCATTTGATCGGTCGTTTCAATCGCTTTGGAATTGAGTTCATAAGCTCTTTGGGTCTCGATCATGTTGACCATTTCCTCCACCACGTTGACGTTGGAGGTTTCGAGCGCGTTCTGAACCAGGGCGCCGCGATCTTCTTCGCCTGGATTGCCTACCGTCGGCGGACCGCTGGCGACCGATTCGCGGAACAGGTTCTCGCCGATGGGTTCTAGCCCCGCCGGGTTGAGAAAGTTGGCAAGTTGGATTTGTCCCACCTGCTGCGGGGCAGCGTCTCCCCCCACCGTGACCGAGACGATCCCGTCCTTGCCGATGGTGATGCTGGTGGCGCCTTGCGGGATCGTGATCGCCGGCTCCAAGAAGTAGCCGCCGGCGGTGACCAGTTGCCCTTCGGAGTTCAGCTTAAACGAACCGTCGCGGGTGTAGGCGAGGCTGCCGTCGGGCAGCAGGACCTGGAAGAACCCACGGCCGTTGATGGCCACGTCCAGGGCGTTGCCGGTCTCGACGATGTTGCCCTGGGTGTGAAGCTTTTCGGTGGCGACGATCTTGACGCCGGTGCCGAGTTGGAGCCCCGAAGGCAGCTGCGTGGTTTGGCTCGATTGCGCGCCCACTTGGCGCACGTTTTGATACAGAAGGTCCTCGAATACCGCCCGGCCTTTTTTGAAACCGGTGGTGTTGACGTTGGCCAGATTGTTGGAAATCACCGCCATGCGGGTTTGTTGGGCGTCTAGGCCGGTTTTGGCCACCCAAAGGGCGCGGTCGGTCATCGCTTATCCTCCCATGCGTAATAGCCGTGCGCTGGCATCGGCGTTGTCTTCTGCGGTCTTCATCATCCGGACCTGCAGCTCGTACCGGCGTGCAAGCTCGATCATCTCGACCAAGGCAGCGACTGGATTGACGTTGCTGCCCTCCAAGGCGCCGGACACCAAAGTCACGCCGGCATCGGCCGGCGCCGTGGCGCCGTCTTTGAGTCGGATCAGGCCGTCTAGGCCTTTTACCAATTGCGTAACAGGCGGGCGGACCAGTTTGAGGCGGTCAACCACCACGGAAACCGCCGGTTTTTCCCCTAAGGGCAGGATGCTGATCGTGCCGTCGGGGGCGATTTCGACTTTCTGCGCCGGAGGAATCGCGATCGGTCCGTTTTCCCCTAGCACCGGCAAATCGTCTCCGGTGAGCAGCAAACCCTCGGGGGAAAGCTTAAGGTCGCCGCGCCGGGTATAGGCTTCGGAACCATCTGGCGCCTGCACCGCAAGCCAGCCTTCGCCTTGGATGGCGATGTCGAGTTCGCGCCCGGTGGTCTGGATCGGCCCGGGATCGAAGTCGGTCGCCGGGCGCTCGTGCATCGCGTAGACCCGCGTCGGGTGACCGGGACCGAAGACCGGCATGCTGCGGAACTGTTCGAGATCGGCCTTAAATCCCGTGGTATTGAGGTTAGCCAAGTTGCTGCTAACAGCGGTTTGCGCCTGAAGCGTTTCCTTGGCCCCGCTCATGCTGACGAACAGGCTACGGTCCATGGTTTAGCTCCTAACGGATGTTGAGCAGCGACTGGATCACCTGGTTTTCGGTCGAGATGGTCTCGGCGTTGGCTTGATAGGCCTGCTGGGCGACGATGAGATGTACCAGCTCCTTGGACAAATCGACGTTGGAGGTCTCTAGCGCGCCGGATTGGATGGATCCGCTTCCACCGATGCCGGGAGGGTTTAACAGGCGCTCGCCCGAGGCAAAGCTTTCTGCCCACAACGTATCGCCCAATTTGGTTAGGCCTTGCTCGTTGGCAAACCTCGCCAGGGCGATTTGACCCAGCTTTTGTGGGCTGCCGTTGCTGAACGAAGCCCATAGATTGCCTTGCTCGTCTATCGTCAGCCCCGTAAAGATCCCGGCCGAATAGCCGTCCTGGCTTAAGCTGTCGACGCTAAAATCGCTGTTGTATTGGGTGGAGCCTGCAAAGTCGTAAACTATGTTCAGGTCGTCGGCGCCGGGGATGGCGTACGGTCCGTAGGTAGCTGTCGTGTTGCCGGGCGTGCCGTCGACGCTGAGGAGCGAGCCGGTGGCGCTAAATTCAAGCGCGGTTGGCCCGCCTAAGGAATTGCCGTCGATGTACTGGTAAACGTCCCAACTGTTGGGGGGGGTCGTCGGATTCTTGGAGACGAAATAAGAAGTTACGGTATGGGCGTTGCCTAGGGAATCGTACACCGTCACCGAGGTGACGTGGTTGTAAGTTTCCGGCTTGGTCGGGTCGAACGGCGTGACGCTGGGTTGGACGCTTTTCGCGTCGAGATTGACCTGTAATTTAACCTGGCCGGTGGCTTTAGGCGCGCCGGTGCCGGTGGTTTCCACTTTCAGCCCTTGCAGGCTAAAGTCTTTGCCCCAACCGACCAGGTATTTGCCTTGGTTGGTGACGATGTAGCCGTCCTTGTCGAGCTTGAACGCCCCGGCGCGGGTGTAGGCGGTCGGAGCGCCGGTAGGGCTATCGGCCAGAACGAAGAATCCTGCGCCGTTGATCGCCAGGTCCAGAACGTTGTCGGTGTATTCCATGTTGCCTTGAGTGAAGCTTTGGGCGATGGCCGAGGTGCGCACGCCGCTTCCCGGAAGGACTTTGGAATTGCCGCCTAAGCTTTTGGCGTAGACGTCGGCAAACTCCGCGCGGGATTTTTTAAAGCCCGTGGTGTTGGCGTTGGCGATGTTGTTGCCGGTGGTCTGAAGATCGAGCGCAGCGGCCGAAAGCCCGCTCAAAGCCGTGTTGAATGCCATAAATTCACCTCCTTAGAGAATTTGCCGGATGTCTTTAAAATCCACCTTGCCTAGCCCGGGAAGCTCGACGCTCAGGCCGTAGCCAGAAGGGTTGGCGGCGATGCTTTCAACCGGGGCAACGACTAGGGTTGGAAGGGCAAGGCGTTCTCCGCCGACCATGCCTTCGGCCTGAATCCGATAGATCCCGGGGTCGGCGACGGTGCCGTCGTCCTTTAACCCGTCCCATTGGAACTCGACCTGGCCTTGATCGTGCGCTCCCAGCTCCAAGGTACGTACGGGCACCCCGGACGCATCGAGGATTTTGACCGCGATCGCGGTGGCGGGTTTGTCGAGTTCGACGACCCCTTGAATCGCGCTGCCTGCAGCCAGCATGGCCTTGTCTCCCGGCACCAGCACTTTGCGCCCGATCAGGCCGGCCGCCTGTAGGGTCTGGTCGGAGCCGATGGCGTTGGCAAAATCGGTGAACGACTTTTGCAATGCCTGAATCCCCGAGACCGTCCCGAACTGGGCCATCTGGGTTAAAAATTCGGTATTTTCCATGGGCTTTAGGGGGTTCTGATGGGTCATCTGGGTGACCATGAGCTTCAAGAAGTCCTCTTGGCCCAGTTCATTGCGGGGCTTTTTGGGGGGATCCGGGCGGATAAGCCCCAATTTTTGCAACTGCTCTACGTTCATCGCTTATTCTCCCATCCGCAGGGTTTGCAGCATCAACTCTTTGGCGGTGTTTAGCACCTCGACGTTGTTCTGATACGCGCGCGAGGCGGCGATCATGTTGGCCAGTTCCTCCACCGGATTGACGTTGGGTTTGAAGATATAGCCGTCTGGGTTGGCCATGGGATGGTGGGGGGCGTATTCCATCTGCAGGGGGGCCGGGCTTTCGACTACCCCCAGCACTCTGACCTCGACCGCGCCTGTATCGAGCGCGTTTTGGAGTTGGGCGGCAAATACCGGCTGGCGCGATTTGTAGGTCTGCTCGATGCTGCTCGAGACGCTGTCGACGTTGGCCAGATTGCTGGCGGTGAGGTTGAGTCGGAGCAGCTGGGCGTTCATCCCAGAGCCGGCCACGTCAAAGATCTTAAAACTCATGGCTTATTCTCCGCGCAATGCCAAAAGCAAGGTGGAAATCTTGCCGTTGATGAAGCGCAGGCTGGCCTGATAGCGCAGAGCGTTGTCGGCGAATTTGGCCTGCTCGATGTGCTCCTCCACCGTGTTGCCGTCCAGAGAGGCTTGCTGCGGCACGCGGTAAAGCAGCCCGTTAAAAGCATCTGAAACTTGGGCGATGTGACTTGGGTGAGTGACGCGCAGAGGGATAGCGGGTGTTTCGGCTTCGCGCAGCAGTCGGTCCACGTCGAAATCTCGGGCTTTGTAATTGGGGGTGTCGGCGTTGGCTAAATTGGAGGCGAGCACCTCGGCCCGCCGGGCGCGCAGCGCCAGAGCCTGAGGGTGAAGGCCGAGCGTATTGGCAAAGTTGATTTTCATGACAGAGCAATTAAGTTGTTGGTCTGCAATTTTTAAAGCACGTCCTGTGCCATAAATATTTTTATTTATTTTCAATGAGTTGCATTTTGAGTCAGGCGGCAGGCGGCAACTTTTTGCCGCTTCTTTTAAGCATTGCGGACGTAATAGCGCACCCCATGCGCGATTACTGGAGACAGGCGGTTTAGGCCAGGCGGCAAGGATTCGGTGCTGCTCAAGAAGAGGTAGCCGTGAGGCAAAAGAAGCTCCGCTAGCCGTTCGAGAATCTGGCGCCGAAGCTCCGGGGAAAAGTAAATCAGGACGTTGCGGCAGAAGATCAGATCAAACTGGCCCAAAGCCGCAAACGAGTCGAGCAGATTCAGCTGCTGAAAACTCACCAATCGCCTGACTTCTGGCTTGAGCTGCCAACCGTTTGGGTGGGGGAGAAAGTAGCGTTGTTTAAGCTCCGGAGAGAGGCCGCGCGCGGTGGCCAGATCCGAATAAACTGCTTGCTTTGCGATCTGGAGCGCGCTGCCCGCCAAGTCGGTGCCGAGGATTTGCACCTCAACTTTAAGGCCTGGTTTTAAGCGCCTCGCCTCGTGCACGCAGATGCCGATGGAATAAGGCTCCTGGCCGGTGGCGCAGGCGGCGGACCAAATCCGGATGGGACGCCGATGACTCAGTTTTGGCAGCAGCTGGTTTTGAAGGAGCTCAAATTGCTGGGCATCGCGAAACCAAAAAGTTTCGTTGGTAGTCAACGCCTCGATCAGGCGCGTGCGAAATTCCGCCGGCAGCGTGTCGGCGCGCAAGTAGGATATCCATTGGCTAAAACTGGTCGAGTGGCTTTGGAGTAGGTCGCGCAGGCGGCTTTCGACCAAATAGCGTTTGTTGTCTGCCAGGACGATGCCGGTGTGGCGATAGAGAAATTCCCGGATCGCCTGAAATTCCTCTTGGGTGAGACGGTCCCGACGGTTTCCGGAGAGTTCCTGGAACCGCCCTGAGCTCATGGTTTTAAGCCGCTTGTTTAATGAGGCGCTCTTGGATTGCCTTTGCCAGCTCATCCGGAGCAAATTTGGCGAGGAAGCGGTCGGCGCCGACTTTTTCCACCATGGCCTGGTTGAACACCCCGCTTAAAGAGGAATGGAGCAAAACATATAAATCCTTCAGTTGCGGGTGCTCGCGGAGCTTGGTGGTTAAAGTGTAACCGTCCATTTGAGGCATCTCGATGTCGGACACGATCATGGTCAGAAACGCTTTTAAGTCTTTGCCTTCCTCGAGCCAATTTGTCAGGATGCGCCAAGCTTCTTCGCCGTCGCGGGCGAGGGTGCATTCTACCCCTATCTGGTCGAGCACCCGTTTGACCTGATTGCGGGCGACCGCCGAATCATCGACGACCAAGATATGATGCCCCTGGGCTTTGAGCGTGGCATCGATCACGCCTTCCGAGACCGTCTCGCTGGCGCCGGTGATGTCTTTGAGGATTTTTTCTACGTCGATGACCTCGATCAATTCGTTCTCAAATTCGGTGACCGCAGTCAGGTAGCTGTCCTTGCCGGTCCCTTTGGGGGGCGGTTTGATCTGTTGCCAACCTAAGTTAATGATCCGATCGACCCCACCGACCAGGAATCCCTGCACCGAACGGTTGTACTCGGTGACGATCACGTATCCCCGCCCGTCGCGGGGAGACGGGGCATAGCCGATGCTTTGGGCGAGGTCTACGATGGGCACCGTGCGCCCCCGCAGGTGGGCGATCCCGCACATCGCCGGGTGGGCTTGGGGAATCTGGGTCAGCGCCGGACAGGCGATCACCTCTCTGATTTTAAACACATTGATTCCAAAGCGCTGCTCGCCTTGGAGGCGGAACAGGAGCAGCTCAAGGCGGTTGTGGCCGGCGAGCTGAGTGCGTTGGTCGACGCTGGCGAGAAAAGAGGCCATGACAGACTCCAAAGTTGGTTTGCGTGTTTTCTTAATCGGCAGGATTCAGGCAAGCTTTAAGAATCTGACGGCATCGCTTTTGCAGAACTTATTCAAGATCAGCGGAGACACGCATGCGAAACTCAAGCGCTTGGTTGTTTTGGGGATGGGTCTTGGGCGCTGCCTGGCCCGCGGCGGCGCAAGATGTGCAGTCACTAGAGAGCATCCGGCAGGCGATTGTCGCCGAGCTCAAGTCAATTGTCCGACAGCATTTTCAAAATTTTGACGTCGAAGTTGCTCCCTTGGATCCTAGGCTGCGGTTGCCGCCCTGCGATCGGCCATTGACGGTAGTTCCCTTGCACGCGGCGGTGCCGATCGGGGCGACCTCGGTCGGCGTGGAATGCCGCGGCGGCCATCCTTGGACGATCTACGCCAAAGCAAACGTTCAGGTCTTTGAGCGGGTAGCGGTCCTTGCTCAGGCGCTGCCTAAAGGCACGGTGCTAACGCGAGATACGGTGGTATTAGAACTCGTGGATACTGGGAAATTGCAACAAGGGTATTTTGGCAACGCCGAGGCGGTGTTGGGACAGCGCTTGAAAAATTCCCTGCCCAAGGGAACGGTTTTGACGCCGCGGCACTTGGCGCCGGTGAAAGTGGTCAACAAAGGCGATGCGGTGATCATCCGGGTGAACACAGGGGCTTTGGAAGTACGCATGGGTGGGCACGCGCTCATGGACGGTGGGCTAGGGCAGCGGATTCGGGTGGTGAACGACCGCTCGCAGCGCGTGGTGGAGGGAATCGTGCAAGGTCCGGGCGAGGTTCAGGTGGCTTTTTGAGCTAAACTTATTCAAGCGATGGCCGATATAAATCCTAGAGCAATCGAGAGGATTCGAGTATGCCTATAGACCTGCGCCCGGTCACCGGCAAGGCGATCGAACCGGCTCCGGGTAAACCGCAAGCAACGCGCCCAAGCGTTTCGCCCCGACCGGAAAATCAAACGGAATCCGATGCGGTGGCGTTGACCGAAGCCGCCGCCCGCCTAAAACAGGCGCAAGCGGCGCTGGCGAGCGCGGCGGTGGTCGATACCGAGTTGGTGGCAAGGGTAGCCCAGCAGCTTGCTTCAGGAACCTACCGGATCGACGCCGAGCGCATCGCCGAGAAAATCATCGAAATGGAACGCCAGCTCAACCCATGACGTCCCTGTTGCAATGGCTCAAACGGCTAGAAGCCGAAACCCAAAACTTAGGCCGCGTTTTAGAAGGCGAGCAGGCTGCGCTTAAGGAGCGCAACATGGGCACGCTGCCGGAATGGGTCGCCGAGAAGAACGCCGCGGTCGATCGAATCAACGCGCTGCTCGAGCGCTTGCCGCAGCACTCGGGTCGGCCGCAACCAAGTTTTACTATGCAAGCCCTAATCGCCGAGCTGGAGGGGGGGCGGCAGGCTGAGGCTTACGCTCTTTGGCGCCGAATTCGGCGTAATACCGCGCGGTGCCGCCAACTGAACGAGGCCAACGGCGCCATCATCGCGGTGCTGCAGGAACACAATCGCCAATTGCTGGGATTGCTCTGCAATCAACCGCCGCAGCTCGGTTACGGCGCAGACGGCCGCTTGGTCCAAGCAGATGCGCTGCGCCTGCTGGGCGCAACTTAAAGCCAATTGATTACGAACTGGAACGATCGAGAACGCGGCGCGCGTTTTTCGGGTTGCGGAAAATCAGCGGCTGTTCGCCGGCGCTTTGCGCTTCCAAAGTCGCGCGTTCGATCAGGTCGTGGTGGGGGGATTTGGCGCACACTGGATCGGTGGCGGTCATGTCGCCGGTCAAAAGGTAGGCCTGGCAGCGGCAGCCGCCGAAGTCTTTTTCCTTCTCGTCGCACGAGCGGCACGGTTCCGGCATCCAGTCAAACCCGCGGAAGCGGTTGAACGCCGGCGACTCCTCCCAGATCCAACGCACGCTGTGGTCGCGGACGGTGGGGAATTCGATGGGTAAAATTTTTGCTGCGTGGCAAGGCAGGGCCGTGCCGTCCGGGGCGATGGTCAAGAAGATGTTGCCCCAGCCGCTCATGCAGGCTTTGGGGCGGGACTCGTAGTAGTCTTGCACGACGTAATAGATCTTCATCCGCCCTTTGAGCTTTTCCTGATACGCTTTGGCGATCGCTTCCGAACGGGCCAATTGTTCTTTGGTGGGCAAGAGCACTTTGCGGTTGACGAGATCCCAGGCCAGGTTCTGGACCATCGCCAGTTCCACGTAATCGGCTTCAAGCTCTATGGCCAGTTTTAGAAAATCTTCTACATAAGGTTCGGTGAGGCGGTGGCGGACGAAGCACAGCACCATGGGGAAGCCGTGGCGCTTGATTAATCTGGCCGCCTCGAGTTTTTGTTCGAAACATTCGGTCCCGGCTAGGTAATCGTTGAGCTCCTTGAACGGCGCCTGAAAGCTCAGCTGAATGTGGTCAAGACCAGCTTCTTTGAAAGCGCGAATGCGCTCTTGGTGCAAACCCACGCCGGAAGTGATGAGGTTGGTGTAGTAGCCGAGTTTTCGGCTTTCGGCGATGAGCTGTTCTAAGTCCTGGCGTAGCAAAGGCTCCCCGCCCGAAAAACCAAGCTGCACCGCGCCCATCTTCCGCGCTTGGCGCAGGACGTCCAGCCATTCGGCGGTGGTCAGTTCGCGTTTGTAGCGGGAGTAGTCTATCGGATTGGAGCAGTAGGGGCATTGCAGCGGGCAAGCGTAGGTGAGCTCCGCGAGCAGCCAGCGCGGCGGGCTAGGCTTCGGTTTGGATCCAGCCGTGGTCAAGGGCGACCTCCAGAAATTCGCGCACGTCGTCGATAAGACCTTGGGTTTGGTACTTGCGTTCCAGCTCGGCGGTAATGGTCTTTAAAGTATGGCGGCCATCGCACAGCTTTAGGATATCGGCGGAGGTGTGGTTGAGCTCGACCAACCCTTCAGGATAGAGGATGACGTATTTCTGCTGCGCCTCCTCCCACTGCAGGCGGTGGCGCGGGGAAAACCGCAATGGGGCGTTGGGATCCAGGCTCATGGGACGTTGAAATAAGGCGGTTTGCCTTCGATATAGGCCAAATACATGGCATCGAGCATGGTCCAGAGAACGTCCAGCTTGAACTGTAGGATCTCCAGCGCGCGTTCCTGAAGCGCCCGGCTTTGGCCGAAATAGTCCAAGGTAAAGGTGAGCCCGTGTTCCACATCGCGCCTGGCTTGGCTGACCCGTTTTTGGAAATAGGTAAGCCCTTCCGGTTTGATCCAAGGGTACAATTTGGGCCAGCCGGCAAGGCGCTGCTGGTGGATGGTGGGGGCAAACAATTCGGTCAAGGACGAGCAAATCGCTTCTTGCCAGGAAGCGGTACGAGCAAAGTGGTAATAGGCATCCACCGCAAACCGTACTCCGGGCAGCACGTGCCGGAGGGAGGTGATCTCTTCGCGTTCCAGGCCGCACGCCAAGCCTAGTTGGATCCAGGCTTCGATCCCGCCGGGGTCGGCGCCGTGGCCGTCGTGGTCTAGGATTCGGTGCAACCACTCGCGCCGCGTTTCCCGATCTGGGCAGTTGGCCAAGATCGCCGCGTCCTTGCGCGGGATCATGACTTGGTAGTAAAAGCGGTTGAGCACCCAGCCACGAATCTGATCCGGAGTAAGCTTTCCTTCCGCCATCAGGACGTGATAGGGATGATAGATATGATAATACTTTTCCTTGGCGCGCAGGCGCGCTTCGAATTCTTCGCGGGACCACGGTAAGTCTTGGTTGCTCATAGCACGATCTCCATGCCGTCGTAGGCGACTTCGATGCCGGCGGCAGCCAGCCTTTGGCGTTCGGGCGAATCTTCGTCCAGAATCGGGTTGGTGTTGTTGATGTGGATCAAAATCTTACGCGTGAGGGGTGGAATTTGACCGAGCACTTCGATCATGCCGCCCGGCCCGGACTGAGGCAGGTGGCCGATCTCGCGCGCGCGTTTGGGGCTGCCCACTTTGGCCATCTCATCCTCGCTCCAGAAGGTGCCGTCCACCAAGACGCAATCGGCCTCGTGCATGGCGGCCAGCACTTGGGGCTCGATTTCCCCAAGGCCTGGGGCGTAGTAGAGCTTCTTGCCGCTGGAGGGCTGTTCGACGAGAACGCCGATGTTGTCGCCCGGATGGGGGGCGTGGCGGTGCGGCGAGTACGGCGGGGCCTTGCTCTTTAAGGCGTGGCCGACAAAACGCAGATCCGCGATGCCCGGAATCGTAAACGCCCCCCCGTCCAGGGGAATCCGATGGGGCTCGACGCCGCAGTAGTGCTCAAGCAAGTTCAGGACCGGGAAACCGGTGGTCAAGTCCTGATAGACCGGCTCGCTGCAGTAGACCTGCAACGGCCGGGTGCTTTCGCGCAAGAATAGCAGCCCGGCGGTGTGGTCGATCTGGGCATCGATCAGGACGATGGCGCGGATGGGAGTGTCGCGCACTCCGTGCCTGGGCTGCAGCGGCGGGTTGGCCTCGAGCTGAAAGCGGATGTCGGGCGAGGCGTTGAACAGCACCCAGTCATTACCGTCGGTGCTGACCGCAATCGAGGACTGGGTGCGCGGGCGAGCAGAAATCTCACCGCGGCGCAGGCGTAAGCAGTTTTGGCAGTTGCAGTTCCATTGCGGAAAACCCCCGCCGGCGCCGGATCCTAAAACGCGAATCAGCATGGACGAAAGAAAGGGGTTTCGTGATGAAACCCCTTAAAGATTTAAGCTAATGAAATTAGCGGTTATAGATGTACATCGTGACTTCAAAACCAAAACGCAAATCTTTGTAGCTGGGTTTTTCCCATTTCATACTGCGTACCTCCTTAAAGACGTTGCTCTCGTTGGCCGAGATTTGAAGTATACGATCGCCTTCTGGCGAAGGCAACTTAAATTAGCGACGGCTGCAGGTGGGGCAGTCGGGATGGCGCGGCACGGCCAGGCGGTTCCATTCCATCGTCATCCCGTCCACTAAAAGCAGGTGGCCGGTCAGCGTCTGGCCGATGCCGAGCAGCACTTTGATCGCCTCGAGCGCTTGAATGCTGCCGACGATGCCGGTCAACGGGGCGACGATTCCCGCTTCGGTGCAGCGTTCGCTCAGTTCCCCTTGGTCCGCATATAGGCAGTTGTAGCAGGGGCTATCCTCCCGCCTTGGATCGAACACCGCGATTTGGCCCTCGAAGCGGATCGCGGCTCCCGACACCAAGGGGGTGCGGAGCCTTACGCAAGCGCGGTTGAGTTCAAAGCGCGTGGCGAAATTATCGCTGCAATCCAATACCAGATCGGCCTTAGCTACTTGCTTGGTCAAGCTTTCTCCGGTCAGGCGCTGGCATAAAGCTTCGACTTGGATCGTGGGATTGAGCGCGCGCAAGGTCTCCTGGGTCGAGACTGCCTTGGGTCGGCCGAGGTCGTCCGTGGTGTGGGCGATTTGGCGCTGCAGGTTGGAAAGCTCCACCCGGTCGGGGTCGGCGATAGTCAGCTGGCCGACCCCCGCAGCCGCCAGATACATCGCGGCGGGGCATCCCAGCCCACCGGCCCCTACGATCAACACTTTGGCTTGAATTAATTTCTCCTGGCCCCATATGTCGATCTGAGGCAAAAGGATGTGACGGCTGTAACGCAAGAGCAGTTCGTCGTTCATAGCAGAAAATGCTTGACACGGTGGAAAAGCCGATTATTATTAGCACTCTAGATTTGTGAGTGCTAATAACCCCACAGGTAAACCTCAAAAAAGGAGAAGACCCATGAAACTACGTCCTCTGCACGATCGCGTTATCGTCAAGCGGCTGGAAGAAGAGAAAACCTCGCCCGGCGGTATTGTAATCCCCGACACCGCCAAAGAAAAACCGATCAAGGGCGAGGTGCTGGCCGTAGGGAACGGCAAAGTGCTCGAAAACGGCGATATTCGTCCTTTGGACGTCAAGGTGGGCGATAAGGTGCTGTTCGGCAAGTACGCCGGCACCGAGGTCACCGTCGACGACCAGGAGCTCCTGGTGATGCGCGAGGACGACATCATGGCCGTTATCGAAGGCTGATTAATCTGGCAATTTGAGGAATAAAAAATGGCAGCAAAAGAGATCAAATTCAGCGACGATGCCCGCCAGAGAATGGCGCGCGGGGTCAATATCCTGGCCAAGGCGGTCAAGGTGACTTTGGGGCCCAAGGGCCGCAACGTGGTGCTCGAAAAATCGTTTGGGGCGCCCACGGTAACCAAGGACGGGGTCTCGGTGGCCAAAGAGATCGAATTGAAGGACAAATTCGAAAACATGGGCGCGCAGATGGTGAAGGAGGTCGCCTCCAAAACCTCCGACGCTGCCGGTGACGGCACCACCACCGCCACCGTGCTCGCCCAGGCGATTCTCAATGAAGGCTTAAAGAGCGTTGCCGCCGGGATGAACCCGATGGATTTGAAACGCGGGATCGACAAGGCGGTGGCGGCGGCGGTCGAGGAGCTCAAAAAGCTTTCGGTGCCGTGCACCGACAGCAAATCCATCGCCCAGGTAGGCACCATCTCCGCCAATAACGACGAAGCGATCGGTAAGTTGATCGCCGAAGCGATGGAAAAGGTGGGCAAGGAAGGCGTGATCACGGTCGAGGAAGGCTCAGGGCTAGAGAACGAGCTGGAGGTCGTGGAAGGGATGCAGTTCGACCGTGGGTATCTGTCGCCTTACTTCATCAACAATCAGGAGAACATGAGCGCGGAACTGGAAAACCCGCTCATCCTGATCCACGACAAGAAGATCTCCAGCATCCGCGACTTGCTGCCGGTGCTCGAGCAGGTGGCAAAAGCCGGGCGCCCGCTCCTGGTCATCGCCGAGGACGTCGAGGGCGAGGCCCTGGCGACCTTGGTGGTCAACAACATCCGCGGCATCCTCAAGTCCTGCGCGGTGAAAGCGCCCGGTTTCGGCGACCGGCGTAAAGCCATGCTCGAGGATATCGCCATCCTCACCGGCGGCATGGTGATTTCCGAAGAGCTGGGCATGAATCTGGAGAAAGCCACTTTGGACCAGATGGGCACCGCCAAGCGGGTCGTGGTGACCAAAGAGGACACCACCATCATCGACGGCGCCGGAAGCAAGGACAAGATCGAGGGCCGGATCAAGCAGATCCGGGCGCAGATCGAGGAGACCACGTCCGACTACGACCGCGAGAAGCTGCAGGAGCGGCTGGCTAAGCTGGCCGGCGGGGTGGCGGTGATCAAGGTCGGCGCGGCTACGGAAGTGGAGATGAAGGAAAAGAAAGCGCGCGTCGAGGACGCCTTGCACGCGACCCGGGCGGCGGTCGAGGAAGGCATCGTGCCCGGCGGCGGGGTGGCCTTGGTGCGGGTGCAGCAGAAGATCAAGGGACTCAAAGGTGCCAACCACGATCAGGACGTGGGGATCCAGATCGCCCTCAAGGCGCTGGAGTTTCCGCTGCGCCAGATCGCCGAGAACGCCGGCGAGGAAGGTTCGGTGGTCTACAACAAGGTGGCGGAAGGGCAAGGCAATTTCGGCTATAACGCCGCCACGGGCGAGTACGGCGACATGATCGAGATGGGTATCCTCGATCCGACCAAAGTGACGCGTACCGCCCTGCAGAACGCCGCTTCCGTGGCCGGTCTGATGCTTACCACCGAAGCCATGGTCGCCGAGGAGCCCAAGAAGGAGGAATCGGCGACGCCCGGCGTAGGCGGCATGGGCGAGATGTAACCCAAACGCAATCAGCCTTAAAATGCAAAGCCCCGTCCTTTAAGGATGGGGCTTTGTGCTATTTGAGGGGGAAAATGCGAAAGCGCTTGCATATTTGGGTAGCAGGTCGGGTGCAGGGGGTGTTTTACCGGGCTCACACGGTGGAGATCGCCTTAAGCTTTAAGCTCACCGGCTGGGTCAGGAATCTCCCCGACGGGCGGGTGGAGATCGTCGCCGAAGGCGAGGAGCAAAGCTTGCAAAAACTCCTCGCTTGGTGCCGAAAAGGCCCGCCCTTAGCGCAGGTGGCCGGGGTGGAAAGCCGCGAAGAGCCGGCGACGGGGGAATTTGAGCAGTTTGCCCTGCGGGCGTGAGACGGTTTTAAGATGCTGAGCTATCGTCACGCTTTCCATGCCGGCAACCACGCCGATGTGCTCAAGCATTGGTTGGTGGTCGAAATCTTAAGCTATCTCAACGCCAAAGAAACCCCTTGGGCGTATATCGACACCCACGCCGGCGGCGGGGTCACCGATCTAAACTCGGAATACGCGCGCAAGCTTTGTGAATTTCAAACCGGCATCGGCAGGTTGTGGCGCGAGAGGGCTTTAGCGCCTGCCGGGCTGGCTACCTATCTTAAGCTGGTTGAGGATTTCAACCCAGGCGGTGCGCTCAGCCGCTATCCTGGCTCTGGGGCGTTGGCCCAGCGTCTGGCCCGTCCTGGCGACCGGCTCCATCTGTTCGAACTCCATCCCGCCGACTACTTAAACCTTACCCGGATTTTTGCCCATAAACGGCGCGTGCATTGTTATCGGGAGGATGGTTTCACAGGACTGCTTGGCGTGCTGCCGCCTCCGTCACGCCGAGGTGTCATTCTGATCGACCCGAGCTATGAGGTCGAGCGCGACTGGACGCGCGTTTCCCAGGCGGTGCGCGCGGCGCGCGCGCGTTTTCCACAGGGAATTTATTTGATCTGGTATCCACGCCTGGCCAAAGCCTGGATCGAGCGAATGGTGAGAGCCTTGGTCAAACTGGCGGCGGACGATTACTTCAAAGCCGAGCTAATCGTCCGCCGGCCGCCGCGTGGGGGGGCAGGGATGTTCGGCAGCGGCGTGCTCGTGCTGAATCCCCCGTGGACTTTGCCCGCTTGCGGTAAGGAAGTTCTGCCGTGGCTCGCAGCGCGGTTAGCGCAGGATAAAGAGGCGCGCTACGAGTTAGAGTATCACGTGCGTTGACCTTAGAGGCTTCCTTGGTAAACCACGGCGTCTTGGTGGCGCGCTGCGATCTGGCCGATCCGGAAGGCCGTTTCCCCTGCCGCGCTCAAAGTCGTAAGCGCCGCATCGGCCTGCTCGGGCGGAACGCAGGCGATCATCCCGATGCCGCAGTTGAAGGTGCACAGCATTTCTTGCGGCTCGATCTTCCCCTGCTCCTTAATCCAGGCGAAAATCGGCGGCCGCGGCCAAGCATCGAGATCGATGATGGCGGCCAAGTCTTTGGGCAGTACCCGGGGCAAGTTTTCGCTGATCCCGCCGCCGGTGATGTGCGCTAGGGCGTGAACCGCGTGCTCGCGGATCAGGGCAAGCAATGGTTTGACGTAAATGCGGGTCGGTTCCAGCAGCCAGTCGGCCAAGGATTTGCCGGCTAAAGGGTAACTCAAGTCGATCTGCCGCAATTCTAAGATTTTACGGATCAAGGAGTAGCCGTTGGCGTGGGGGCCGGACGAGGCCAGCCCGATCAACACATCGCCGGCCTGCACCCGGCGGCCGTCGATCAGCGCGTCCTTTTCCACGATACCGACGCAAAAGCCCGCCAGATCGTATTCCCCGCCGTGATAGAAGCCCGGCATCTCCGCCGTTTCCCCGCCGATCAAGGCGCAGCCGGCCAGTTCGCAGCCTTTGGCGATGCCGCCGATGACCTGTGCGGCCAGTTCCACGTCGAGCTTGCCGGTCGCAAAATAGTCTAAAAAAAACAGAGGTTCGGCGCCTTGAACCACGACGTCGTTGACGCACATCGCCACCAGGTCGATGCCCACGCCTTGGTGGCGGTTGAGCGCCAGTGCCAGTTTAAGTTTGGTGCCTACCCCGTCGGTGCTCGCGACCAGGACCGGGCGCCGGTAGCGCTGCCAGGGAAGTTCGAACAAGGCGCCAAAGCCGCCCAGTCCGGCCAATACTTCCGGGCGAAAAGTCGGTTTGACCAGGGGTTTGAGCCTTTCTACCAGCGCATTGCCCGCGGCGATGTCTACGCCGGCGCTTTTGTAATCTAGGGGAGATGGATCCAAGCAAAAACCTCACATTTAAGCTGGCACACTCAAGCTGCTATTGTACGAAATTTAGAAGTAAAGTATGGATTGGCAATGCAG
This sequence comes from Methylothermus subterraneus, assembly GCF_054656915.1. Classification (NCBI taxonomy): domain Bacteria; kingdom Pseudomonadati; phylum Pseudomonadota; class Gammaproteobacteria; order Methylococcales; family Methylothermaceae; genus Methylothermus; species Methylothermus subterraneus. The sequence continues at coordinate 168,890 of NZ_BAAHXK010000002.1, forward strand.
GCTTGGCTTTCCCCAAAACAGCTTCCCAATCTGATCACCGGCTTAAGAATTTTGCTCGTCTGGCCTATTGTCTCCATGATCCTGGAGCGCCGTTTCGATTGGGCGTTGGGCTTGTTTTTCTTGGCAGGGGCTTCGGACGCTTTGGATGGCTTTCTGGCCAAGCATTTCGGTTGGATCAGCCGCTTGGGTTCGCTTCTGGATCCCCTGGCCGACAAGCTGCTCATGATCGGCGGCTACCTAGCCAGCGCCTGGGTGGGGCTGTTGCCTGGCTGGCTGGCGGGCCTGGTGGTGGGAAGGGATTTGCTCCTCGTGCTCGGCGGAAGCGCCTACTATTGGCTTCTCCATCCGTTCGAAGGCCAGCCTACCTGGACGAGCAAGTTCAACACCTTGTGCCAGATCGTTTTGCTGCTTGCGGTGTTCTGGCATCACGGTTTTAAGGCGCTTCCTGAGCTGTGGCTGAGCGGATTGATTTACTTGGTCGCTGCGACGACAATAATCAGCGGGGTTCAATACGTTCTGCTGTGGGGCCGTTATCTTTTTTCTGAAATCGGCCGCCGGCCAAAGAGATCGTAAATTTCTCGGACTCACCCAAACAGAGGACGGAAGGGCACAAGTTTGGCGCGCGTCTAGATGAAGGAACGTTAAGACGCGGCGAATTGATAGTTAGGAGGCAACGATCATGCAAAATACCAATTCTTCCAAAGGAGTGATCTTGGCTACGGCGGTGGCGGCGCTGTTTAGCGCCAGCTGCACCGGCAAAGAGCCGCAAGCGCGGGGGGAGGCGCCGTCCCCGGAGGAGCAGCCGGTCGAGGTTTTGGAATGGTCGATTGAGCCGGTGGAGGAAGCGGAGGGACAAAACAAAGGGGCCCAGGCGACTCCAGGCGTCGATCAGCCTACCGAAGCGAAGGTGGCCTGCTTTGGCATCAACGCGTGCAAGGGTCAGTCCGATTGCGCCACTCCCAAAAACGCCTGCAAGGGGATGAACAGCTGCAAAGGCCAGGGATTTAAATACGTGAGCTTGAAGGAGTGCGAGGCCCAAGGAGGCCAGGTCGGCAAACCGAGCATGTAATGACCAGGCCGTTCTTGGGTTTTGGATTGGGGCTGCGCAAGGAGCATTATGAGACTATCCTCGTCGACAAACCTGCGGTAGACTGGTTCGAAATTCTGACCGAAAACTACCTGGTCGCAGGCGGTCAAGCTTTATCCTATCTAGACCGGATTCGAGCTTCCTATCCCCTTGCCATGCATGGCGTGTCGCTGTCGATAGGCAGCGTCGATCCGCTCGATTGGTCGTATTTGCGCCAACTCAAAGCCCTGATCGGGCGGGTCGAGCCGGCTTGGGTTTCGGATCATTTGTGCTGGACCGGCGTCGACGGACACAACCTGCACGACCTATTGCCGTTGCCGCATACCGAGCAAGCCCTGCGCCATGTGGTCGGGCGGCTCGGCCAGGTGCAGGAATTCTTAGGCCGGCGCGTGGCGCTCGAGAACGTCTCAAGCTATTTCCGCTTTCCGAACGACGAGCTTAGCGAGTGGGAGTTTCTGCGCGAAGTGGCAGAGCGCGCCGACTGCCTGATCTTGCTCGACCTCAACAACATTTACGTCAACGCCAGAAACCACGGCTTTGATCCTTACACCTACCTCGCCGCTATCCCGCCCGAACGCGTGATCCAGTTCCACTTGGCCGGCCATACCGATCTGGGCGAGCTTGTCATCGACACCCACGATCGTCCCGTGCGCGCCGAGGTGTGGGAGCTGTTTGGCGCCGCGGCGCGAAGGTTCGGCCTGGTTTCAACGCTGATCGAGCGCGACGCCGAAATCCCGCCGCTCGAGGAGTTGCTAATCGAGCTGGAACAAGCGCGCCGGATCGCCCAACCTTACTGGAGTCGGGCGGCGTGAATCTGGCGCAGTGGCAACGCCGCCTGCAAGCGGCGATCGTCGAGGAGAACGGGGCGGTTTCAGAGTTTAAGGAAGGCCTGGCCGTGTACCGCAACGCCTACCGCCTGCGCCTGATCGAGGCTTTGGCCGCCGACTATCCAAAGCTTAGCCGCTGGCTTGGAGAAGAGCGCTTTGCCCGGCTGGCGCTGGACTATGTGGCCGCTTACCCTTCGCGCGAGCGCTCGCTGCGCTGGGTGGGGAGGCGCTTGCCGGAGTTTTTGCAAGGCGCTTCCCCTTGGCAAGCCCGGCCCGAGCTGGCCGAGATGGCGCTGTTCGAGTGGGCTTTGGGACTGGCCTTCGATTGCGCCGACGCCGAGCCGTTGGCGCCTTTACATCTTGCCCAGATCCCGATCGAGCGCTGGCCGGCGCTGCGGCTCAAGCTCCACCCCAGCGTCCAAGTGGTCGCCTTGGCTTATCCCGTCCCGCAGGTCTGGAAAGCGCTTGCGGCCGCTGAGCCACCCCCGGCCTGCCTGAAGCGGCCAAGCCCGATCCCCTGGCTGGTCTGGCGTCAGGGATTTAAGGTGTTTTTCCGCTCGCTGGCAGGGCCTGAGCACCACGCGTTACAAAAAGTCTTGGCGGGCGGTGCGTTCGCCGAGGTCTGCGAGGAGTTGGCCGGCTGGGACTTGAAGCCAGACGTTGCCCGCTATGCCGTTTCCTTGCTTTGGCGCTGGCTGGAAGAAGGGCTGGTCGTAGCCGCAGAGTAGAAAAGGCCTATGAGGCCGTCTGTCCCAATTTTTGGGGAGTGAACAGGTCATCGCCGACCACAGGATCCTGGAAGCGGTAATTGGTCCAGATTAACTTTGTGGCTTTGCCGCTGCGGTGGTTGACCATCTCCATCTCCCCAGGTCGCCAGTATTTGTCCAGGTACTTCTTGTACTTGCGGTAGAAAAGGGTTTTTAAGTGCTCGCCGCGGCGGTTGTAATATTCGACTTTCCAGGGAATGTAGAGCTCCTTGTCGATCCAGGCCACCTGGCGGCTGTAAAGCGAGTGCTCGTCTTTGGGATAACGTTCGATGACGAAACTGGGGCGGGTCTGATAGCTTTCCTCGCCCAGGTACTTGTAGGTGTATTTCTCTATTTCAGGCGCTCCCATGTCCTCGTAAGAGAACTCGCTGCCCATAAAAGCCCCGCCTTTGTTGGCCGCCGCGATGCGTTTCACCCGCTTGAGCGCGGGGAGATACAGCCACTGGTCGTCGTCGCCTTGCTTGTGGGACAGGCTCAAGAATTGGGTGTCCTTGACGTCCAAAGGCTGGTCGAACACGAGCAAGCTCTGATCGCCGTCTTCTGTCCCTTCGCGGCCAAAGAATCGGATCTGGCGCGTGCTGATCTCGCCCTGGCGGTCGGTCAGGATCATGGTCAGGTCGGCGCGGACTGTATTCCAGCCCAAATCGCGCCGGTCCATTTCTTGGGCGATTTCCAAGCCTTTCTCCTCTGGACCCGCCGCCAAGGCGGCCCATGCAAGTATTAAGCTCAAACCGAGCCAAAGGTACCGCTTTTTCAATGTTTCTACCTCGCTTTGAGAGTTTCTAAGTTCAAGCCTGGGTCTTTTACCCCCACCAACAGCAAAGGCGGCAGGAAGAACAAATCCGCCACGAGCGCAAAGCCGATGGTGATCGCGGTCAAAAGCCCCATCTGGGCGTTGATCGTAAAATCCGACCCGGTCAGCACCAAAAAGCCCGCCGCCAGCACCAAGGAAAACACCAAAGTAGCGGCGCCGACCTGAGCAAACGCGTAGCGGACCGCTGCGGTTCGGTCGCCGTCTTTCGCGGTGCGCGCGTGTTGCCACTTGCTCAAAAAGTGGACGGTGTCGTCGACTACGATCCCCAAGGTCATGCTCGCCACCACCGACAGCCCCATGTTGATCTGGCCGTTTAAGCCGCCCCACAGTCCATACGCCAACAAAGCCGGCACGGTATTGGAGACCAGGCTCAACAGCCCAAGTCCCACCGAGCGCAGCGCCGCCACCAACACCAGCGCGATCACTGCAAACTCGACCGCGGTGCCCAGGATCATGCCTGAGATGTTGCTTTGGCCGATATGGGCGAAGATCAGATTGGGGCCGGTCGCTTGCGCCTGCATGTAGGCCGGCGCGTTCTGTGCCATCCAGGCGCGGGCGCGGCGTTCGAGGTCGAGCATCTCCCGGCTGGAGAGGTTTTTTAGGGTGGCGGTAAAGCGGCTGGCCGACTTGTCCACGTTGATTCGGTCGGTGAGCTCCAACCCTTCCGGCAAAGACATCTCATAGAGCAAAAGATATTGGGCGGCAAGCTCGCGGCTTTCCGGAATCTGGTACCAGGCGGGATCGTCTCCGTGGAGGTTGCGGTTTAGGCGTTTGATGATGTCGGCTAGGGAAAAAACGTGAATGACCTCAGGTTGCTTGCGATACCAGGCGGCAAACTCGTCCAAGACGCGGAGGTATTCGGGCTCGGTCACTCCGCCTGGGCCGGAGGCGGGTAGGGAATAGTCCATGACGTACATGCCGGTCAAATGGGCGGTGGCGTACTCGGCGTGTTGGCGGAAAGGCGTGGCCGGAGAAAAATATTGGATCAGGTCGTCGTTGAGCTCGTTGTTGGGCAAGAGCGCTCCTAGCCCTACGACGGCACCGAGCATGAGGGTAAGACACCCGCGGCGGCGGGCGATGACCCATTCCCCCAAGCGCACCATCCCGTTTTGCCCCACAGGCGGTTTGCTCGGCCGGCTCGGCAACGCCAATAACAAGCAAGGGGCCAACACCAGGGTGTAGCCAAACGCAAATCCCACGCCTAAAGCGCTGAGGTTGCCAAGATCCCGAAACGGCGGCGAGTTGCTGAAATTCAGGCTCAAAAACCCGAGCGCCGTGGTGAAGTTGGTCAAAAACATCGGCCTTAAGTTAAGGCGGAATGCGTGCTCGAGCGCTCGCAGCCGCACCTGGCTCCAAGGCTTAGGTTGGAGCCAGCCGGCTTGCATGGCGAGGAGAAAACTGATCAGCACGTGAACCGAGTCGGCCACGGCGACCGTAAGGATGATATTGGGCGCCGCCGCCGCCGGTGGGGATATGGGGACACCGAGCCAGCCGGCCAGGCCCATGGTCGAGGCGATGGCGCATAGGATCGCAAGGCCGGCGACCCAGGTCGCCTGGGCGGAGCGCAAGAGTAGATACAGCACCACCAATACGAGGCCGGCCATGGCCGGCACCAAGGTTTTGAGGTCGTGTAGGGAGGCCTCGGGAAAAGCGTAGCTCATCAGCACCCCGCCGGTCAGGCGCACTTCCAGATTGGGATCGCGCTTGCTCAGCTCGGCGGCCAAACGTTTGGCGTGAGCGACGACCTGCGGCACCTCGCGCTCCTCGTCCACCCCAGGTAGGCGCACGCTCACGCTCACCCCGGTCACATCGGCCTGGGGTGAAATCAGGCGGTTTTTGAGCAAGGGCTCGTCCAGGGCGATCTGTTTGAGCCGTTTGAGATCGGCGGGACGCAAGCGTTCGGGATCGTGGTAAAAATCTTGGACGACCAATTCGTCCCCGCGCGCATAGGTGTATTGGAAATTCTGCAAAGAATCGACGCGCTGGACGTAAGGGAGGCGCCAGGCTTGCTTGGTCAGCCAAGCGATGGAGGCCAGTGTGGTGGGCGTAAAGACTTGGCCGTCTTTGGGGGTGAGAATGAACAGGACGGTATCGTCTTTGGTATAGGTGCGATGGAGGGCGTCTAGGACCTTAAGACGCGGGTCGTCGTGGCTGAAGAACACCCGGTAGTCGGTGGTGAAATGCAAAAAGCGCGCGCCGCTCGCCAAAGCCACCACCAGCATGCAGACGGCGGTTAGTACCCACCCTCGCCGGCGCTCCAGGAACGTTAGATAGCGAGCAAGGCTCACGCGATCCCCGAAAGGTTCACCCTTCACCTCAAGCAGGTGATGAAGTCGCAAAACTTCCTTAACCTCGAAACCACTCTTCGATTTTAGCAGCGATTTTAAGCTCTGCTCGGTTGGCCTCAGGTCTGGAGCATACGTTCGAGGTTGTCCAAAATCCCCTCCAGCTCCAGGCTCAGGGTTGCAAAAGGGGTGAGATCGCTCGGCTGGGAGCGCTCGATTTCCCGGCGCAGATGCAGGAACCGGCTGAACTTTTGCAAACGCTTGGGGCAAAGGAGCAAAGCGCTGCTCGCCTGTCCGTTCCGGCTCAAAAGCCAGGCGAGGTCGGCACACGCGCCCTCGAGGCGTTCCTCTAAAACCTGTTTGAGCCGACCTTCCCACGCCGAGCGCGCTGGCACTTTAGCCAGGGCATCCAGCAAGCCCGCAAGGCCTAAAAGTCCCGCTACTTGCCGGAAGGCGCGCATCGCTTTGGCGAAATCGCCTCCCAATCTTAAGGCCAAATCCATAAGCACCGGGAATTCCCGCACCGCAGCAAATTGCGAAAGCTTATCGATTAGCTCTTCTGGCAGCTTTTCCGCCTGGAGGCGGGCGATTTCCCTTTCGTCTACTTGAGCCCCAAATTGCTTAAGATAAATCCGCAAAAACTCCTGACCGCGGTGGATGATTCCAGCTTCCGGGTCGAGCTGCCGACCGCGTTCCAAAAACCAGCGGCAGCACCACGCCAGGGCTTCCTCGATACGCACCAGCAGGGCATACAAGCGCGCGCTGCCCAAGCTTCGTTCTCTCGCCAGCAGAGCAGCGCGCAAGGTCTGTCCGCCGAGCACGGCGTCAAAGGTCAGATAAAGCCCTACCGCGTGCTCGAGCAAGGGGCTATCTAAGTCTTCTATCCAGGTCAGAAAAGTCGCTCCGGTCCGATCGAGCAAAAAATTACCCAGATGGGTGACGGTGATCGCGTCGGCTAACGGGTGCTCAGCAACCGCCTGCCCATAGCGTTCGACGAGGATTCCCGGAAAATATCCGTGCAGATAAGGCCGTAAGAAATCCCGGCGCAAAAAATCGGAACGCTTAAGCAAGGCCTGTTTAAACTGCATCTTGGCGTGGGCAAGGAGCACGGCCAGCTCCGGCCGGGTCAAGCAGCCCTCGGGTCGGGCCAGGACTTCCTCGCGGCTGGGAAAGCCTTCTACCTGCCGATCCAAGATTCCGGCGTTCTCAAGCCGATCGACCAGCACTAGAAACGGCGCCACGTCGCGCTGGCAGCGCTCCTGTTCCAAGGAAAGGCACAAGGCCTGGCTGGCGTTGTGGGCCAGAACCCGCATCACCACCTCGTTTTCGAGCCTGGCCAGCCAATCGGCGGGGCGTTCTTGCAAAAGCCCGGCCTGCTCGAGTCGATACAGCAAGATCTTGAGGTTGACCTCGTGATCGGACAGGTCCACCCCGCCGGAGTTGTCGATGGCATCCAAGTTGATTTTGCCTCCGTGCAGGGCGTACTCGACTCGCCCTTTTTGGGTGAAGCCGAGGTTGGCGCCTTCGGCCACGACCTTGACTTTAAGCTCGCGAGCGTCCACCCGCACTGCGTCGTTGGCCGGGTCGCCGACCGACTCGTTTTTCTCGTCGCTGGCTTTGATATAAGTGCCGATTCCCCCCAGCCAGAGCAGATCGGCTTCAGCGCAAAGCAGGTGGCGGATCAGCGCTTCGCCGTCTAGGGTCGGTTGGCGGATGCCGAGCCAGCGCTGGACCTTGGGCGATAAGGGTATCTCTTTGGCCGCGCGCGGCCAGACCCCGCCGCCTGCGGAGATGAGGGAACGGTCGTATCGATCCCAGCCGGCCACCTCTTCAAACAAGCGTTTGCGCTCGCGGTAAGAGATTTCCGGGTCCGGGTCGGGGTCGAGAAAAATGTGCTGGCCGGAAAACGCCGCCAGCAGCTTGATGCGCCGCGACAGCAGCAGCCCGTTGCCGAACACGTCCCCGTCCAGGCTGCCTATGCCGATCACGGTGACGATCTCGTTGTCCAGATCGTGCCCGAGCTCGCGAAAGTGGCGCCTGGCGCACTCCCACGCCCCCTTGGCGGTGATCCCCAGGCGCTTGTGGTCGTAGCCTGAAGAGCCGCCGCTGGCGAAGGCGTCTTTGAGCCAGAAGCGGTAGTCGGCCGCTACTTGGTTGGCGGTGTCGGACAGACCGGCGGTGCCTTTGTCAGCGGCCACCACCAGGTAACAGTCCTCGCCGTCGTAACAAACCACGCGCGGCGGATGGAGCACGCGCCCGTTTTGCAGGTTGTCGGTCAGATCCAACAGGGCGCGCATGAAGGTGACGTAGGCCTGCTTGACGTCCCCCCGTTTGACGAGAAACCCGCCTTTGGCCCCGTGGGGAACGATCAGGGCGTTTTTGAGCATTTGGGTGCGCAACAGCTCGAAGACCTCGGTCCGAAAGTCGTCGCGCTCGGACCAGCGAATGCCGCCTCGCGCCACGTGGCTGGCGCGCAGGTGCACGGCCTCGACCGCAGGGGCGTGCACATAGATTTCAAACAAAGGCCTTGGCGCCGGCATCTCGATCACCCCCAGGCCGCTGAGCTTGAAGGCCAGACGGTCTTCGGCGCCGGGGAGGAAGTAATTGGTCCGCACGGTGGCGTCGATGAGGTTAAACAGCGCGCGCAGCAAGCGGTCGGTTTGGAGGTCCTCCACTTTGGCTAATAGCTCTTGCAGCTTAAGGCGCAAAGGGAGCAGCCCTTCCTCCTCGCGCGCGCTTAGGTTCGGCCAAGGGAGATCGGGATCGAAGCGGGCGCGGAAATAGTCGCACAAGAGCTGCGCCGCCTCTGGGCAATTGAGCAGCGCCTGGTGAAACCGCTCGCGGCGGTCGCGGTGGTTCAGTTGCAGATAGTAATTGCGATAGCCGCGCAGCACATCGATCTGCCGCCAGTCCAGGCCTGCGAGCAGGGCCAGGCCGTTGAGGCGGTCGTCTTCGACTTTGCCGGCAAGCTGGGCGGTCAACAGGCCCAAGACCGCATCGCGGGCGGCAATCAGGCGCTCGGTCGCGACCGGCGCCTCTACCTGGAAACAGCGCAGATGCACCACTCCTTGCGGGGCTTGGATGCAAAACCGGCGCTGGTCGATGACCCTAAAGCCCAGGTTCTGCAAAGGCGGCAGCCATTCGTCCAGATAGCCGGGGGAAGCACCATAAAAGCGCAGCTCCGGCTCCCGCTCGAGCCACAAATCCACCCCCCTGCCGCCGTGCGCTTCGATGAACTGGACGTCTTTGAGCGCTTGGCGCGGGCTCAGCGCGCGCCGGTAGCTCGGCGGGAAAGCCCCCCGATAACGGTCGGCGAGGGGAGAGCCAGCCAGGGCCCGGAATTCCGTCTCCCAGGATCCCATCGCCTTAAACCAGGCGTTTTTTCATGACCAGCACGTTGCCGTCCACGCCTCGCTGGTATTCCACCTCGTCCATCAGGCAGCGGATCAAAAACAGCCCGCGGCCGTGCTCCACCGCCGCGTCCGGCGGGACCTCGGGCAAGGCCTTGAGATCAAACCCCTGGCCTTGATCGTGAACCTTGATGCACAAATTTTCTGGGTCGATGTGGATCTCGACCCGCACCGTCTTGTTGGCGCTCATGCCATGGGCGTGCTTGATCGCGTTGGCCAGCGCTTCGGTCAGGACCAAGTTCAGGTGATAGGCCAAGGCTTCCCGGTCGCCCGGATAGCGGTCCAACTCGCGACCTATCGCCTCGCCGATGCTGCCGATCAGACTCAGGTAACGGGTCTGATTGGGGACCACGATGTCCACCTCGATGTCGCTCACGGTTTCTCACCGGTTACTTCATCCACGCTCCCATAAACCTCGAACACGCGGTTTAAGCGGGTCAGTTCGAACATTTCTTTCACTCGGGGTTGAAGCCCTGCCAACGCCAAAGTCCCCTGGTGCAGGTTGGCGTTCTTGTAGCCGGAAAGTAGCGCCCCAAGTCCCGAGCTGTCGATGAAGCGCACCTCTGTCAAATCGACCAGGAGGCGCTTTTCGCCGCTTTCCAAGAGCTTTAGAAAAAATTCCTTGAGCGCGTCGGAGAGGTGCGCGTCCACCCGCGGTTCGCGAAGGCGCAGGATCGTCCAGCCTTTTTGCTTTTCGGTCTCGATTTGCATGGCTTGTCTCCAAGCTACACTAATAAGGAGCTTATGCCAACTTGCAGGCGGCTGTAAACCGATGGAGCCGAATTTTCCAAGCAGGTTCTTGCACTCCTGGAAAAAATTAGGATCGCTTCTGCCGACGGCCGTCGCCGCGGGCGTATTCGTTTATCTGAGCGCGCTCAAGGTGGATCTGCAAGAACAAGCGTCGCTGGCCGTTTTGGTCTTGATCGTCCTTTGGGGGTTGGACCGCCTGCCGCGCCTTAAGGTGCTGCGTATGGCTTTCCTGGCTTTGGCCGGTTTTTTGATCCTGCGCTATCTGTTTTGGCGCACTTTCACCACCTTGGGGTTCGACGATCCTTTAAGCTTTGCCGCCGCGCTCGCGCTTTACAGCGCCGAAGGTTACGGCATCGGGATGTGGTTTTTGAGCGCTTTTACCAACGCTTGCCCAATCGATCACCCCAGTCGGCCTGAAATGAGGGTTTGGCCGAGCGTGGATGTCTACGTTCCAACTTACGACGAGCCGGAAGAAATCGTCAAAATCACTCTGACTGCGGCCAAGGCCATGAACTATCCTGCCTCGCGCCTTAACGTGTACCTTTTAGACGACGGCTCCACCTGGGCCCGGCGCCACGCCTTGGACCTTGCGACCGCCAAGGCAGCGTGGGAGCGCCATTCTAAGCTGCAAGCCCTGTGCCGAAGCTTGGGCGTACGTTACCTGACGCGTAAGGACAACACCTGCGCCAAGGCGGGCAATCTCAACGCGGCTTTAAAAGTTACCGACGGGGAATTGATCGCGGTGCTCGACTGCGACCACGTTCCCACGGTGGATTTTCTGCAAGAGACCGTGCCGTATTTTGCCGATCCCCAGGTATTTTTGGTCCAGACCCCGCATTTTTTCGCCACCCCCGACCCGATCGAGAAGAACTTAGGTTTGTTCGACCGCATGCCCTCGGAGAACGCCATGTTTTACCAGGCGGTCCAGCTTGGCCTGGATTTTTGGGGCGCTTCGTTCTTTTGCGGCTCGGCGGCGGTATTGAGGCGCAAGGCGCTCGTGGCAGCCGGCGGCTTCTCCGGCCAGACCGTGACCGAAGACGCCGAAACCGCTTTGCGGCTCCATGCCCGCGGCTGGCGTTCGGTGTATCTAAAGAAACCCTTGGTGGCGGGACTGCAGCCGGAGACTTTCGCCAGCCTCGTGCGCCAGAGGATGCGCTGGGCGCAGGGGATGATCCAGTTGTTCTGCCTTGCCAATCCGCTGCGCCTGCAGGGTCTCAGTTTGGGACAACGTCTGGCTTACCTCAACTGCATGGGGTTTTGGTTCTTCCCGCTGGCGCGGGTGGTGTTTTTGCTTGCGCCGTTAGGATACCTGCTGCTCGGGCTTAAAATCTACGACGCCGGCCTGGCCGAAATCGGCGCCTATACCTTGCCTTATTTGGTTGCGCTGTTTTTCACTCAAGGGTATCTCTTTGGCCGGGTAAGGTGGGCCTTCGTCTCGGAGATCTACGAGAGCATGCTGTCCTTATTTTCCCTTAAGGCCGTGCTTTCTGCCTTGCGCAATCCTAAGACGCCGAAATTTTCCGTTACCCCCAAGGGAGAGCAATTGCCGCAGGACTTTATCTCGCCGCTGGCGACCCCGTTTTATGGTTTGCTGGTTCTGGTGCTGGCGGGGTTTGCGTTCGCCTTCTGGCGCTGGCAGGCGTTTCCCGCAGAGCGGCCGATGGTTTTGATCACCGGGTTTTGGAATCTGGGAAGCCTTTTGATCGTGACCGCGAGCTTGGGCGCTTTGTACGAACGCCGCCAGCGGCGCCGCCACCCCCGCTTACCGGCCGGGAACCTGCCGGCGCGCCTAGAGCTTAAGGCCTTGGATTTGCCCGTCCGGCTCGCCGACGTCTCGGTGGGCGGGGCGGGGCTTCACGGCATCTCTATCCCTTTGCCGTTGAAGGAGATTGGGTGCTTGAGCTTTGAGCATCCCGTGCTTTACCGCCCAGTGCGGGTAAAAGTCCAAATCGTGGAGCAATCGCTCCCTGCGCAAAGCTTGGGCGTTCGTTTCCTGCCGGCCTCGGTAGAGGAATACCGCGCTTTGGTCCTTTTGGTCTACGGCGACTCTAGGCGTTGGCAGGCCATGCTGGCCAAGCGCCAAAGCAGGGTCGGGGTCGTTCGCGCCTTGGGTGTGCTCTTGGCCTGCGCCTTCCGGCAGGCCGCAGAGCACCTTGCCGCATTGGGGAAGCGTATTGTGTCCTTAGGAGAAACCGAACATGCGCCGATTCTTGAGCCTTATGCTCGCCCTCGCCTTCATGAGCCTGAACGCGCAGTCCGCTGAGCTGTCGCTGCCGCTGGCGAAGCTGATGCGCTCGCCGGGACCGATTGAGCTGCGCGATCAGGCCGACGAATACGCATTGAGTCTGCCGGTTCCCGAGCGCTGGCAGGTGAAAAGCGCCAGGCTGGTCCTCGAGTTTGCCTCTTCCAACGCCCTGGTGGCGGAAAGATCGCAGCTTCGAGTCCAGGTCAACCGCGTCACCGTCGCTCAGTGGCGGCTGGAACCTAAGGCCACAAAACGGATCGAAACCGTCTCCATCCCGCCCGAGCTTTTAGTCGCAGGCTACAACGAGCTGCGCTTTTCCGCCGCTCAGCATTACACCAAAGAGCATTGCGAGGCCTATGCCAGCAAAGAGCTGTGGACCGAGATCGACCCGGCCCGCTCGCGCGTGGTGCTTGAATACGCAGCTTCCCCGCCGCCTTTGAGTCTGGCCAGGCTGGCGGCCGTCTTCGACAAAAAACTGCCTCAAATCCAAGCCGCGCTCTTGTATCCCAACCCGTTGGATGAGGCGGACCTGATCGCCGGCGGTCTGATCGCGCAAGGAATAGCGCTTAGGTCGGAGTACGCCCCGTTTGGTTTTGCGCTCGCGCAGGCCGAGCCTGAACTCGGTCCTGGGCCGATCCGGCTGGCTTGGCCTAAAGAGCAAGACGCCGTCCTCATCGGGGCGCGCGAGCGCTTGGCCCCCTATCTGGACCCGCAACTCCTTGCGCGGATCACCGGCCCTTACCTTGGACTGTTCGCCGATCCCCGGACCCCAGGGCAAGTCTTGCTTGTCGTCTCGGGCCAGACCGCCGCCGAAGTGCGCCAGGCCGCGCTGGCTTTTGCTTTGCTGCGCTTTCCCTTGCCCGATGCCCACGAGACGGTGATCGCTAAAGTCGATTTTGCGCCCTTCCTCCCTTACCAGGCGCTGCCTGCGCTCCTGCCTGGGCACACCTATACCTTTGCCCAGCTGGGCTTTGCCACCGCCTCTAGGCAAGGCTTGGATCCTGAACCGCTGGAACTTGAATTCTTTCTGCCGCCGGATGCGTTTGCTCCTGAAGACGCCGAGGCGGTTTTTTGGCTGCACCTGGCCTACAACGCCGGCCTGCGTGGGGATTCTGCGATCGAGATGCGGATCAACGGCGTGTTCGAGCGCGCCATCGCTCTTCCCGAGACAGGCGGCGCGCACTACCGCGATTACCGGATCCTAGTCCCCTTGCGCAGCTTGCGGCCGGGGCGCAATCGGATTAGCTTTCATCCCCATTTGGTGCCGGCAGTCTCCGGGGAGTGCGTGTTGCTTAACGTCGAACCGCTTAAAGTCACCTTATATCAAGACTCTCGCCTGACTTTGCCGGCTTTTTCTCACGCCGCGCGGCTGCCGGATCTGGCGCTTTTGGCCGCTGCCGGATTTCCGTATCTGGATTCGGGCGACGGCTCGGGAGTGCGAGTGTATTTGCTCGACCGCAGCCCGGATACGATCTTGGCCGCCTGGCAATGGCTCGCTCAGCTGGCGCGCTTGAACGGTTTGCCCTTGCCGGCGGTCGAGTTTGGGTTCGATGCGCCAACTGGGCCTGCCGACCTAATCGTAATCGGCGGCCAGGTCAAGAAGCTCCCGGCGCTGTTTCAAAACTCCCCGCTCAAGTTGGACGATCCCTTCTTGAGCTTCCTTTATCCAGCAGGCTGGCAAGCGCCTCCCCAGCCTTGGTGGCAGCGGTGGCAGCGTAGGCTGTTTCCCACCGAAGCGCGCCTCCTGCCGCGCCAGGTGAAGGTGCAACAGACCGGCGGTTTAGGCGAGCTGGCGGCGCTGGTGTCTTTTCAGCATCCGGCGTTCTCAAGACGCCTTATAACCGCCTTGCTGGCCGAAGGTCCCATTTATCCGGCAGTGCAGGATCTCACCCGGCCGGAGCGGTGGGCGCAGATTCAAGGGGATTTGGTCTTCTGGCGCAAGGGCGCTGATACCTTGCACTGGCAGGCGGTGGGAGAGCCGTTCTACCGCGGCCGCGCCGATCCCGCTTTGCGCCTGATCTTTCATTTTGCCCACCACCCTTGGCAATGGCTGGCGGCGGCTTTGTTGGCCGGTTTTGCGCTCGCCTGGGGGCTTTATCGGGGGCTGAAACGTTACAAGAAGCGCCATCATCCCGATGCGGAAGAAGTTGCTCCTTAGCGGGGTTTTGTTTTTTCTTGTTGGCTGCAGCCCAGGGGGGCAGTGGCTCGGCTGGTGGCAAGCCTACAAGGCGAGGTTCGTCGAGGACGGGCGGGTGGTGGACACCGGCAACGGCCGCGTTTCGCATTCCGAGGGTCAGGGTTATGGCATGTTGTTGGCGGTTGCGGCGAGAGACCGCCAGACCTTCGACCGGCTGTGGCAGTGGACGCGCGCCAACCTGCAGGTTCGCCCGGATCGCCTGTTCATCTGGCGGCGCCGACCTGGAGTGGCGCTGGCCGAGGAGGATCCCAACACCGCCAGCGACGGCGATCTTTTGATCGCCTGGGCGCTGCTGGAGGCGGCCAGAACTTGGCAGGAGCCCACCCTGGCCCAGGCGGCAAGAGAAATCCTGGCCGACCTCAAGCGCGCCGCGATCCGTACCTGGCAGGGGCAGCCCGTACTGCTCCCCGGAGCGGTTGGGTTTGAGCGTCCCGAGGGTTTGATCCTCAATCTGTCCTACTGGGTGTTTCCCGCCCTCAAGCGCTTGACGGTCGAAGACCCGGATCCGGTTTGGCCGGCGTTGCTTGCGAGCGGCTTAAAGCTTTTGGCGCAAGCGCGCTTTGGCGCTTTTCGCTTGCCTCCCGATTGGCTAGAAGCCGGCCAGAGCCTTGCGCCTTGGCGCGAGCGCCCGCCTCGGTTCGGCTACGATGCGGTGCGCATCCCGCTGTATTTGATCTGGGGCGGTTACGCCGATCCTGAGCGGCTTGCGCCTTTTCTGGACTACTGGCAGGCGTTTTCTGGCTTTATTCCGCCGTGGATCGACCTGGAGCAAGGGTGCCTTGGCGCCTATCCGGCCCCGGCGGGGATGCGCGCCATTTCCGCCCTCACGCGCTACCGGGCCGGCCAAAGCGGGTGGTTTCGATCCCCGCCGCCGGATGAGGATTATTATTCGGCCACCCTGGTCCTGCTCAGCCACCTGGCGGTCGCGGGGAAACCATGAACCTTTGGCGGCGCTTGGTTTTGGGGTGGCTTTGGCCGCTCGCGCTCCTTGCCCAAACCGGTCCTGACGAGCGCGTCCTGTGGCAGCTCTATCACGCCCAAAAATACCGCCTGCTCGAGCAGGCCATCGCCGAGTACCAAAAGCAGTATCCCGGTTGGCGGCCGCCGGCCGAGCTGACGCGTCTTGTGGCGCGCCGCCCAAGGCGCCTGGCGCCTTGGCGGGCCGAGCTCGATCGAGCCTTGCGCCGCGGTGACGCGAGCCGCCTGATCCGGCTCGCAAGGCGCCATCCCCAAGCCTTCACCTGCCGCCGCGTCGAGGCGCTGGCGGCTTTGGCCAAAGCGTATGCGCAGCGCGGAGAGGAGGAAACCGCCCTGCTTTGGTACCGCAGGGCGTTAAGCTGCCCCAAGGCCCGCGTCGCGCCGATACTGCATGAGGCCTTGTGGCAGGTGTCGCCAGAGGCGTTTGCGGTGCTGCTCGATGAGGCCAAGCGACGCCTTTCCAAGTCCGCGCACGCGGAACTGGCCTATCAGAATGTAAGGCGCCAGGTGTTCTCGAGCTTAAATCGCCCCGAGGCCCGGTTGGTGAGCGATGAGAACCTTTTGCGCCAGGCCCTCGCCCACCGCGATCGCGATCTAATCGAGGCGGTCGCCTGGGCGCAGTATCGGCAAGGCGAGTTCGCCTTGGCGCGCGCTTGGTTTGCGGCCGGTCTTAAGCTTGCCCCGTACGCTGCCCGTTTCGCCCTCGGCCTCTTGCATAGCCTAGCCCGGTTGGGCGAAGACGCAGCCGTGATCCAACTTGCCCAGCGCTATCCTAAGCTGCGCCGGCCTGCCGCGGGCTATCTCTTGACCTGGGCGTGGGAGCGTTATCGGCAAGGCGAGTACCGCGCCAGCCAAAAATTGGCCGAGCAGGCGGCCAGGTGGCTGCCGCAGGCCGAAGAGGCCCAATACCTGTTGGGCTGGCTGCACCTGATGCGCGGGGAGTATCGAGCGGCTCAAGACACCTTTGCCGCTTTGCTTAAGGCTCATCCCGAACGCTCGGACTACGCCCGCGCGCTGGTTACAAGCCACCTGCAAGCCGGCCAAGCGCCAGAACGGCTGGCCGAGCGCTTTTCCCAGCCTGCGCTGTTGGCCGAGCTTTCCCCTCACCTTGCCCGGCGCGCGTTCGAGCGCAAGCAGTTCTTGCGCGCCTATCGCTTGGATCCGCAAGCTTTTGCCGAACTGGGGCGCTTGTTTGCTCCCACGTGGGGGCTGGGCGGGATGGCGCGTTTCAAATCCGGTCAGGCCGGCTTGGACCGCCTTGAGACGGCTTTTGTCCCCGCGTATGCGGGAAGTTACGCTTCCGCGACGCACCAATTCGCCCTCCATCTCGGGCGCATCGAGCTGACAAGCGATCGGTTTGGATCGTCTGCGATCCGCGCCCTGCAGGCCAGCCAACGTCCTCTGAGCGAGGCGCAACAAGCGGCCCTCGCGCAAGAGGCGCAAGCGCTCAGGCGCGATCCGCCGCCGCGTGCGGTGGAAGCGGCGTGGATGGAATTGGCCTACCGGCAAGAGGGCGGGCTCAATCCTACCTTTAAGCTCGGTCTGACCCCGATCGGGGGGGAACTTGCCCCGCGTCCGACGGCGCGCCTGACGATCGGCGATTTTTGGGAGGTGGGCGCCTGGCAACTGCGCTGGGAGGCGGAAGCTTTCCGCCAGCCGATCCGCCAGAGCCTGTTGTCTTATACGGGGTGGGAGCTCGCCGGCAAACGCTGGGGTCGGGTGCTGCGCAACGGCCTTAAACTGTCCGGGTGGGGACGGATCGGGCCGTTTGCGTTGTATCAGGCGCTGGAGGGCGCGTTCCTGGACGGGCAGGGCACCCAGGACAACTGGATGGTCGGCTACCACCTCGCCGCCGGATATAGCCCCCCTTGGCCTGGGTTTGACTATTTGAGCCTGGGTCCGTATTTCCACTTCCTGCATTACGCGCACAATCAAAATCATTTTCGTCCCGGCTACGGCGGCTACTTCAGCCCCCAGGCGTTCTATGCCGGGGGGATCCAGCTCGCTCTGCGCACCGAAGAAGGCAGGCGGTTTTTGCTCGAAAGCCGGCTGGCCTTGGGCGGGCAGCATTTCCGCGAAGCAGCCGCCCCGTGGTTTGCGCGCGGCTGCGACTCGGCTGCGCTGTGCGGTTTGCAATTTCCCCGCAACCAAAAGACCAGCTTCGCCCCGGCGGCCCAGCTGCGCTTTGTCTTACAGCTGCATCCGCAGCTGCAACTCGCCGGCGGCGTTTACGCCCGCCAGACTCAGGGCTGGCGCGAGGCGGGCGGGGGGCTTTGGGTGCGCGTGTTGTTCGAGCCTGGCGCCGCGGTTTTCAGCGCCGATCTGCCCGAGGCTCTGTTCGCTGAGCTCGAATGAGCAACCAAGCGAGGGGCAAAACCAGCAACCAGAGGCTTGCCGGTTCGGGGATGAATGGGTAGAGGTTGACCTGGCCGGTAGGCTGATCCGGTTGGCCGCGCAGGGATTTGGCGATCAAATGGCCGTCGATGTGGCCGTCGTAAAAGACCACGTCGGCCCAGGGAGCGAGTACGCTGCCTTTGACGCCGATGGCGTGGATCGCCAAGGCCTTGGCGGAGAAAAAGTTAAACAGCACTCTTTGGGTCAGACTGCCGTCGTGGCGGAAATCGCCCGTGTTGTCTGAAATCCTCAGCCAGCCGCCGCCGACCTTGCGGTAAAAGCCAAAGCCGCTTAAGTTGCCCACTTCGCCTTGGACGTTGATGAGCAACGTCGAGCTCAAAGGCGCGTCTAGGTAAAACGCGTCGGCGCCCGTCAAAAGCTCGGTCGTCAGGGTAAAGACGTTCAGGGTGGGATCTTGGCCTTGCAGATACAGGCGCCAGTTGACTTGGTCTCCGTCGATCCTGACCGCGCCGTTGGCGGACAGTCCAGACCAGCTCAAGGAGCGGGCGCGCACGTCCTCCGCCAGCGCGGTGAAGTTCAAAGCCGACCCCAAGCGCAGCCGACCGGTGGGGACGTTGGGGTCTTGGGCGTAAAACCCAACGTGCGCCAAATCGGCGCTGGCGCTTACCGCATTGCCGTGGTAAACCCGCCCGTGCTGGAAGTTTAGGTGCCCGCCGACGAGCAAGGTGTCGGTGAAATCGGCAGCATGACCAAGTTCCATGCCTACCGCGTAATGGGTCAGGGAAAGATTGCCGCCTACGGCCAGCCGTCCCTCCACGTCTGAGCGCTCCGCAGACATGTCCTCCAGCACCAAAAGATTGAATCCGCTGGCCGGCCCTAAGCTTAGGGCCAACGCGCAAGGGGAAAGCAAGAGCAAACTCAACCACAGCCACATAACGCAAGGTCTCTTAAAGTTTCTTGCTTTTAGCGTAGTTCAATTGGAACCTAGTTGCCAAATGACAGTCAGAATGGGTGGTAATTCTCCTGTTCTTTCCCCGGTGCAGAATTTGCGTTAATTTCTCAGCGCACGAGCACCGCCGTTTTTGCACATCTTCCGCCACCCAGAGTTTTTAAGTTTTGTGAGGAGGAACCCATGGGGATCTTCGACCAGTATCGCGCCCGTTATGCAGCCACGCAGGAGGAAGAGTACAGCCTGCAAGAATACCTTGAGATTTGTCGCGACGATCCAACCGCGTACGCGACCCCCGCCGAGCGGATGCTGCTTGCCATCGGCGAGCCGGAGTTGATCGACACCCGCCTCGACCCGAGGTTGTCGCGTATTTTCGCCAACAAGGTGATCAAACGCTATCCGGCGTTCTCCGAGTTCTACGGCATGGAGGAGACCATCGAACAGATCGTGGCCTTCTTTCGCCACGCCGCTCAGGGGCTGGAGGAAGCCAAGCAGATTCTGTATCTGTTGGGACCGGTAGGGGGGGGAAAGTCCTCGCTGGCGGAAAAGCTTAAAAGCCTGATGGAAAAAGTTCCTTTCTACGCCATCAAGGGCTCGCCGATCCACGAAAACCCGCTGGGGCTGTTTTCGCCTACCGAAGACGGCCCGATTCTGGAGGACGAGTACGGCATCCCGCGCCGTTACTTGACGCCCATCATGTCGCCCTGGGCCACCAAGCGCCTGCGCGAGTTCGGCGGCGACATCACCAAGTTCCGCGTCGTCAAGCTGTATCCTTCCAGCCTGGAGCAGCGCGCCATCGCCAAGACCGAGCCGGGGGACGAGAACAATCAGGACATTTCCTCGCTGGTCGGCAAGGTGGACATCCGCCAGCTTGAGACGTATTCCCAGGACGACCCCGACGCCTACAGCTATTCGGGCGGTCTGTGCCGGGGCAACCGGGGAATCATGGAGTTTGTGGAGATGTTCAAGGCGCCGATCAAGGTCCTCCATCCCCTCCTGACCGCCACCCAAGAAGGCAACTACAAGGGCACCGAAGGCCTGCCGGCGATTCCCTTCGAGGGCATCATCCTGGCCCACTCCAACGAATCCGAGTGGCAGCAGTTTAAAAACAACAAAAACAACGAAGCTTTCCTCGACCGCATCTACGTGGTCAAAGTGCCCTATTGCCTGAGGGTTTCGGAGGAAGTCAAGATTTATCAGAAGCTGTTGCGTAACAGTTCCCTCAAAAACGCGCCTTGCGCTCCCCACACCTTGGAAATGCTGGCCCAGTTCACGGTGCTCTCGCGCCTTAAGGAGCCGGAGAATTCCAGCATTTATTCCAAGATGCGGGTCTACGACGGGGAGAACCTCAAAGACACCGACCCCAGAGCTAAGTCCTACCAAGAATACAAAGACTTTGCCGGGGTGGACGAGGGCATGGAGGGGCTTTCCACCCGCTTTGCCTTCAAGATCTTGTCCAAAGTGTTCAATTTCGACCACACGGAAGTGGCGGCCAACCCGGTCCATCTGCTCTACGTGCTAGAGCAGCAGATCATCCAGGAGCAGTTCCCGCCGGAGACCGAAGAGCGCTACCTGCGCTACATCAAGGAATACTTGATCCCGCGTTACATCGAGTTCATCGGCAAGGAAATTCAGACCGCCTATCTTGAATCCTACGCCGAATACGGCCAGAACATCTTCGACCGCTACGTCACCTACGCCGATTACTGGATCCAGGATCAGGAATACCGCGACCCGGACACCGGCGAGATCTTCGATCGCCGCGCCCTCAACGAGGAATTGGAGAAAATTGAAAAGCCGGCCGGCATCTCCAACCCCAAAGACTTCCGCAACGAGGTGGTCAACTTCGTGCTGCGGGCGCGCGCCAAAAACGGCGGCAAGAATCCGGCCTGGACCAGTTATGAGAAACTGCGTCGGGTGATCGAGAAGAAAATGTTCGCCAACACCGAGGAGCTCTTGCCGGTGATCTCTTTCAACGCCAAGGCCTCGGCTGAGGAGCAGAAAAAACACGAAGATTTCGTCAAACGGATGGTAGAAAAGGGGTATACTCCCAAGCAAGTGCGCCTGCTTTGCGAATGGTATCTGAGGGTGAGGAAGTCGACCTGAGATGTCCCAAATCATCGACCGCCGTTTAAACCCTAAGCACAAAAGCGCCGTCAACCGCCAGCGCTTCTTGAAGCGCTTTCGCGCCCAGATCCGCAAGGCGGTGGCCGATGCCATCGACGGCCGTTCGATCACCGACATCGACAGCGGCGAAAAGATCACCATCCCCGCCAAGGACTTATCCGAGCCGTTTTTCCACCACGGCCCCGGGGGGCGGCGCGAGATCGTCCATCCCGGCAATAAGGAATTCGTCACCGGCGACCGCATTCCCAGACCCAAAGGCGGGGGAGGGCAGGCAAGCCGCGCCAGCAATCAGGGCGAGGGGCTAGACGACTTTGTGTTTGAGCTGTCGCGGGACGAATTTTTGGAGTTTTTCTTTGAGGATCTGGAACTGCCCGATCTGGTCAAGACCAGGCTCGCCAAAGAATCCGCCTATAAGAGCGTCCCTGCCGGTTTTAGCAAGGACGGCGTCCCGCCCAACTTGCACGTGATCCGCTCGCTGCGCCAGGCCTATGCGCGCAGGATCGCTTTGACCGCCGCCACGCGGCGCAAGCTCAAGGAGTTAGAGGCCGAGCTGCAAGCGCGCCTTGCGGCCGGTGCCAGCGAAGACGAGCTCATCGAACTGCGCCAAGAGATTGCCCGCCTCAAAGCCCGCATCGAGGCCGTTCCCTTCCTCGATACGCTGGATCTTAGGTACCGCAACCGCATCCAGATACCTAAGCCCACCACCCAGGCGGTGATGTTCTGTATCATGGACGTTTCCGGTTCCATGGATCAGTACAAAAAAAGCCTAGCCAAGCGCTTCTTCCTGCTTTTGTATCTGTTTCTGACGCGCAACTACGAGCGCACCGACGTGGTGTTCATCCGCCACCACACGGTCGCCAAAGAGGTCGACGAGGAAGAGTTCTTCTACTCGCGCGAGACCGGCGGCACGGTCGTCTCCAGCGCCCTGGAGCTGATGCTCGAGATCATGCAAAAGCGCTATCCGAGCCAGGATTGGAATCTGTACGCGGCCCAGGCTTCTGACGGCGACAACTGGCCGGAGGATTCGGGCAACTGCGCGCGCCTGTTGGACGAGCGCATTCTGCCGCATCTGCAGTACTACGCGTACATCGAGATCGACAACGAATACCCTTTAGGGCTGTGGCAGGAGTACGAAAAGATCGCCAGCCGCTGGCCCAACTTTGCCATGCAGGCGATCGACGAGCCGGCCGACATCTATCCGGTGTTTCGGGAGTTGTTCAAAAAGCGCGCATGAGCGAGAGAAAACCTATCTCCATAGGTTCTGAGTGGACGTTCGAACTGCTGGAAAAGTACGACGCCGAGATTGCCCGCATCGCGGCGGATTTTGGCCTGGATACCTATCCTAACCAGATCGAGATCATCTCCTCAGAACAGATGATGGACGCCTATGCCAGTTGCGGGCTGCCGGTCTATTACCACCACTGGTCGTTCGGCAAGCAGTTCCTTACGATCGAAAGGAACTATAAGCGCGGTCAGATGGGACTGGCTTATGAATTGGTGATCAACTCCAACCCCTGCATCGCTTACCTGATGGAAGAGAACACCATGACGATGCAAGCCTTGGTGATCGCGCACGCCTGCTATGGCCACAATTCCTTTTTCAAAAACAACTATCTCTTCAAGACTTGGACCGCCGCCGACGCCATCGTCGATTATCTGGTCTTCGCCAAGAACTACATCGCCGAGTGCGAGGAGCGCTACGGCGTGGAGGCGGTGGAGGAGATCCTCGACTCGTGTCATGCGCTGATGAATTACGGGGTGGATCGCTACCGCAAACCCCCGCCTTTGTCCGTGCGGGAGGAAAAGCTTAGGCAAAAAGAGCGCATCAACTATCTGCAGGCGCAACTCAACGAGCTATGGCGCCGCACCGTCCCCGAGAAACCGGCCAAGAGAGAAGAAAAGTACGAGCGCTTTCCGCGCGAGCCGGAAGAGAACCTTTTGTACTTCATCGAGAAGAACGCCCCCCTGCTCGAGCCTTGGCAGCGCGAGATCGTCCGCATCGTGCGCAAGATCGCCCAGTACCTTTACCCCCAGCGCCACACCAAGGTGATGAACGAAGGCTGGGCGACTTTCTGGCACTACACCATCATGAACAGGCTCTATGACGAAGGCCTAGTCACTGACGGCTTCATGCTGGAATTTTTGGAATCTCACACCAACGTCATCGCTCAGCCGCCTTTCGACCACGATTTCTACCCCGGCATCAACCCATACGCTTTGGGGTTTGCGATCTTCCAGGACTTAAAGCGCATCTGTGAACATCCTACCGAAGAGGACCGGCGCTGGTTTCCGGAAATCGCCGGCAGCCCCTGGTTAGAGACTTTGGACTTTGCTATGCGCAACTTCAAGGACGACAGCTTTATCGCCCAGTATCTCTCCCCGCGGGTAATCCGGCAGTTTCGCCTGTTCGGAGTGCTCGACGACGAGGCCGAAAGCGAACTGGAAATCAGCGCCATCCACGACGAACAAGGCTACCAGGCGATCCGGCAAGCCTTGTCCGAACAGTACAACTTAGGCAGCCTAGAACCCGACATCCAGGTCTGGTCGGTGGACACCCGCGGCGACCGCTCTCTTACTTTGCGCCATTTTCAACATCAACGCCGCCCCTTGGCCGAAAGCACCGAGGAGGTGTTAAAGCACGTTCATAGGTTATGGGGGTTCAAGGTGCGGCTGGAGACCGTTGACCCGCAAGGGCGGGTCAAGGGGTGTTACGAATGCGGTTAAACTCGATGGAGGTTGTATGGTCAAGCGCATTTTGATGCTGGTCGGCGATTTTGTCGAAGACTACGAAGCGATGGTGCCGTATCAAATCTTGACGCTGGTCGGCCATCAAGTGGATGTGGTCTGCCCCGGCAAGAAGAGCGGCGATACGGTCAAAACGGCGGTGCACGATTTCGAGGGGGATCAGACCTATACCGAAAAGCTCGGCCACAACTTTGAAATTACCGCCGATTTTGACCAAGTCGAGCCGCAAAACTACGCTGGTCTTGTGATCCCGGGCGGGCGGGCGCCCGAGTATCTGCGCTTAAATCCCAAAGTTCTCGAACTGGTTCGGTCCTTTGCGCAGGACAAAAAGCCAATCGCCGCGATCTGCCACGGCGCCCAAGTGTTATCGGCGGCGCGGGTGATCGAAGGGGTGGAGATCAGCTGCTATCCTGCGGTCGCACCGGAAATCGAACTCGCCGGCGCCAAGTATATCCCCAACAACCCAAGCTACTCCAACGCTCATGTGGACAGGAATTTCATCACCGCCCCGGCCTGGCCCGCACACCCGCAATGGATGCGTTTCTTTTTGCAGGCCTTAGGCAGCACGATCATCCCCTAAGGACCGAAAGCGCTTCTTTTAAAGTCTTAACCTGAGCGATCTCCATCCCCGCGATTCCCCCTTTGGGGGCGTTGTGGCAGGGGACGATCGCCGTTTTAAAGCCGTGTTTTGCCGCCTCACGCAGGCGTTCCTCACCGTGCGGAACGGGCCGGACTTCGCCGGTCAGGCCCAGTTCGCCAAACGCCACCAAGTCTTTGGGCAAGGGTTTTTCGCGCAGGCTGGACAGCACCGCCAGGACCACCGCCAGGTCGCCGGCGGTCTCGTTCAGGCGCACCCCGCCGACCACGTTCACGAACACGTCCTGGCCCACCAGCGGCACTCCGCCATGGCGGTGCAACACCGCCAGCAACATCGCCAGGCGGTTGGCTTCCATGCCTACCGTCACCCGGCGCGGATTGGCTAAAGACGTCTCGTCCACCAGCGCTTGGACCTCCACCAGCAACGGCCGGCTGCCTTCGCGCAGAACGCACACAGCGCTGCCCGGGGTGTCCACTTGCTGGCGCGAGAGGAAAATCGCCGAAGGGTTTTTGACCTCTTTGAGCCCTCCTTCGGTCATCGCAAACACGCCCAGTTCGCCGGTGGCGCCGAAGCGGTTCTTCACCGCCCGGATTACCCGGAAACGGCTGCCGGCCTCGCCTTCGAAGTACAGCACCGTGTCTACCATGTGTTCGAGTACTCTAGGCCCGGCGATCGCTCCTTCCTTGGTCACGTGGCCGACCAGGAACACCGCCATCTGGCGGGTCTTGGCCAAGCGCACAAGGTGCGCGGCGCACTCGCGTACCTGAGAAACCGATCCGGGGGCGGAATTGAGGATTTCGGTATAGGCGGTCTGGATCGAGTCGAGCACCACCACCTCTGGGTGGTAGGCTTCGATCACCGGCACCATCCGCTCTAGAGCTGTCTCCGCCAGCACCGGCACTTGGCGGCAGTCGACGTACAGGCGCCTCCCGCGCAGGCTGATCTGCGCCACCGATTCTTCGCCACTGATGTAGAGCACTTTGTGCTGCGCGCTCAGCATCCCCATCGCTTGCAGGAGCAGGGTGGATTTGCCGATTCCCGGATCGCCGCCGATGAGCACGGTCGAGCCTTTGACCAAGCCGCCTCCCAACACCCGGTCGAGCTCGGTTAAACCGGTGGACAGGCGCGCGGCGACCTCGGCGGCGACCTCACCGAGCGCCACCGGCGGCTCTAACCCGGCGCTTCCGGCAAAACCGGAAAAACGAGGATTGGTTGGCGGTTCCAAGGCGGTTTCCACCAAGGTGCCCCACGCGCCGCACCCTAAGCAGCGCCCGGCCCACTTGGGGCTGGTATGGCCGCATTGGCTACAGCTATAGGCGATTTTGGCGCGGCTCATAACTGGTCTGAAATTCGATTTTCGGCACCCGCGCCGCCACCCGGCTAAGCAGCGTGTAGGGGATGGTGCCGGCCCAACGCGCCACCTCTTCCACCGGCAAACCTTCCCCCCAGAGAATCGCTTCCGCTCCCACTGGAACCTCTGGAAAGTCGGTCAAATCCACCTGGAGCGTGTCCATCGACACCCTGCCTACCACGGGGACCCGCCGGCCTTCGATCAGCACTTTGGCTTCCGGCGCCACCTCGCGCGGGTAACCGTCCCCATACCCTGCCGCCACGATCCCCAGGCGCGAAACCCTGGGGGCGATCCAGCTCCCTCCGTAACCCACCGCCTCCCCTTTGGCGACCGTTTTGATCGCGATCACCCGGCTCTTTAGGCTCATCACCGGCGTTAAGCCCAAGTCGCGCGCGCTGCGGTTCGCAAACGGCGACACCCCATACAACATTAGTCCAGGGCGCACCCAATCGCCGTGGCTGGCAGGTTCGGTGAGGATGGCGGCGGAATTGGCGATGCTCCGCGCCAGGTTCAAGCCAGCGGTCAGCGCTGCAAACTGGGTCAGTTGCGCGGCGGTCGCTGGGTTGTCTGGCTCGTCGGCGCACGCCAGGTGGGTCATGAGGGCCAGAGCGCGCGGGGGAAACAGGCGCTTTAGCCGCGCCAAGGCGGTGTTAAATTCCTGCGGGGTAAGCCCTAAGCGGTGCATCCCGCTGTCCAGCTTGAGCCAAATGCGAAGCGGTTGGCGGGTTGGGCCATTGGCCTCGAGCAAATCGATTTGACTTAAGGTATGGATCACCGGTTCCAAACGCCAAGCCCAATGGGCCTTAAGCTGCTCGGGTTCGAGAAAGCCTTGGAGCACGACGATGCGTTTGAGCACTCCAGCTTGGCGCAGAGCGATCCCTTCGTCCACCCGCGCGACCGCAAACCCGTGCGCAGCGTGGAGGGCGTGCGCCACCTGGACCAGGCCGTGGCCGTAAGCGTTGGCTTTGATCACCGCCAGCACTTTAGAGCGCGGCGCCAAGGCGCGAACGCGCTCCAGGTTCGCGCGCAGGGCGTCTAAGTTTAACAGCGCGTAAGGAAAGGGGGGATTCAATAGTCGTCCTCGGGGTTGGCGTAGTTCTCAAAGCGGGTGTGTTGGGCAAGGAAGGTCAGCCGCACGGTGCCGATGGGGCCGTTGCGCTGTTTGGCGATGATGATTTCGGCGGTGCCTTTGTCCGGGCTGTCTTCGTGATAGACCTCATCGCGGTAGATGAACAGGATCAGATCGGCGTCTTGCTCGAGTGATCCGCTTTCGCGCAAGTCCGACATCACCGGCCGCTTGTTGGGCCGCTGCTCCAAGTTGCGGTTGAGCTGCGAGAGGGCAACCACCGGCACGTTGAGTTCTTTGGCCAGCCCTTTGAGGCTGCGCGAGATTTCCGAGATCTCCGCGACGCGGTTGTCGGCGACGCCAGGCGCCTGCATCAGTTGCAAATAGTCGATGACTACCAATCCCAGTTTGCTGTACTCGCGCGCCAGTCTGCGCGCCCGGGCGCGAAGTTCGATCGGGGTCAGCGCCGGGGTGTCGTCGATGTGCAAAGCGGTCCCCGCGAGGATATTCAGGGCCGAGGTCATGCGCGGCCATTCGTCGTCTTCCAGCTGGCCGATCCTGAGCCGGTGCTGGTCGATGCGCCCGAACGAGGACAGCATCCGCATCGCCAGATGCTCTCCCGGCATTTCCATGCTGAACACCGCCACCGGCAGCTGCTCTCTGACCGCGACGTGTTCGGCGATGCACATCGCAAACGCGGTCTTGCCCATCGACGGCCGGCCGGCGACGATGATCAGATCCCCCGGTTGCAAGCCGGCGGTCATCTGGTCCAGATCGGTAAACCCGGTGCTGACCCCGGTGACGTGGCTGCCTTGTTCGTGTAACTGCTCGATCCGCTCCACGGCTTTGATGAGCAGGTGTTTGATCGCCTTGAAGCCGCCACCCTTGCGGCGTTGATCGGCGATGTGAAACACCTTCTGTTCGGCCTCTTCGAGGAGCTCGTGCACTTTCCGGCCTTCTGGGTTGAAAGCCGACTCTGCGATCTCGGCCCCGACCTGGGCGAGCTGGCGCAGGATGGCCCGTTCGCGCACGATGTCGGCGTAGGCGGCGATGTTGGCGGCGCTGGGAGTGGCTTCGATCAAAGCGGCCAGATAACTCATACCGCCGACTTCCTTCAGATCGCCGCGCTTTTCTAAAGCTTCCGCCACCGTGACCCCGTCGCAGGGAAAATCGGCCTCGATCAGTTCGGCGATGGCGCGAAAAATCAAGCGGTGTTCTTTGCGGTAAAAATCGGTCTCGGCAAGGCGATCGGCGATTTTTTCCCAAGCCTTGGAATCCCGCATCAGACCGCCCAAGACCGCCTGCTCGGCCTGCAGGGAGTA
Source organism: Methylothermus subterraneus (assembly GCF_054656915.1). Lineage (NCBI taxonomy): Bacteria > Pseudomonadati > Pseudomonadota > Gammaproteobacteria > Methylococcales > Methylothermaceae > Methylothermus > Methylothermus subterraneus. The sequence goes on from NZ_BAAHXK010000002.1 coordinate 196,763, forward strand.
GGGGGGAACTTTGGGAATCGCTTTAAGCTCGCCGGGTTGACCCATCAAGTAAGCTTGAAGTTTAAAGGGGATTAAAGACGAGGGACCCGTGCTAAAAACGCCAAAACAGTTTAGCATAAATCTTCAAACCAACGATTGGGGTACCTGTCGTGACCGTCGTGCTTTACCATAATCCCCGTTGCAGCAAGTCCCGGGCGGCTTTGCAGCTTCTGCGCGCCCGCGGCATCGAACCGAAAATAGTGGAATACCTTAAAACGCCGCCGAGCCGCGCCGAACTGGAAGAGATTTTGGCCAAGTTAGGGCTTGAGCCGCGCGCCTTGATGCGCAAAGGCGAGGCGATTTACCGCGAGCTTGGCTTGGACGACCCGGCGCTGAGCCGGGAGGCTTTGATTTTAGCGATGTTAGAGCATCCTGTCCTGATCGAGCGGCCGATCGCGGTCGCGGGCGCGCGCGCAGTCATCGGCCGCCCTCCAGAGAAGGTCCTTGAGCTTTTGTGAGCCATGACTTTGCCGCAAGCTGAAATCTTGGTGCTTTATTACAGCCGCTATGGCGCCACCGCCGCCATGGCCGAGGTGATCGCACGCGGAATAGAGAGCGTTGCCGGGGCGTTGGCCAAAGTGCGCACGGTGCCGGAGGTGTCGCCGGTGTGTGAAGCGGTGGAAGACGCCATCCCCGCCCAAGGCCCGCCCTATGCCCGCATCGAAGACCTTATAAGCTGCGATGGCCTAGCGCTTGGCAGTCCGACCCATTTCGGCAACATGGCCGCCCCTCTTAAATACTTCATCGACCAGACCAGCTCAGTGTGGTTTTCGGGGGCGCTGGCCGGCAAGCCGGCCGGGGTATTCACCGCCACCTCGAGCATGCACGGCGGCCACGAGACCACCTTGCTCTCGATGATGCTGCCGCTGCTCCACCACGGCATGCTCATCGTCGGCATCCCCGCGCGCGAGACGGCGTTGCTGAAAACCAAGACCGGCGGCACCCCGTACGGCCCCAGCCATCTCTCGGGGGAAGAGAATCCAACCTTAAGCGCGGAGGAAAAAGCTTTGTGTCTGAGCTTTGGCCAACGCCTTGCGCGGGCGGCGCTGGCCCTTAAGGGGCGGGAGGTCTAAAGCGGCGATGCTGCCGCAATTGCCGCTTGGGCTGGGGTTTGCCGAGCCGTACGGCTTCGAGCAGTACTACGGCGGCGCCAATCTGGAGGCGGTGACGGCGCTTAAGCGCTGCGCGCGCGGCGAAGGCGAGCCGTTCATTTATCTTTGGGGAGAGGGGGGGACCGGCAAAAGCCACCTGCTCCAGGCGTGTTGCCGGGAGGCCCACTCGCTTGGGCAATGCGTTGTTTACCTCCCGCTGGCCGAGCTTAAAGCCTATCCCCCGACGCTGCTGGAAGGTTTGGAACACGTGGACCTGGTGTGCGTGGACGAGGTGGGAGCGATCGCCGCCGACCCGCTGTGGGAGCAGGCCTTGTATCACTGTTTCAACCGCTTGCGCGAACGCGCCGTCCGCCTGATCGTCGCCGACCGCGTGCCGCCCGCGCAGCTGCCGATCCAGCTGGCCGATTTGCGCACGCGCTTGGCTTGGGGATTGACGCTTTGGCTTAAACCTTTGAGCGATGCCGACAAGCTTGCCGCTTTGCGCTTGCGCGCCAGGCATTTGGGGTTGGAGCTGAGCCCAAAGGTGGCGCAGTTTCTCCTGACCCGCTGTCCGCGCGATCTGCCCTCGCTTTGGCAGCTCCTAGAGCGACTCGACCGGGCTACGCTCGCGGCCAAACGGCGGCTGACCATTCCGTTTGTGAAGCAATATCTCAAGGAGCCTCCATGCGAGTCTTGATCGTCGGCACCGGTGCGATCGGCGGTTTTTACGGTGCCCTTCTGGCTCGGGCCGGCGCCGAGGTGGCGGTGGTGTGCCGCTCGGATTACGAGGTGGTAAAATCCTGCGGCATCCGCATCCAAAGCCCCTTGGGGCAGTGGACTTTCCGCCCTCAGGCTGTGTACCGCCGCGCCGGCGAAGTATCGGTCTCACCCGACTACGTGGTCGTGTGCACCAAGGTATTGCCGCAGATCGACCGGGCGGCGTTGATCCGGGAGGCGGTGGGAGAAAGGACCGCCATCGTCCTGATCCAAAACGGCGTCGAGATCGAAAACGAGCTCGCCGCGGCCTTTCCAAACCGCGAGCTGATCTCGGGGCTGGCTTTCGTCTGCGTCAGCCGCACGGCCCCGGGGCAAATCCGGCATCAGGCTTACGGGGGGCTTAAGTTCGGAGTGTTTCCAAGCGGGATTAGCCCCAGAGTGGAGGCTTTGTGCCAGGCGTTCGAGCGCGCGGGGGTGAAAGCCGAGGCGACTTCAGACATCGTCGCCGCGCGCTGGGGCAAATGCGTCTGGAACGCGGCGTTCAACCCGCTGTCGGTGCTCTCTGGCGGGCTGACCACCGATTGGCTGCTAACCCAAGAAGGCCTGATCCGCGCGGTGATGGCCGAGGTCTGCGCGATCGCCGCTGCGCTCGGCCACCCGCTGCCGGAGGATGTGATCGAGCAAAATATCGCCAGCACCCGCAGGATGCCGCCGTACCAGACCAGCATGCTGCTCGACTTTGAAGCTGGCCGGCCGCTTGAGACCGAAGCGATCTTAGGCAACGCAGTGCGCGCCGCGCAGCGCGCGGGCGTTTCGGTTCCCCATCTTGAATCCCTTTACGCGCTGATGAAGCTGCGCGAACTTGCCGCCCAAAGCCGGCTTTGACACCGCTTGCCAAAACTCTTATCGTAACGGCTTTTATCGGCAGCGATCCAAAATGCCCAAACGCAAACCGGGATTTGAGGCGCAGCTTAAAGAATTGGAGCAGATCGTTGCGTCCCTGGAGCGGGGAGACCTGTCTCTGGAGGAGTCTCTGGCGCTGTTTGCCAAAGGCGTGGAGCTGGCGCGCGCCTGCGAGCAAGCTTTGCAGGCAGCCGAACAAAAGGTACAGATTTTGCTTGCCGACGACCACGATACCCAACAACTTCGCCCATTCCAAGCCGATGACGAACGCTGATCTCGAACGCCTTCACGCCTTTATGCAGACCTGCCGCGCGCGGGTGGAACGCGCCTTGGATCGCCGCCTGCCTCCGGCCGACAAGCTGCCGGCTCGGCTCCACCAGGCCATGCGCTATGCGACCTTGGACGGCGGCAAGCGCCTGCGGCCGATCCTCACCTACGCCACCGGCCAAACCTTGGGAGTGCCGCTGGAAATCCTAGATGGTCCGGCTTGCGCGGTGGAGTTCATCCACGTCTACTCGCTGATCCACGACGATCTGCCGGCGATGGACGACGATTCCCTGCGGCGCGGCAAGCCCACCTGCCACGTCCAGTTTGACGAGGCGACCGCGATCCTCGCCGGCGATGCCTTGCAGGCGTTGGCCTTTGAGGTGTTGGCTTGCGATCCCACCTTGGCGGTCTCGGCGGCGCAGCGGCTGGCGATGATCGGCTGCTTGGCTAGAGCTGCCGGCGCCGGCGGTATGGTCGGCGGTCAGGCCATCGATCTGGCGGCGGTGGGGTTGCCGCTGGACCTGCCCGCCTTGGAGTGGATGCACATTCACAAGACCGGCGCGTTGATCCGCGCGAGCGTGAGCTTGGCGACTTTAGCCAAGCCGGATTTGGATCCTGAGCTTGCCTCCCGGCTGGACCATTACGCCAAGTGCATTGGACTTGCGTTCCAAATCCAGGACGATATTCTAGACGAAGAAAGCGACACCGCGACTTTAGGCAAGACTCAGGGCAAAGATAGGGCCCAAGCCAAGCCGACTTATCCAGCGCTGCTCGGGATGGCCGGCGCCAAACAGAAAGCCCGGGAGATGCACGAGGAAGCCCTCGCCAGCCTGGAACCTTTAGGCGCGCGGGCGGATTTGCTGCGGGCCTTGTCGCTCTTTATCATTCAAAGGCGCAATTAGTATAATCGCGTGGCAGGGGGAAAGTTCCCTTTGCACAAAGCCTAAAATCACTCGGCGATCCTAACGAGGAGGTAGAAGAATGAGCAACAACCAAGAACGGACGTCCCCAACACCTGAGGAGGAGGCAGGCAAACAGCCAGAACCTCAAGCAGAGCAATCCCCTAAGGCGGGGGAGGAAAAGGCGGGTTTGGGCAAGTTCATCGCCATGGCGATGGCGCTTAAAGAGAAAAACCCGCTGGCTTTCTACGGCGGCATCGGCGCGTTCGTCTTGATCGTGCTGGGTTGGCTTTTCTTCGGCGGGGGCGGGGTCGAGCAGGCGCCGATGCCTACGGTCCAGGTCGGCCAGACTTACCAACTGGTCAATCCCAACGTCACCGGCGGCGGCGATGTGCTGCTTCTTCAGGCGCCTGGGCGCATGGGCGCGACCGATCCAGAACTGCGCGAGAAGGAGCAGATCTGCGTGGTCCAAGCCGGCACTCCGGCCAAAGTGTTGGAGCTGACCACGGTGAGCTACGTAAAGTACGCTAAAGTGGAGCCCCTCGCCGGCGAGTGCCAGGGGCAAGCCGGTTGGACCTCGCTCGTCAACTTGAAATCCCAATAATTTCTGGAAAGGGGCACTTTGTGCGTGCCCCTTAAGGGGCGCAGCGGAAGATGCGCAAGGCCGCAATGCCGTTGAACGCGCCCTGAGGCTTGAATTCTTTTACGATCGCGTGGGTTGCGCCCCTCTGCTGGGCTTGGCGTAAGGCCAGTTTTTCGGCAAGGCTACGCCAACCGAATTTCTTGCCGTAACCAGACGAAGCTCTCACTTCGCCTAGAGCAAGGCAAGCGGCTACCTGCGGTTCTGCCTTCACGATCTGGACTTGAGAAATCAGAGTTGGCGAATTTAACAGCATTCCTACCCCAACCATGCAGGCCAGCGCGCTTTTTCTCATAGTCCTTAAAAATAGTTTTTACTAAAAACCAATGTAGCTAACTTTTAACGCACGCGCAAGAATTCCGCCGGGCTGCGCGTGAGCACCTGGCGCGTCCCAAAATAGCCGGCGAGCGCAGTCAGCCCGCTCCCCAACGCCGGCACCGCCCACCAGATCCATGCATGGAAGCGGAACGGAATATCGAAGATCCGCACGTACAAAACCCACGCGACCGCTTCGCTCACCCACACCGCCAGCATTCCCGAAAGCCCGCCAAGGAGCAGAAATTCGATCCACAGGCTCGCACGCAGCAGCCTGCCCCTGGCGCCCAGAACGCGCAGCAGCGCGCTTTGCTGGATTCTCTCGTCTAAGGCGCTGTGTACCGCCGCCAACAGTACTAACAGTCCTGCGAGCAAGGCCAGCACCAGGACGTAGTCGACGGCGAAGCTGACCTGCCTGAGGATGGTGCGGAAGTGCTGCAAGATCATGTCCACTTCCACCAAAGTGACGTTGGGAAAGCGCCGGATCAGTTCGCTAAGAACCGCTTGGCGTTCCGGCGGCAGGTAAAAGCTGGCCAAATAAGTCGCGGCGAACTCGTCCAGATCGCCAGGATTAAAGATCATGTAAAAGTTGGGCAGCATGGAATCCCACTGCACGGTGCGCAGGTTTACAACCTGAGCGTCGATTTTTTGCCCTTCCACGAGAAAGCTCAGCCGATCTCCGATGCGGATGCCAAGGCTTTGGGCCAGGTCCCATTCCACCGATACCTGCCGCCCAGGTTCTTGGCCTTGCCACCATCGGCCCGCTACCAAGCGGTTGTCCGGCGGCGGTTCGGCGGCCCAGGTCAGGCTTAGGTCGCGGTGGATCGCCATTTCCCCTTCGCTGTCCGGGCGCGCCAGGCGATGGACGTCGAGGCCGTTGACTTCGACCAGGCGCCCGCGCACGATGGGAAAGAAGCGGCTGGTCTTGGCGTGCAGCTCGACGGTTAGAAACCGCTGGAAATCGCCCAGCTCTTCCGGAAACACGTTGAGCACGAAGTAGTTCGGGGCGTCCACAGGCAGCTGCGCTTGCCAGGCGGCGATCAGGTCGTTGCGCACCAGAAAACTTACCGTCATCGCCGCCAGAGTCGTGCAAAAAGCCAGCACCTGGGCTAAGGTGAGCTGAGGGTGGCGGAGCAAGTTGTCCAGACTCAGGCGCCAGGCCAGCCCCAAACGCTTAAATCCGCCCCGGGCCAGCCGCAGCAGCAGGTACGTCAACCCTCCCAGCGCCAACAGGGCCACGGAGCTTACGCCCAAAATCGCCGCGCTCAGCTTAAGGTCTTGGGTAAAGCGCCACACCAGCGCGCCAATCGCCAGCGCCCCTGCCGTGTAGGTCAACCAAGCGCTGATCGGGGCCGGGCAAAGATCGCGCCGCAGGACCCTCGCCGGCGGCACCCGTCTAAGGCGCAGCAAGGGCGGTAAGGAGAAGCTAAGCAGCAAAAGCCAAGCGGTGGCCGGGCCAAAGCCAAACGCCAAGCCACTCGGACGGGCGAGGCGTTCAGGCAGCATGTCTTTAAAGATCAAGAGCAAGCTTGCTTGCGCTCCCCAGCCGATCAGGGTCCCAACCCCACCGGCGCAAAGACCGAGGAGCAGAAACTGGTAGGCGTACAGGCGCAGCACCTTGCCCTGGCAGGCGCCTAAGGCTTTGATCACCGCGGTGGTATCCAAGTGTCTTGTGCTGTAGCGGCGGGAAGCCATCGCCACCGCCGCCCCCGCGATCAGGACCACGATCGCGCTCGCTAGGCCCAGGTAACGCTCGGCCCGGCGCAAGGCCTGGCCCACGTCGGGCCGGTCTTCGTGCACGTCGAGTAGGCGCTGGTTGGGTTTGAGGTGGGCCTTGAGAAAACGTTTAAAGCGCTTCAACTCGGCCTCAGGACCGGCGAACAGCTGGTAATAGCTGGCGCGGCTGCCCGGGGCCAGAATCCCGGCAGCGGGAAGGTCTTCGACGCGCATGATCACCCGCGGCGCTAAGCTGTAGAACGAGGTTCGGGTATCCGGTTCAAAGCTCAGCACCCGGTCTATGAGCAGGTTTACCTTGCCTACCTGGAGGCGGTCGCCTAGCTTCAGCCCGAGTTGGGTCAAGACCCGCGGAGCGACCCAAACTCGCCCGGGGGCAGGCGGCGCGCGGGTGATTTGCGCGGCGGCAAGGTCGCTTGCGGTGGTCTTGAGATAGCCGCGCAGCGGATAGGCGGCGCTGACCGCCTTGACGCCTACCAGCAGCAATTGCTCGTTTTCCACCAGCACGCTGGTAAATTCCACCCGCTGCGCGGTCGCCAGCCCCCTCCGCTTCGCTTCTTGCAGCCAGGCCGACGGCAGAGGGGCGTGGCTTTCCACGACCAGGTCGGCGGCGAGAAAATCGGCCGCCTGTTCGGTCAGGGTGCGGGTCAGCCGATCGGCCAGCAAAGCGACGGCCGTGACGCTGGCTACGGCCAAGATCAGGGCCAGCACCAAGATCTTAAGCTCCCCCGCGCGCAGCTCGCGGCGCAAGAAGCGCCAGGCTAAGACCCAGTCGCTCATCGCTCGGCTACGATCCGTCCTGCCTCCAACACCAAGACGCGCTGACAGCGTTCGGCCAGCGCCTCGTCGTGGGTGACCAGCACCAAGGTGGTGGCGTGGGTGCGGTTGAGCTCGAACAGCAGCTCGATCACGTGCCGGCCGGTGCGTTGGTCGAGGTTGCCGGTAGGCTCGTCGGCGAACAGGACTTTAGGGCAGGTCGCGAACGCCCGCGCCAGCGCCACGCGCTGCTGTTCCCCACCCGACAGTTGGTGAGGGTAGTGGTGCAAGCGATGCCCCAGCCCGACCCGTTCCAGAAGCTCGCGCGCCCGCATCGCCGCATCCTCTGCCCCCCTTAGTTCCAAAGGCAGCATTGCGTTTTCCAGCGCCGTCAGGCTGGGCAGGAGCTGGAACGATTGAAACACAAACCCCACCGTTTCCCCCCGCAGGTGGGCGCGGCCGTCCTCGTCCAGCTCGGTCAGGGCGACGCCGTCCAGATACACCTGGCCCGAAGTGGGCAGATCTAAGCCGGCGAGCAAGCTCAGCAAGGTCGACTTGCCGGAACCGGAAACGCCGACCACCGCGACCGCCTCTCCCGGCTGAATGGCGAGGTTTACGTCGGTCAGAATGGCTAACTTGCCTTCCGCCGTGCTTACCGATTTACTAAGATGGACGGCAACGATCCGGGCCGAGTCCGACCTAAGCTCGGCCGCGGTATTAAAGGCTTGACGGAAAGGGGCAGCCATGTACAGGATGAAGTGGATTGTGCTGTGGATGATCTTACCGCAGTTTGGTTGGGCGGCCACCGTTTTAGTTCTAGGCGACAGCCTGAGCGCCGCTTATGGCATTCCCGCCGAGCAAGGCTGGGTCGCGCTGCTTACACAAGAGCACAAGGACGTCCGTTTTGTCAATGCCAGTGTCAGCGGCGAGACCACCTTAGGCGGCCGGCGCCGCCTGCCGGCGCTGCTTGCCCAGCACCGGCCTCAGGTGGTGATCTTGGAGTTGGGCGGCAACGACGGTCTGCGCGGCATCTCGCCGGCGCAGACGGAGCAAAACTTGGCGGCAATGATCGAGGCCGCTTTGGCCGCAAAGGCCAAGGTTTTGCTTTTAGGAATGAAGGTGCCGACCAATTATGGCCCGAAATTCGCCGCAATGTTCGAGGCGGTTTACCGGCGCCTGGCGCAGCGCTATCCGGTGACTTTGCTGCCCTTTTTCCTCGAGGAGGTGGCTTTGGACGCCGAATTGATGCAGGCCGACGGCATCCATCCGAATCTTAAGGCCCAGCCGCTTTTGGCGCAGCGGGTCTGGCAGGCCCTAGAAAGTTTATTGCCTTAAAGCGAGGGGAGGAACTTTGGCGTTTGCGCCTTGGCTTTGCGCTGCCGAACAAAGCGTGTTGGTGATCGCCGACGTCCAGCCGCGCTTGGCGGAAGCGATGCCGCCCGAAGCTTGCCGAACGTTGTTTAAGACCTGCAGCGTCTTGCTGGAAGCGGCCAAGGCGTTGGCGATTCCGGTGCTGCTTACCGAACAGCAACCGGCGCGGCTCGGCGGTACGGTGGCAGAAATCTTGGCGCACGCTCCGCCTGAAGTAAAGCCGCTGGCCAAAACCGGGTTTGCGTGCAGCGACGCGGAGGGGTTCGACGCCTTATTGGAACAGAGCGGACGCACGCAAGTCGTCTTGACCGGGATCGAGGCGCACGTGAGCGTATTGCAGACCGCATTGACCTTGCTTAGTCGGGGCTTAAGCGTATTCGTGGTCGAGGACGCGGTTTTATCGCGTTCTCCGGAGCACAAGGTGTATGCCTTGGAGCGAATGCGCCAGGCGGGGGCGGTCGTGGTGGTCGGGGAATCGGTGGTGTTTGAGTGGCTGCGCGACGCGCGGCATCCGCGTTTCAAAGAGCTGGTCGGGCTGCTTTAGGCCGCTGCGCTGACGCGGTTTCTGCCGGCGCGTTTGGAGTGATACAAAGCCATATCGGCGGCCTCGATCAGCTGGCTTAGCGATTCTTTCGGTTTGGGCTGCCGGACGGCGAGGCCTAAGCTGATCGTCACCACCCCGAAGGGAGAATCAGGATGCGGCAGGCGCAAGGCTTCCACCCTCTGGCGCAGGCTCTCGGCGATGGTAAGAGCCGCCGGTTGGGCGGTCTCCGGCAGGACCACGGCAAATTCTTCCCCGCCGTACCGGGCGACCAGATCGTGGGAGCGGTGGACTACGAAACGAAAGGTGGCGGCGACCTGGCGCAAAGCTTGATCTCCTGCCTGATGACCGAAGCGATCGTTGTAGGACTTGAAATAATCGATGTCGATCATGATCAGCGCCAGCTCCGTGCCCGAACGCTGGGCGCGTTTGAATTCGCGCTCGAGGAATTCGTCGAAGTAGCGGCGGTTGTGGAGGCCGGTCAAAGCATCGTGGAACGACAGCTGGCGCAATTGTTCATTGGCCCGTTTGAGCTGTTCGGCCACGGCGATCAATTCCTGGGCTTGGCGCTTGCGCTGCTCGATCTCGGCTTTAAGACGCAAGGCGCTGCGAATCCGAGCCAAGAGCTCTAATCCTTTGAACGGCTTCTCGATGTAATCGATCGCGCCGGCGTCGAACGCCTGCTCTAAGTGCTCCTCGTCGTTGCTGCCGGTGAGCACGATCACCGGGATGTCGCAGGTTCTTGGGTCCGCTTTGATTCTGCGGCATACTTCAATCCCCGAGGCATCCGGTAGAAAGATGTCGAGCATCACCAGCTCGACTTCAAGGTCCCCTGCCTGCAAGCGGGCGAACGCCTCCTCCGCGGTGCCGGCGGTCAAGGTTTTATAGCCCGCCGTCTCCAGGCGCACGCCGATCAGTTGGCAAAGCTGCGGATCGTCGTCGACGATCAAAATGGCCATGTTCCTTCTGCTTAAGGCGTTTATCCTGAAAGACGGCGGCTTTGCGGATTAGTTCAGCCTAAAGGTCGAGTTTTTAGGGGTTTTGTAGTCCTTGTCACGCTTTTGCGCCTGTTCCGAATTTAGGGCAACCTGAGGCGGTTTTCGACCTTTTTTACTCCTTCGACATACCAGCAATCGTGTTCTGCCAGGCGCACCTGTTCGGCCACCGGCACGACCCCCTCTAAGAGGACGCTGCCGGCCCGGCACTGAATGGCGAGCTGCTGATAATCCACGAACGGATCCAAGTCCAATGCCAACAGAATGGCTTCTTTGAGCTGGTCGTCGTTGTCTTCTTCCGGAGGGGTGACTTTTAGCTGGTTGACGACGTTGCCGCTGCCTGGTACCCACCACGCCATGACCTCGGCCAGACGCCGGTCGCATAGCGATTTGACCTGCCCGCTTAAAGTGACCGTGCCGTCCTCTACGTGGACGAGGAAGGAACCCGCTTGCCCGTCCAGCTGGCGCAGGATTTGGCGCTCTCCTTTGTGGTTGATCGCGCTCAGGCCGTAATGCTTGAAAGCCAGATCCTCGTAAAGCATCTTGGTCAAATGGGCCAAAATTTCATCGTCGCCCATCGCTTGGGCCGGCTTGACCCGCAGCCGATCGTCCACGCTGCTTACCCCCGGAACCTCTAGGGCCGTATAGTAGGCGCGGCGTTTGGCGGAGATCTCGGCCACTTCACCGGTCAGAACGATGCCGCCGGCGTGGTACTGGACGGCGATGCGGTCGCGGTGAGGATTGACCTGGGGATCGAGTTCAAATGCAGCATAAACCGCTTTGATCAGGGTATCATTTTGCGCCATTGAGTCTCCTTCAAGCGTTTTTAAAGGTTAAAGTGTTATTCTATTCGATTTATTGCGTGGCAACTTGAAAGTTCGTATGAGCAGAAAATTTGTCTGGGTTTTGAGCGCTTGGCTAATGACGCCGTGGGTGTGGGCGGATTCTTACGTCTTGCCGCCGACTGGGACGGAGCTGGTTGGCCAGTTGCAGACGATCCGCGCCAGCAAAAAAGATACTTTCCTAGAAATTGCGCGCCGTTACAACCTTGGCCAGAACGAAATCCGCCTCGCCAACCCTAGCCTGAATCCTTGGCTGTTGCAAGACGGCACCGAAGTCGTGTTGCCCAAGTGGTTTGTGCTGCCGGATGCCCCCCGCCAGGGGATCGTTCTCAACATTCCGGAAATGCGCCTGTATTACTTCCCGCCTCCCCGTTCCGGGGAACCGGCCCGCGTAATCACCCATCCGGTCAGCGTCGGCCGCATGGACTGGGCCACTCCCTTAGGCACCACGCGCGTCGTCGCCAAGGTCAAAGACCCCGTCTGGGTGCCGCCGGAGTCGATCAAAAAAGAACACGCCACCGAAGGGGACCCGCTTCCGGACGCTGTCCCTCCCGGACCGGACAACCCATTGGGCAAGTACGCGCTGCGCCTTGGCATCCAAGGTTACTTGATCCACGGCACCGATGAAGCCAAAGAATTCGGCATCGGCATGCGCGTCACCCACGGATGCGTGCGCATGTATCCTGAAGACATCGAACGCTTGTTTGCCGAAATCCCGGTCGGCACTCAGGTCACCTTCGTCAATCAACCGATCAAGCTAGGTTGGCTGGGTGAGGCGCTGTATATTGAGGTTCATCCGCCGCTGGAGGAGCACGGAGGCTCTTATGAAGAGATGCTCAAACAAGCGCTGAGCCTGATAGAGGGTAAAACCAAAGGGATACCCATTCGCCTCGTTGGCTCGGCCTTGCGCAAGGCGCTTGAAGAGCAAACCGGCGTTCCGGTCAAGATTGCCGACCGCGTTCTTCCCCGCGCCTAAAAAAGATAGCCCCGCGCAAGGCGGGGCTAAGTTTCAGCAAAGAGTATTTACTTTAGCATCCGTTTTTGGAACATGCGATCGAGCTTCTCGCTCTGGGCTTCGCAGCATTCCAAAGCTTTTTCGGCTTTTTCTTCGGCTCGGGCAGCGTGATCGTGCGCGCTACGGAGGTCTTTCATTATGTCGTTGTGGGCGCTTTCCACTTTTGAGACTCGCGATTCCAGGCCGGAAACGCGATTTTGCACCTCCTGCAACTGCCCCTTGGTAGCGCATCCGGTCACAGCGCCCAGCGCGAGAGCTACAGCTGAGATTTTAGCGAATGTTTTTAACATAGACATCTCCCTTTCGTTGCTTGTTGGTTATCACGCGACAAAATCATCACACAAATCCCACGCTCTCGTCAAAAACTTGATTGCCTAGCGGATGACGACCGGAGTTCCAACTCCAACCCAGCGGCTTAAGCGGTCGATCTGGGCGTCGGTCAACGCAATGCACCCTTGCGTCCAATTGAACACGCCGTGGATGCTGGGGTCGGCTTTGCCCACGCCGTGGATGCCGACAAATCCTCCCAAAGGCGTGTCTTGCGGGGGGACGCGGCCTTCGAAGTTGGCGCGGATGAGCGACCGATAAGTCCGGTCGTCCAGCCAGCCTTGCCTCCAACTGCGGGTAGCGTGGGCGAGGGTGGGGTAATTGAGGCCGAAGAAGCGGTGATAGCGGCTGCTTTCTTTGACCCAGCCGATGCGGAACACCCCCAGCGGGGTTTTGTGGTCGCCGCGGCGTTTGGCTCGCGTCACGCCCCGACTGCCGATGGAGATGCGGTCGAAGGCTTCGACGACTTTGTCGCCTTGCATGACGTAGAGCATAAGCTTTTTGGTGTCGACGAGCACCCAGACGTCATCTTTTCCCTGAGCGTTCGCAGCGAGCGCCCAGGCCCAAATGAGCAGTCCCCATTTCCACATGTACCGCGCTCCTTCTTGGTGTTAAACTCACACCGAAAATGATATACGAAACCTCAAAGCGGGAGCGAGCGCATGGACATCGAAATCCGCACGACCACACCCTACTCCGACCAAAAACCCGGCACTTCCGGCCTGCGTAAAAAGACTCGGGTTTTTCTCGAGCGACCCAACTATCTGGAAAATTTTGTGCAGTCCATCTTCGACTGTCTGCCGGATCGGCAAGGCAAAACCCTCGTCTTAGGCGGCGATGGGCGTTTTTATAACCTGCAAGCCTTGCAGACCATCCTCAAGATGGCGGTGGCCAACGGGTTTGGCACTTTGCTCGTCGGCCAGCACGGCCTGCTCTCGACCCCGGCCGCCTCCCACCTGATTCGCAAATACAAAGCGCTGGGCGGAATCGTGCTGTCGGCCAGTCACAATCCGGCAGGACCGGATGGAGATTTCGGGATCAAATACAACATCCAAAACGGAGGCCCTGCGCCGGAAAGCTACACCAACGCGTTTTACCAGCGCAGCCGCACGATCACCGAATACAAGATCGCCAAAATGCCCGACCTCGACCTTGGGCAGCTTGGGGAATTTAAGTGCGGCGATACCCTCGTGCGGATCATCGACCCGGTCAGCGATTACGCCCAGTTGATGGCGCACTTGTTCGACTTCGAACGGATTCGCGCTGCCTTGCGGAGCGGTGCGGTGAGCGTGTGCTTTGACGCCATGCACGCAGTCACCGGCCCGTACGCTAAGCGAATTTTAGAAGAGGAATTGGGCGCCGCGCCCGGTTCGGTCATCAACGCCGAACCCAAGGAGGATTTTGGCGGCGGCCATCCCGACCCCAACCTGACCTACGCCAAGGTCTTGGTGGAAAAGATGTACCGCCCTGACGCCCCGACGTTGGGGGCGGCTTCGGATGGGGACGGCGATCGGAACATGATTCTAGGGCAACGGTTTTTCGTCACTCCCAGTGATAGCCTCGCGGTGCTCGCAGCCAACGCGCATCGTGTTCCGGGTTACCGCCAGGGATTATGCGGCGTGGCCCGCTCCATGCCCACCAGCCGCGCGGTGGATCGGGTCGCCGAAGCCTTTGGCATTCCTTGCTACGAGACCCCGACCGGCTGGAAGTTTTTCGGCAATCTCTTAGACGCCGGCAAGATCACTTTATGCGGCGAGGAGAGCTTTGGCACCGGCTCCGATCACGTGCGCGAGAAAGACGGCCTGTGGGCGGTCTTGTTTTGGCTCAACCTAGTGGTCGCCAGTAGGCAACCGGTGGCCGCCATCGTCCGCGACCATTGGCGCCGTTTCGGCCGCCATTATTACAGCCGCCACGATTACGAAGCGCTAGACAACGCCCTCGCCCAGGAGATCCTAGCGCAGCTGCGCGCGAAATGCCCTAAGCTCGCCGGCCAGCGCCTAGGGAGTTACACCGTCGCCTTGGCCGACGATTTTTGCTACACCGATCCGGTGGACGGCAGCATCACCCCGGGCCAAGGGATCCGCATCCTTCTAGAGCCGGAGGCGCGCTTGGTGTTTCGCTTGTCTGGAACCGGCACCGAAGGGGCGACTTTGCGGATTTATCTTGAACGCTACGAATCCGATCCTAGTCGCCACGACTTGGATCCGCAGGAAGCGCTCGCCGAGCTTATCGCTTTAGCCGAATCCTTGAGCGCGGTCAAGGCCAGAAGCGGCCGCGCAGGGCCGGATGTGGTGACTTAAACCGGCTCCGCGCTCAAGGCGCGCCCATCGCATTTTAAGCGCAGCTTGCCGAAGCACTCGCGCCGGTCGGCGACGCAACCGGATCCTTCCATGAGGATTTCCGTGAACCAGACGGCTACGATCGCCTCGCGTTCCGTGAGCGCTTGGATCTCATAGCGGATCGTTGCGTCGTCGATCCAGCCGTTCTGGGTGCAAAACTGGCTAAGCCCCGGCCACTCGCGCAGAAAGCGCTCGATGTTTGCCTGCCACTCGGCTTCGGTCATCTTGCTCGTCCGGGAAAAAAGAAGAGGCCGCGCTGAAGGCGCGGCCAGACGAGGAAGAAAAACCGCGGATCAATCTCGGAGCTTGGAAAACACGTATTGGCTGTCTTTCTGCGCGGCGTGGCAGTTGAAACACCCTTGCCCACCGTCGGTCACCAATCGCTTGTCCGGCTTGCCTTCGCCAAACCCCTCAAACCCCCACCCGCCGGTTTTGGCAAAGCGTTTGCCGTCTCGCTCCATCACCCCGATCAGCTTGCGTTTGCCCTCGACCAGCGCGTGGTTGTCTTCTTGGTAGTCGAACAGGTCGAACACCAACACCGCCCCGTCTGGGTAGTTGCCGGTTTTTAGTCCTTGCATGGCTTTGGCGTTGGCGTAGACGTGGTGAATCCCGCCGAAGGGATTTTCCAGCGGATGCCCCGGCTGGATCACCATGGATTTGACGTGGTACCAGCTGCGAAACCCCTCGGGGTATCGCACTTGGGTCTCGGCCGCCCCAAGCGCGCCGGAAGCAATCAGGAGCCCGCTGAGCAAAAGCGATCGCTTGTTCATCTCGACCTCCTTTTGTTAGTATAGTTTCGCATCGAAACTATACCGCCGGGTGAAAAGAACCGTCAAGTTTTTTGCTTCCGGCGCGGGTGCTATGATAAGTCGAAAACCATAAGCGAGGAGGACTCCTATGTACGCGCGGCTTGTGGCGCTCTTGATTTTTGTCTTTGCCTGGCCTGCTTTCGCGCAGTTGGGCGCCGACCCCAAACCCTTGATCGAGCGGTATTACCAGGACCATCCCGGCAAAGGCAAATTGGCTAAGCACTGGGAACCGATCCCGATCCAGCGTTATTGGGATCCTAAGGATTTTTACCAACCGCCGACTACGATCTCTGGAGAGGTGGGCCGCGAACAGTGCGTCGCCTGCCACCAGGCGGTCACGGCAGGTTTCGTCCACGCTTGGAAAAACAGCACCCACGCCCGGCTGGACGAAATCCGCGCCCTGCCCGACTCCGACGTGCGCGCGTATAAGAAGCGGAAACTGGCCGAGGTCGAAGCCAACCTGGTACGCCAGGGCCTGTTGCCGGAAGGCGCGCACCTGAAGGAAGTCGGCTGCATCGACTGCCACGGCGGGGTGGGCAAGCAGACCATTCGCCACGATCAGGACCTGAAACTTCCCGATCGAGCCGCGTGCGGCACCTGCCACGTCGAGCAATTCGCCCAGGCTGAGGCGGAAAAGGAGCAGACCTGGCCGCAGAACCAATGGCCCAAGGGCCATCCCTCGCACGCGGTGGACTGGAAGGCCAACGTCGAAAACGACATCTGGGCGGGGATGGCCGAGCGCGAGATCGCCCAGGGCTGCGATATGTGCCACTACCAGCAGAACAAGTGCGACGGCTGCCACACCCGCCACAGCTTCTCGGCGGCCGAGGCCAGACAACCCGAGGCGTGCGCCACCTGTCACAACGGCGCCGATCACAACGAGTTTGAGAATTACCTTTTGTCCAAGCACGGCACGGTGTACCAAACGCACAAAGCGCAGTGGAACTTCGAAGCGCCCCTCAAGGACGCCTTGACCAAGGGCGGCTATACTGCCCCCACCTGCCAGCTGTGCCACTTTGAATACCAAGGCGAGTACACCCACAACCTGGTGCGCAAGGTGCGCTGGGCTTTTAATCCCACCCCGCAGATCGCCGACAACCTCGATCATCCCTGGTTCAAGGAGCGCCAAGAGGCGTGGGTGGTCACCTGCAGCAACTGCCATTCGCCGCGCTTTGCCAGGACCTATCTGGAGACCGCCGACCGCGGGACGATCGCGGGGCTGAAAGTCGAGCAGGAAGCCAAGCAAGTCGTCCAGGCGCTGTACGACGAAGGCTTGTTGGTCGGCCAAAAAACCAACCGCCCGGCCCCGCCCGCGCCGGTGCAGGACGCGCCCGGCGGGTTCTTCCAGCTGTTCTGGGCCAAAGGCAATAACCCATCGCGCGTGGAGCGTATCTACGCCGATATGTGGGAGCACGATCTGATCAAGCTCTATAAGGGGCTGTTCCATATGAATCCGGGCGGGTTCACCTATACGGAGGGTTGGTCGCCGCTCTTGCGCGACTACACCGAAATCATGGACGAGGCCACGCGCCTGCGCGCCAAGGCCAAGGCGCAGCAAGCGAATCTGCGCTTGCCCGGGCTGGCAAGCCTCGATCTGCGCCTGCCTTTGGGCGCGGCGTTGCTCGTCGGCGGCCTCTGGGTAATCCGGCGCAAGCCTTGAGGTGGCGTTATCTCTTGGGCGGCGCCTTGTTCCTTACGGGCGCCGCCTTGCTTTGGTCGGCGCTGGGGCCGGGCAAGGAGCCGTGGCAGGTGGCGCAAAGCGCGGCGTCTTGGCCGGAAGACGGCAGCAGATGCTATCCTCCGGTAAGCTTTGAACGCTGGGAAATCCACCACGCCAAAACTGGCCAGCAGCTGAGCTTATATGTGGTGCGTTACCGGGACGCGCTTGGCGCCTTGCGCCAAGCGCTGCTGCCCGAGCCGGGATCGGCCAAGTGGCAGGCCTGGATGGCGCTGGGCGAAGTCCTGCGCGCTTTGGAACAAGACGCTTTGGTGCTTACTTGGTGGGACAACGGCCAGCGGGTGGATTTTTTGAGCGGGCGGGCGGTGTGGGCGCGCCAACCGCCGGCAGCCGCGTTTGCGCCGGAGGAGCGCCTGCTCTGGCAGAAGCTGAGCGGAGGATTTGAGGATCAGGACGCCTTGGCGCGGCTGGCTAAGTGGTGGACGGCCGACCGCGCGCAGGCGCTGGCCGAAATCGCGCGCCTTGCCGCGCAAAGGCCCGTTTATTTACTGGTTTCCGGCGACGATCTTGCGCACCTGCGCGAAATCGAGCGCTTGAGCGGTACGGCGCTGCCGCTGAAAGTGAAGGTCTTTGCGGCAAGCGGCAATTTCCACGCGCAGATTGCCCAGGTCAAGCTTTGGGCGCAAGGCAAAGCCTATTTGCCCCAAAAAGTGCCCGGGGGCATTGCCGCCTGGCGCTTGGTTCGGGAGCCTAGGCCGTTCTTTTTGCGCCTTTTGCCTTGGCTGCCGCCGGTAGAGCACGAGGACAGCCCGCCCCAACTGCAGCGAGTTTACCAAAGCCCAGACCGGTACCTTAGGCTGTATCGGGTCTTAAGCTCGGCCCTGGCGCTGCCAGCGGCCGGCGATGGCTTCCACGGGCAAGTCTTCCGGCCCTTCGCGCCAGGCGGCGTGGTGGTTGACGTCTTGGCTGTGGGGAACCGGCTCCGGGCGGCGGATTTTTACCCGCAGCGGCAGCGGCACCGCCTCGCCCATCACCATCGCCTCGCCGCGGCCTAAAGCCGGCAGCACGTCTACCAGCGCGCTTTCGGCATCGGGCACCAGTTCGCGCACGTAGGCTTGAT
Organism: Methylothermus subterraneus; assembly: GCF_054656915.1. Lineage (NCBI taxonomy): Bacteria > Pseudomonadati > Pseudomonadota > Gammaproteobacteria > Methylococcales > Methylothermaceae > Methylothermus > Methylothermus subterraneus. Next base: position 215,161 of record NZ_BAAHXK010000002.1, read on the forward strand.
CGTCGGGGTTGGAAAGGCGCAGGCAGAGGAAGGTACCGCACTGCGACAACACGGTTTCCGATAACTCGTGCGGGCGCTGGCTGACCACGCCCAAGCCGACCCCGTATTTGCGCCCCTCCTTGGCGATCCGCTCCAGCGCCCGGCGGGTGCCGTCGTACTTGTCGCCGGTGCGGGGGATATACGCGTGGGCCTCCTCGCACACCAATACCAGAGGAAACTCCCGCCGCCTGGGGTTCCAGTAGTTGAATTCAAAGGCGATCCGGCCGATCTGGGCCGAGACCGTCGGGCGCACGTCAAACGGCACCGCGCTCAAGTCGATGACGGTGATCGGACACTTGGGCTCGCCTAGCCCCACGAAATCCCGCAGCAGCGTGGCTAAAGACTCGGATTGGGTGCGCTGCTTGGGTTTGAGCAGGAAGTCGTAGCGCGCATCGCTTAAGCGGCTTTGCAGCTTCACCAGAAATTGGTCGAACTGGCCGTAAAGCGGCCCTTTGGTCTTGCCGAAATCCGTGCGCAGTTCGTTGGCGGTCTTGAACTCGCGGTACAGCTCCTCCAGCGAAAACCAGATCGGCGCATCGATGGACACAAAGCCGATCGCAAGGCGCTCGGCTTCTTTGCGCTTTAAGGTATGCAGGGTCTCGCGCAGAAACGCCATCTGGACCGAGGCGCTCGGGTCGTTGCGGTCGATCAACAGCTCGACCAGTTCCTGATAAGTCATCAGCCAATAGGGGATTTCCAGTGCCCGGGCGTCGAGGTAGCGGTAAGTTCCGGGGCGGAACGCCGAGTGCAGCGCGCCTTGGCCGTCGCGCCAGCAGTATTCGCCGTGCAGGTCGAGCAGGATGAGGTGCGCGCGCGGCATCGTTGCCACCGCTTGCTGGATGAGGCTGGCGACGGTCCAAGACTTGCCCGCGCCGGACTGGCCTAAGATCGCAAAGCTGCGCCCAAACAGCGCGCTGGGATTTAAGTAGGCGGTCAGATCCGAGCGGCCTGCCACCTGGCCGATGCCAAACCCAAAGGCGCGGTATTTGGCGAACGCAGCTTGTAGCTGCGCGTCGGCGATTTCGCTCACTTTGGCGCCCGGCGTCGGGTAGCGGCGTACCCCCCGCTGGAATCCCTCGGCGTCGATTTCCCCGAGCGGGATGAGCTCCAGGCGGACACCGCGCGCATCCAGTGCGCTGCGGTTGACGACCGCCAACACCCGAATTCCCGCCTGCTCGATCGCGACGTAACTGCCTAGTTGAAAGAGCGGATGGTCCGGTTTCTGGCTTTCGGCCAGGGCTTCAAAGCGGCTGGCCTCAACCTCGGTGAGGTAAGCGGTCGGCGAATCGGGCATGTTCATAGGCGTTTTGGCTTGGCTCTCATAAAAAGCGTAGCCGAGTTTCAGGTTTTTTTGCGTTCGTCTTCTGTGCCTGAACCCAAGAGGATGGCGATCCAGCAGGTCGCCGGGTTATCTTCCATGAACATCTTGAGGATTACGGTGATCGGCACCGACAGAAACATCCCCACCGGCCCCAACACCCAACCCCAGAAGATCAAGGACAACAACACCGCCAAGGTGGAGATCCCTAAGCCCTTGCCCACCACCCTAGGGTCGATAAAGCCGCCGATCACGGTGTTGATCACCAAATAGCCCAAGGCAGTGTAGGCGGCTCCGCCAACTCCATGTTGAACCAAGGCCAGGAGGATCGCCGGCAGCGCGGCGACGAACGAACCGATGTTGGGGATGAAATTGAGCACGTAGGCCACCGTCCCCCACAGGATGGGGTAGTCGACCTCCAGCAAGGACAACCAAAACGCCACCGCCAGGCCGGTCGCCAGGCTGATCAGGTTTTTAAGATGAAGGTAGCGGCGCAGGTTGGCAAAAAAGGTCTCAAAGCGGGCGGCGAGGGTCGAATCGCCGAAAATCCTTTGCAGTTTGTAGGGGAGGAGGAAGGCTTCCAAGAACATGAAGGTGACGTAGAACAGGATCAAGGCGGTGTTGGCAAAAGCGCCGGTCAAGGTGGTGAGCAAGGTGCCGGCCAATTGCATCAGGCGTCCGGCGTTGAAGAATTCGCCAAAGCGCTCGCGCGAGATTTCAAAGCCGTGCGCGTTTAGCCAGGCGATGAGGCCGGCGGTGTTGGCCTGCAGCCGGCTCTGATAGTAAGGCAGGTTGCCGATGAAGCTGTCGATGGACTTGCCGACGAACACCCCGAGCACGATCATCAGCACCATCAAGCCGAGCACGGCGATCAGGATCGCAAGCCACGCCGGCACCCGGTGCCGGTACAGCCACTCCACCAGCGGCCAGAGCAGGATGGCGATAAATACCGAAAGCAAAAACGGGACCAGAATCTCGGCCGCCGCGCGCAGGCCCGCGATCACGACCATCAACGCGGCCAGGGTAAACAGCCAGCGATGGCCGGCGCTTTGGGAATTCATAAGATCATCGCCCCTGCGAGCAGATACAGCCCGAGCGCCAGCCCAGCCCCCAGCAGCGCATAGGGGAGCTGATGGCGCACGTGTTCGATCGGCTTGACCCCTGCCGCCAGCGAGGCAAGCAAGGTGGTGTCGGAGACCGGCGAGCAGTGGTCGCCAAACAGTCCGCCGCTCAACGCCGCCCCCACCAGCAAGGCAGTAGGCGCCTGAAACGCTTCGGCCAAAGGGACGACGATGGGGATCAGAATGGCGAAGGTGCCCCACGAGGTGCCGCTGGCAAACGAGATCAGACAGCCGATGCCGAAGACCAAAAACGGCAGCCAAAGCGGGTCGAGCTGGCCGTGCAGGGCGCCGGCCAAAAAGGCGCCGGTGCCTAGGGCCTTGGTCGTAGCGCCGACGGCGAACGCGCAGAGCAACAGTCCCAGCAACGGCAGCAGCATCCGGATCCCCTGGCGGAGGGCCTGAAACATCTCGCCCCACGCCAAAATGCGCCGGCTGCCAAAGTACCCGAGCGTGCCCGCCAGCACCCCAACCACCGCGAGGAAGATCGCCAACGGCGCATTCCCGGTCAGGCCCAAAAGCGCCAGCACGCCAGCGACCAAAACCCCGATCGGCCCCCACAAGTGCCGGGCCAATTTAGGCGCCTCGTCCTTTGGCGCGATCACGCCGCCGAAATGGGGAAGCTCCCCCAGCGTGCGTTCGGAAACGGCGATCCTAAACGGCGGTTTAAGGTCGGTCGCGGCGACTATTCCGGCCAAAGCGAGGGCGATCCAGCCGTAAAACACCCAGGGCAAAGAGGCCAGCAGCAAAGGCATGGGCTGCGCGATGCCTTGATCGGCGAGCAGGCTGGCGACGTAAGCTCCCCAGGCGTTTAAGGGGATGAGCATGCACTTGGGGGCGCAGGTCGAATCGAGCAGGTAGCTGAGCCTTAGCCGCGAGAGGCGATAGCGGTCAAACAGCGGCACCGCGATCAATCCGGCGATCAGAACGCCGAAATTGGTCTCGATGAACAGCGCCATGCTGGTGATAAAGGTCAAAACCGCCACCTGGCGCGGGGTTTTGAGCAACCGCCGGGCTTCTGCCCAACGCACGAACCCCTCGATCCCGCCGGCCCGCTGGATCAAGCCGATCAGTCCGCCGATCAAGAGGCTAAAAGCAAAGAGCAACTGGTTGTCCAGGTCCTTGACCACGGACCCGAAGATCGCAAGCGCCCGGGCAAACGCATCCGGCAGCCAGCCGCGCTCTAGGATCAGGGCGCCGATGAAGACGTACGCCATAAGCGCCGGCACCACCCGATGGCTCAAGAACGCCAGCGGGATGGCGATCAGCGCAGGAAGCAGCGACAACCCGCTCGACATGGGCCGATATCCTCCATGGACTAATCAATCGGTTTCGAGAGTGTAGAACAGATCGACGTTTTGGCTACCTCCCGCGCCCGCCTCCAGGCTCAAGAAGCGGTTGATCCGGTAGCGCAGGATCGCTTTGCCGACCCCGTTGAACAAACTCAAAGCATAGCCGATGTAGAGATCGGGCGTTAGGTATTTCCCCAGCCCCAAGGCGTCTTCCTGCAGCTGGGTGCCGGTCTGGGCGGCAAAGGCCTCAAGCCCCAGCTTTTTGAGCCAAGGCAAGGCCAGCTCTGCCCCCATGGCCAGCGCGGCTTTGGCGACTTGGGTTTGCTCGGTGGTGCTGCTGCTCTGGAAAGAGCGGCCGAGGAACAGGTAGGAGAGCGCTTCGGTCTGTGGCAAAGGGGGCTGGCTGCCGATCCGAGTTTGCGGTTTGGTCGCCGGCCCGCGGACTTCTAAAAAGGCGGTAACGCCCGCCGCTTCAACGGTTCGGCTGGCTTTAAGCTCCAGATAGGGTCGATCCAAGGGACCGGTAAAGATCAGGCGGCCTTTGGCGAGCGTGAGTTTCTGGCCGTAGGCCTCAAACTTAGCCTCCTTCAGGTCGACGCTGCCGTGGGCGTGGAAGGGGCCGGCGAGCTTGCCGCTCACCTCAAGCTGCCCGGCAAGGCGCGCGTTTAGCCCAAAGCCTTGGAAATGCACCGCATCGCCCAGGACGAGCTGCACCTTGCTGGCGATCTCGAACGGGGGTGAAGGCGGTGCTTGGCCGAGGATGCGCTCGTCCTCGGAGACCGCCACGCTGCCTGCAGGAAGCTGTTTGAGGCGGAGGCTCGCCTCGGGGATCAAAAGGGTGCCGGTAAGCCGGCCGGCGCGGCCGTTTAGGTCCAAGATCAACTCCGGCGAGGCGCGCGCTGTGACCCTCGAGGTGCGGACGACTTCCAAGTTTTCGCCGGTGAATTTCAAGTGCAGCCTGGCCGGAGGTTGGGCCCAGCCCGAGATTTTTAGTCGGCCTTCCCCGGCGCGCAGGTAGGCGCGCAGCGCAAGGCGCTCTTGGGTGCCTTCGACGGTCGCCTCGACCGCGGTAAGCCGGACGCCGGCCGGGCGGAGGCCGAAGGCCCCCTCCCTGAGGGTGAGCCTGAGCGTGGGGTGAAGGTCGGCGATTGGGCCGGCCGCGCTCAGCTCGAGCTGAGCGCGGCCTTCGGGACGGTCCAAAGGGGTAAGCCAAGGCGCAAGCGCGGTAAGACTTAAGATTTCTAGCCCGACGCGACCGACGAGCTTGACCGGTTTGGTGAAATCCAAGCGCGCCTTGGCGCTGAACTGGCCGTCGCCGGGAAAGACCAGCCGCCTGCCACTTGGGTCTTCCAGGCGCAGGCGCTCGCCTTGCCCCTGCCAGAGCCCGGCTTGGTAGCTGCCGCTCAAGGCGGCGTCCAGCTTTCCCTGCGGCGCGGTGAGTTCCAGCTCCAGGTAGTGGCGCGCAAATTCCCCGCGGACGGCGAGCTTTACACTCTCGATCCGCTGTCCTGCCAGCTCCAGCCGGTGCAGCCAGAGCACGCCGGAGGAAGCCGGATCGCTGGGGACCAAGGCCAGGCGCAGCGCAAGCTCCCCGATCCGGTGACCCTGCCAGGCGATTTTTTGGCCTTGCGCTTCGGCGCGTATGGACGGCGAGGGCAAAGCCCCTGTGAGCCTCCCCTTGGCGTTCAGAGCGCCGGCAAGCCCCGGCCAAAGTTCGCTCAAGTCTCGTCCGGCAAAAGCAAACTCCAGGTCGAGGCGCTTGCCGTAGCTGCCGCGCAGCTCAAGCCGGTTGCGGCCGCTTTGGAGCTTTAAGCCATCGCTTTGCCAATTCCCGTCCTGAAACCGCAAGGTGCCCGAGGCTTCTACCGTTTGCCCGCGCACCTTGCCGCGCACGCGCTCGATTTGGAGCGTGGCTTGGCGCTTTTGGCCATTCCACCGGCCATGGCTTAAAGCCCGGATTTCCAGGCGGCTGGGTAGCTTAGGGATAAAAGCCTTAAGGTCGAGCTCGCGGCCCTCGAGGGCAAGTTGCCAGGCAAGCGCAGGTGCCCAAGCGATCTGGCCGGTGATCTCCACGTGCCCCTTGGGGGGATGCACCTTAAGCGGCGCGAACGCTAGGGATTGGGGGGTGCCATGGCCGCGCAATTGGATCTGAAGCGGTGGGAAGGCCTTGCCCTGAAAAGAGGCGTCGATTTCCACCCGATACGCCTTTAAGTTGCCGTGCGCGCGATAGGCGCCGGCAGGACTGGAATAGGGCGGCCAGCGCGCGTTTTCCCAGGCGCCATAGACCGCAAACGGCAGATCGGGGTCCAGCGCGTTTACCGTGCCTTGGGTGCGGACTTGAACCGGCGCGTTCAAACGGTGATCGAGCGTGAGCGCGCGTAAAGTTCCGCCGAGCTTGGCCTGGCCGGCAAGGGACCGGCCGCTTAAGGTTCCCTTCCAGTCGACGCTGAGCCGCAAGGGGTAGTCGCCGCGCAGCGCGACCTCGCCGGCGGCGGACGCGGACCAGGCTTGGACGCGAAGTTGCAGGCGCTGAATACGCAAGCGCGCCCCGGTGAGGGAAGCGCTCAGCTGCCCCTCATCCAGGTTCAGGTAGGTTGCGTTTTGGACGAGTTGGGCATCGCGCACTTCGGCGCGTTCCACCGTCACCTTAAGCGGAAAATACAAGGCAGGCAGAGTGGAAGCAGGCGGGGAAGGCTCAAGCGGCCGGTAGCGTACCCCGGAGGCGATGAGCTCGGTTATTTTAAGCTCCCCAAAGAGCAGCGCCTTGGGCTGCCAGGCCAAGGTCAGCCGGGAGAATTCGAGCGTTTGGGTGGGCAGGCGGTAGGTCAGCTGTTCCAAGTCAAGGCGGTCCAGCAAGGTGCCGGAGAGCTTGCCGAGGCGCAACTCGCCTGGGACAAAGCGCACCGCGGCGGCGGCCAGCCAGCGGGTGCCGGTTGCGGTCGCCGCCAGTCCCAGAAGCGCTGCCGGCACCGAGACGGTCGCCAGCAGCAAGATCAGGGCGAGGCCAACCCAACGCTTCACAGCTCCGCTCCCATGGAAACGTGCACCCGCAACCCGAACCCCGGTTTGCTCAGCGGGACGGCGAGGTCCAAGCGGAGCGGCCCTAAGGGCGAATACCAGCGCAGCCCGAGGCCGGCGCCGATCTGGATCGGTTCGGTCAGGCGCAAAAACGCGTTGCCGGCATCGGCGAACACCGCCGCGCCAAAGTTCTTCCAAAACGGCTGCTCGTATTCTAAGCTGACCACCCCGAGGTAACGCCCGCCGATCACTTCGCCGGCCTGGTTTTTGGGACCTAGGCGTTTGTAGCCGTAGCCGCGGACGCTGGTGTCGCCGCCGGTGAAAAACCGATACGTTGCCGGCAGCTTGGCAAAACGATCGGTCCAGGTCGCCCCGAGCTCAAGGCGCGTCAAAACGCGTCCCTGCCAGGGAAACTGATAGACGCCTTTGGCGTAGCCTTGCGCCTGGAGAAAGCGCGCCGGACCGCCAACGAGCGCGCTGCCTGCGCGTAGGGTGAGGTCGGTCTTGAAGCCGCGTTTGGGCCTTAAGACGTCGTCGGCGTGGACGTAGCTCCATTGCCCGGTCGGGACCAAGAACAAGGCGGCCTGGGCACCCCCACCGTGGATGCGCGAGCTTTCGTATTTCAGATCCATCCCTAAGGTCTCTTTGAGTGCCTGGCGCGGATGGAAAAAACGGACACCCAAACCGGCGCTGTCGCTGCGCAAAGTGTCGGTCCGCTCGTGCAGGTAACCGGTCTGTAGGCTCAAAGTCTCTTTGGCCGGATCGGTCCAGGGGATTCGGTACGCAGCGCCGAGCTCGGAACGCACTAGGGAAAGACGCCCTAAGAATTCCAGCCGATGGCCTAGGCGGTTGAGGCGCCGGTTTTCGTATCCCAGCGTGCCGCGGGGGCCGGTGTTGGTGTCAAAGCCGACGCCGGCTTTGAAGAAATGGCGTTTTCGGGCCAGCAAGCGGATCCGGATTGGAACTTGCAGGTTTTGTGCTTGCTCCGGCAGCGCGCGCACCTCCACGTCTTCGAAGTAACCGCTGTCAGTGAGAGCCTGATAGGCTTGGGTCAAGAGGGGGGCAGAGTAGGGGTCGCCCGGGCGGAAGGGGAGATAACGGCGGACGAAGCTGGGGTCTAGGATTTCCTGCTGGATGTCGATCTGGCCATTTGAATAGCGTCGGCCGGAGTCTAAGTGCAGCCGGATCCAGGCCAGATTCCGGGCCGGGTCGACGTTGAGTTCGTGTTTGACCAGGCGGGCGTCGAAGTAGCCTTCCTGTGCGGCCAGGTCCAGCAAGCGCCGCTTTAAGTCTTCATAATGGCCGTGATGGAGAAAGTCGCCCGGTTTGAGCGACAGTTTAGCAAGCCACTCTTGGAATTTGGGATCGTCTTTGGCCTCGCCAAAAACCTCAACGTCCACCTCGGCGAGCCGGACCCGAGGTCCGGGCTCGATCAAAAAATAGGCCTGCCAGCATGCTAGGGTGAACGCGAATTGGCTGCGGATAACCGGCCGGTAGTAACCTAAGGCCCTAAGCGCCTTGCGGATTTGGCTTTCAGCGGCGGCGAAAGCGTTTTGAACGCGCCAGCGCGGCGCAGAGCAGGTCTCATCGGCCAGCGACAACTGGACTTGGACGTTGCGGCGCAGCTCCCCGGTGACCCCCTCGATGCGGATTTCCGGTTGTCGTTCTGCAGCCGCAAGGAACTCGGCGGCAAAGGCCAGGGCCCACGGTAGAATCGATCGCCAAACCGTCATCGGCGTTTCAAGGGAGGCTTCGATCAAGCTAAGAGGGCCGCATAAAGGGCCTGGGCAGGTACAATACTGCAGTTTGCCCAGACGGTAAATTCAAACACGCGATGCAAGCTTATCTGGTCGGTGGGGCGGTGCGGGACCGATTGCTCGGGCTTCCCGTCAAAGAACGCGATTGGGTCGTGGTGGGGGAGACCCCAGAGTCTATGGAAGGCATGGGATTTAAGCGCGTCGGCAAGGATTTTCCGGTATTTTTGCATCCCAAGACCCACGAAGAATACGCTCTTGCCCGTACCGAGCGCAAGGTGGCGCCGGGCCATCGGGGTTTTGTGGTCCACGCCGACCCTTCGGTGACCTTGGAAGAAGACCTCAGGCGGCGCGATCTGACCATTAACGCCATGGCCATGGACGCCGAAGGCAGGTTGATCGATCCTTTCGGCGGCTTGAAGGACCTCCAAAACCGGGTTCTGCGCCACGTGTCCGAAGCGTTCGTCGAGGACCCGTTGCGGGTTTTGCGGGTGGCGCGCTTTGCCGCCAAGCTTGCCCCTTTGGGGTTCAAGGTGGCCCCGGAAACGCTGGCGCTGATGCGGCAGATGGTGGCCATGGGCGAGATCGACGCCCTTACCCCAGAGCGGGTCTGGCAAGAGTTGGAGAGGGCGCTTGCCGCACCGGACCCGGCGAAGTTCTTCGAGGTGCTCAAGGAATGCGGGGCCAACGCCCGCCTGTTTCCGGAAATCGAACGCTTGTTCGGCGTCCCCCAGCCTGTCAGGTGGCATCCTGAGATCGACACCGGCATCCACACTTTGATGACGCTGACCCAAGCCGCGCGCCTGACGCCGGATACCCAGGTTCGGTTCGCCGCCTTGACCCACGACCTAGGCAAAGGGCTGACCCCGCCTGAGCTCTGGCCCCATCATCGCGGCCACGAAACCTTGGGGCTCAAGCCGCTGGCCGAGCTGTGCCAGCGGTTCAAGATTCCAAGGGCGTATCATCGCTTGGCGGAAAAAGTAATGCGCTACCACGACGCCTGCCACAAGGTAGAGGAGCTACGCCCGGCGACCATCGTGGAGGTGCTGTGCGCCTTGGACGCCCTGCGCGATGAGCAGGGATTTGAGCGGTTTTTGCTCGCGAGCATGGCCGATGCCCTAGGGCGCAAAGGCTGGGAAGAGCGGCCGTATCCCCAGGCGCAGTGGTGGCGAGCGCTAAGGCGCGCCGCCCTCTCGGTCACGGCGGCGCCGCTGCTCGCCCAGGGGCTTGAGGGGTCGGCGGTAGGCCGCGCGCTACGCCAGGCGCGCATCCGCGCGGTGGCCGAGGCAAAGCGCCGCCTGCAGGCCGGAACGGGCTAGGCGTAGAACAAGAGTAGATTTTGGTCGATTTCGAGCGTATCGCCGCGCTTTAGGCGCACGGTCTGATCGCCGACCGGGATGCCGTTGACTTTGACGGTCTCACCGCCTGTCAGGCTGGCTAAAAAATAGCCGTCTTCGCGCCGGGCGATGATCGCGACGCTGCCGTGGTTGCCGAGGCGGGTCAAGGCGCGTTTGAGCGGGATCACGCGGCCGATGTGTTTGCCGCGCAGGATCTGCACGCTGGCCTCGGTCGTGCCGGCGCTTGGCTGGCGCTCGTTGGTGTGGCCTGGGGTTGCCATGGGCGTTTTGTCTTGGAGTTTTTGCTGCAAGTATAGACCACGAATCCTGGCGCACGCTGAGAGCTAGGCCGCAGGTTGCATGGATTCTGGCAGGTAAAACTTGGCTTTTTTGACCGCGTTGCCCTCCATCTCGAGGATTTCCACTTGAAAGCCGTTGAGCTTTAAACTCGTGCCCGGGTTGGGAATGGTTTCTAGGTGTTCCATGATCAGGCCGTTCAAGGTCTTGGGGCCAGAGGTAGGCAGGTTCCAGCCGGTGAGGCGGTTGAGTTCGCGCAGCGAGATGCTGGCATCGACCAAATAGCTTCCGTCCGCCTGCTTTTGGACCAAGTTTGAGTGTCCGGTCAATTCGCCTATCAGTTCTTGCAAGATGTCCTCGAGCGTGACCAAGCCTTGCACGTCGCCGTACTCGTCCACCACCAGGGCAAAGCGCTTGTGGTTTTGCTTAAAATCGGCCAACGCTTGGTGCAAAGGCATGCTCTCGGGGACGAAATAGGCCTCCTCGAGCGCCTGGCACAAAGTTTCTTTGGTGAGGGAAGCGCTTGGGCTCGCCAAGAGGAGCTTGCGCACGCACAACACGCCGACGACGTGGTCCAGGTTCTGCTTGAACACCGGCAGGTGGGTGTGGGGGCAGGTTTTGATCTGCTCGAGGACGGTCTCGAGCGGGTCGTCCAGATCGATGCCTTGGATGTCCTGGCGCGGAATCATCACGTCTTCGACGGTCGCGCTTTCCAGGTCCAGGATAGTCAACAGCATGTTGCGGAAGCGTTCCGGCAGAAGGGCCCCGGCTTCGGCGACCACGGTGCGCAGTTCCTCGGTAGAAAGCACGGTGCCGGGCGCCTGCTTGAGGCGGATGCCGAGGGCAAACAAAAAGCAGTTAGCGAGCAAGTTGACGAGCCAGACTAGAGGATAAAACAGCTTGAGCAAAAGCGGCAAAATCCAAGCGGCAGAAAACGCAACCCTTTCTGGATAAAGCGCGGCCAAGGTCTTGGGGGCCACCTCGCCGAAAATCAGGACCAGCAAGGTCAAAATCCCGGCGGCGGCGGCGATCCCCGCTTCGCCGTACAGGCGCAAGGCGATCACCGTGGCCAGCGAGGAAGCTAAGATATTGACGAAGTTGTTGCCTAACAAGATCAGGCCGATCAGCCGGTCTGGGCGCTCGAGCAGCTTTTGGACGCGGAGTGCGCTTTTGTGTTTTTGTTTGACCAGATGCTGGAGCCGATAGCGGTTGATTGCCATCAACGCGGTCTCGGAACCGGAAAAGAACGCCGACAAGAAAATCAAAACCGCCAATGCGCTAAATAGGGCACCTAACGGAAGATCGTCCAACAGGAAAGATACTCCAGGTTGTTGCCGTACATCGATTCTTAAGGCTTTGGGGGGAGATGTCAAGCCGATTCCGCAGGCGACAAAATTTTGACATAGCAAGGGGGGTAGTTTAATTTTTTGCTCTAGGCGGTAAAGCAAGTTTTAAAGGCAATGGATTCCCAAGCGATTTTGCTGGTGGCCCCCGAAGGCGAAGAGCGCCGTCAAATTCAAGCGATTCTTGAGTACAGCGAATATCCGGTGGTTGCCGCTGCGCCCGAAGAGCTTCAGGGCATCCTGGCGGTAGAATGCGGTTTTCGCGTAGCGATTTTGGCCTGCGATCACGGTTTGGCGTTGAGCGTGCGGACCTTGCGCCAAATCTTGCCCAACCTCGCTTTAGTGCGGCTTAAGCAACGCGAAGACCGGACGCCGCTGCCGTCGAAGGTGGAAGGCGAGATCGCGGCGGTCTTGGACTGGCCGACCACCTACTCGGTCTTGACCGAACTGATCTCGCGCCTGGTGCGCGAGCGGGGCGACAAAAAACCGCGCCGCGCGCTCGAATTGTTCCGCAGTTTGAGCGGTGAGAGCGCGGCCATCCAGCGCACCCGTAAGTTGATCGAACAGGTCGCCGACACCGACGTGACCGTCTTGATCCTGGGCGAATCCGGCACCGGCAAGGAAGTGGTGGCGCGCAACCTGCATTACCGTTCCTCGCGCCGGCACAAACCGTTCGTGCCGGTCAATTGCGGCGCGATCCCTAGCGAGCTTCTGGAGAGCGAGTTGTTCGGCCACGAGAAAGGCGCTTTCACTGGGGCTTTGACCTCGCGCCAAGGGCGGTTCGAGCTAGCCGAAGGCGGCACGCTGTTCTTGGACGAGATCGGCGACATGCCCCTTACGATGCAGGTCAAGCTCCTGCGCGTGCTGCAGGAGCGCTGCTTTGAGCGGGTCGGCAGCAATCGGACCATTTACTGCGACGTGCGGGTGATCGCCGCCACCCACCGCAATCTGGAAGAAGAAATCGCTGCGGGCAGGTTCCGCGAAGACCTATATTACCGCCTCAACGTGTTCCCCATCGAAGTGCCGGCGCTGCGCGAACGGCGCGAAGACATCCCGGCTCTAGTCGCGGATCTGATCGCTCGGATCGAGAACGAAAAGCGGGGCTCGGTGCGCCTGACCGCCGCCGCCATGGAAGCGCTCAAACGCTACGACTGGCCGGGCAACGTGCGCGAATTGGCCAACCTGATCGAGCGCTTAGCGGTGCTTTATCCTTACGGGGTGGTGGACGTGAGCGAATTGCCGGAGAAAATCCTGCGTAAAGCGGGCGGCGGGGCGGTGGCCGCCGGTGAAGGAATTTCCCAAACGCTAGAGCAGGCTCAGCTGCCGCAAGGCGGCCTCGACCTGAAAGAACACTTAAGCCATCTCGAAAGGGAATTGATCCGCCAAGCTCTGAAGGAATCCCAAGGCGTGGTCGCCCACGCCGCCCAGCGCCTGGGCATGCGCCGCACCACGCTGGTGGAGAAACTAAAAAAATACGGTCTGCGCGCCGAGGATGCGTCAAGTCCTTGACGGGTTTTGCATAACATTTTGACTTTAAAACAGATTAATTTTGGCATTGCCTTTGCTTTTATCCGTTTGGACTCCACCAACGGACGCAGGGGCGATGACCGCACTCGAATCTCTAAACGGCCTAGATCCAGGCCGGATAGAAACCCTCAAACGCGCGTTTGAAGTCTTCAACCAGCTCTCGGAAGCCCTGACCGTTTCCTACCGCGAGCTGGAAAGCCAGGTCGCCCGCCTCACCGAGGAGCTGGCCGCGGCGCGCAGCGAGCGCCTCAAAGCCCTAGTCGAGAAGGAAAAGCTGGCGACTAAGCTGGCGCGCCTTTTGGAGGTGTTGCCGGGCGGGGTGATCGTGCTCGACGGCGCGGGTCGGATCGCCGAGCGCAATCCGAAAGCGGCCGAATTGCTTGGGGAGCCGCTGCTGGGCGAGCCGTGGGACGAGGTCAGCCGCCGCTGTTTTGTCCCCGAGGGCGTCGATCCCCACGAGCGCCGCCTCAAAGACGGCCGCACCGTCAGCATCTTGACGCGCCCTTTGAGCGGGGAAACGGGGCAGATTTTACTCCTTACCGACGTGACGGAGAGGCGCGCCCTGCAGGAGTTGCTCGAACACCAGCGGCGCTTGGCGGCGATGGGAGAGATGGTGGCGGGGCTAGCGCATCAGGTACGCACCCCGCTGGCTTCGGCTTTGCTCTATGCCACGCAGCTGGAAAACTTAGCTCTGGACGAGGAGCGCCGCCGGCGTTTCACCGCCAAATTGGTGGAGCGCCTGCAGCATTTGGAAAGCCAGGTCGATGCGATGCTGGGGCTGTCCCGCAAGGGGCGGTTCGCGCTGGAACCCATTCCGGTGGCGGATTTTTTAAGGCGGCTTGCGGAGGCGGTCGAACCGCGGCTCGCCGGCACGGCGGTGCGCTTGCGCGTGGTCGATTTGACCGGGGGGGCGGCGTTCGAGGGGAATTGGGCGGCGCTGGAGGGGGGATTTTTGAATCTGCTCGGCAACGCCTTGGAAGCGCTCGCCGGCCGGGGCCAGATCGAGCTTAGGGCGGCGCAGGAGGGGGCCTGGCTTTGCCTGAGCGTGATCGATGACGGCCCGGGAATGGAGGAGGCGGTGCGCGCGCGGATTTTCGAGCCGTTCTTTACGACTCGCCCCCAGGGCACGGGCTTGGGGCTGCCGCTGGTGGCCAGCATCGTCAAAGCCCACGGTGGGACGGTGCGCTGCGAATCCGTCCCAGGTCAGGGAACGGCGGTGCACGTCTATCTGCCGTCGGCGGTGGGGAGGGTGCCGTTGCCGGCGACTGCAAGGCAGCTTAAGGAGGCAAGCCGATGAGGGAGCCTAGGATCCTGGTCGTGGAAGACGATAGGGCGTTTCGGGAAGCGCTGGGCGACACCTTGGAATTGGCCGGCTATCGGGTGAGCTGCGCCGCCGACGGCCACCAAGCCTTGGCCCAATTGGAACGGCAGCGGGTGGATTTGGTGCTCAGCGACGTAAAAATGGCGCCCATGGACGGTCCGACGCTGCTTGAGCAGATCAAGCGCCGCTTTCCCGACCTGCCGGTGGTGCTGATGACCGCTTACGGGACCATCGCGCAGGCGGTGGCGGCGATCCAGGCCGGCGCGGGCGATTATCTGGTCAAGCCGTTCACCGCCGAGGTGTTGCTGGAAAAGGTCAGGCGCCATCTGGTTTCCCTAAGTGGGGACGAGCTGGAGGCGGTGGTCGATCCGGCGAGCCGCAAAGTCTATGCGCTGGCCCGGCAAGTGGCGCCTACCGATGTCAACGTGTTAATTTTGGGTGAATCGGGCACCGGCAAAGAGGTGCTTGCCCGCTATCTGCACCGGCACTCCGGGCGCGGCGCTTTCGTCGCCATCAATTGCGCCGCGATTCCCGACGCGCTGCTGGAGGCCGAACTCTTCGGCTACGAAAAGGGGGCCTTTACCGGAGCGGTAAAGGCCAATCCGGGAAAGTTCGAGCTGGCCCAAGGGGGAACCTTGCTGCTCGATGAGGTCTCGGAGATGCACCCCCTATTACAGGCCAAGCTGCTTAGGGTGCTGCAGGAGCGGGAGGTCGAGCGGATCGGCGGGCGGCGCGCCGTAAAACTCGATGTGCGCGTGATCGCCACTTCCAACCGCGACCTGCGCGCTGAGGTCGCCGCCGGCAGGTTCCGTGAGGATCTGTATTACCGCCTCAACGTGTTTCCGCTTTACTTGCCGCCGTTGCGCGAGTGCCTCCAAGATCTTGAGCCGTTGGTGCGCACTCTGCTCGCCCGGCACGCCGGCGGCCGCACGGTGCGACTTTCCGCCGACGCATGGCGCAAGCTCAAGTCCTACTCTTGGCCGGGCAACGTGCGCGAGCTGGAGAACGTCCTCCGGCGCGCCCTGATCTTGTGCCCAGGTGAATGGATCGAACCGGAGGCGCTGATCTTCGATCAAGCGCCAGAGGGAGTTGAGAGGTCCAGCTTAGAGGTCGCGCCCCATCCGAGCGTTGGTACCGCCAGGCTCGAGCAAGGGCTGCGTTCGGTGGAGGAGCAGATCATCCTCACCACGCTTAAGGAAGAGCGCGGCAGCCGCACTGCCACCGCCAAGCGCTTGGGGATCAGCCCGAGGACCTTGCGTTACAAGCTCGCTAAGATGCGCGCGGCCGGAATCCCCGTGCCGTGCTAACTGGCATGAAGGCTGCAAGAAATCGTCTGGGTGGACCGGTGGGCGCGTGCCGACCGGTCTTGGGATCACGCGATTTTAAGAGGGTAAAGCGATGAACGGCGTGGAAATCAACGAAGTGTTGGCGAAGCTGCGCGTGCTCAAGGCGCAAGCGCAGCAAAGCGCAGCGGAAAGAGAGCCACCGGCTGCGGATTTCGCCGCCTTGCTCAAGCAATCCATCGATTCTGTCAACGCTACCCAACAGCAGGCGAGCGACCTGACCAAGGTGTTCGAGCAGGGAGAGGACGTTCCTTTGGCCGAGGTCATGGTATCCCTGCAGAAGGCCCGAGTTTCCTTCCAGGCCATGGTCGAGGTGCGCAATAAGCTGGTGGAAGCTTACAAAGACATCATGAACATGCCGCTGTGAGGGTAGCTTTGGTCGATTGCGTGACAAGGGAGGACCATGGCCGCGGTTGAAACCGACTCTACCGCCGTTCCGGCGCCTACCGCGACCAAGAGCCTAGTGGCTGCCGCTGGGCAAGAGCTGGCGCCTGCGGAGGCGTCCGGGCAAGCGGGCAGGCTCCTTAAGATCTGGCAGGAATGGTCCTGGGGACGCCGGCTTGGGGTGCTCGCCTTGCTTGCCTTGACCCTGGCTTTGGGGGTGGCGGTGGTGTTGTGGGCAGGGGCCCCCGAGTACAAGCCGCTGTTTGTGGATCTGAGCGAGGACCAGGCCGGAGAGATCGTGGAAGCGTTGGACAAGCTGCAGGCGGATTACAAGATCGACCGCAAAACCGGCACCCTCTTGGCTCCGGCCGACAAGGTCCACGAGCTCAGGCTGCGCCTGGCCGCCCAAGGTCTGCCCAAGCGCAATGAGGCAGGCTACGAGATTTTGGCAAAGGAGCCGGGCTTGGGCGTGAGCCGAGCCTTGGAGCAAGCGCGTTACCAGCACGCCTTGGAAGGCGAGCTCGCCCGTTCCATCATGACTCTGGAAGGGGTCAAGGCGGCGCGGGTGCACCTGGCTCTGCCTAAAGAATCGGTGTTCGTGCGCCAGCGCAAACCTCCCAGCGCTTCGGTGGTGTTGCAACTTGCGCCCGGCCACGAAATCCGACGCGAGCAAGTCCAGGCCATCGTGCATCTGGTCGCTTCCAGCGTGCCGCGGCTTACTCCCGATAAGGTCACGGTCGTGGACCAGTACGGCCATCTGCTCAACGCCGTAGACCAGGACAAAGACGAGCTGGCGTTGACCGACAAGCAGTTTGAGTACAAAAAGAAGGTGGAAGAACATCTGGTCGAGCGCATTGAGACCTTGCTGGCGCCGCTGGTGGGGCGCGACGCCCTGCGCACCCAGGTGACGGCGGACATCGATTTCACCGCGGTGGAGCGCACCGAAGAACTGTACAACCCGGACCTTCCCGCGCTGCGCAGCGAGCAGCAGGAGCACAAAGAGGCTCGCCAGGAGGCGGCTGCCGGCGTGCCCGGCGCGCTTACCAACCAGCCGCCGGCGGCCGGAACCGCGCCGGAAGTGGCCCCCAAAGGGCAGGAAAACGCCGCGAGCAAGCCGCTCGAATCGCAGCAAAAGCTGGTCCGCAACTACGAGCTGGATCGAGTCGTCAGCCACGTCCGCCAAGCCGTCGGCGCCGTCCGGCGGCTGACGGTGGCGGTGGCGGTGGACGACATCAAGCAGCCGCAAGCCGATGGCACTGTCCTCACCCGCCCTTACACCCAGGAAGAGCTGAACAATTTAACCGCGCTGGTGAAACAGGCGGTCGGTTACGACGCCAGCCGCGGCGACCAGGTGGTGGTCACCAACGTGGCGTTTCGCGGGAACGAGGAGAGCGCCCCGGCGCCGCTGCCGCTCTGGCAGCAGCCTTGGGTCTGGACCTTAGGGAAACAGCTGGTGGCGCTGGTTGCGGTATTGGTGTTGAGCTTTGCCGTGCTGCGGCCGTTGCTCCGAGCGCTGTTGCCGCCTCCGCCTCCGGCGCCGGCGAGCGAAGCGCAAGTCTTGCCGGAAGAGGAGGGGGCAACCGTCGCTAAACTTGAGCAAGAGTTGACGCCGGAGCAAGAAAGCGAAGAACTCTTGCGCTTGACGGGGCCGCAAAGCTACGAAAAGCGCTTGGAGTTCGTGCATCGCTTGATCGATCAGGACCCGGACCGGGTGGCGCAAGTGGTCAAGAACTGGATTCTCGAAGATGGCAGAAGATGAAAAACTCTCCGGCGTCGACCGCGCCGGTCTTTTGCTGCTGGCGGTGGGGCAAAAGCGCGCCGCGCAAGTCTTAAGGCGCCTAAGCCCCAGGGACGTGCAGCTGGTGGGGATGGCGATGGCTAGGCTGGAAAACATCCGCGCCGAGACGGTGGAAGAGGTGGTGACGATGTTTCTAGAACACATCCGCGGTCAAACCCGCTTCGGCGTGCGTACCGAAGAATACGTGCGCGAGGTCCTGATCGAGGCGCTGGGCGAGGAAGAGGCCAAGGAGCTGATCGACCGGATTCTGCTCAACCGCAACAGCCGAGGCATAGAACAGCTCAAGTGGATGGAGCCGCGCGCGATCGCTGAGTTGCTGCGGATCGAACACCCCCAAATCGTCGCGATTTTAATGTCGCTGTTGGAGCCGAACCAAGCGGCGGCGGTTCTAGAGCATCTTCCGGAAATGATGCGCTACGACATCGTGATGCGGATTGCCGGACTGGAGACGGTGCAGCCGGACGCGCTCAAAGAGCTAGACGCGATCATGGAGGAGCAATTGATGGGCAAGACCAATCTCAAGTCCTCGCGCCTGGGAGGAGTAGAGAGGGCCGCCGAAATCCTTAATATGGCGGATCGCAGCATCGAGACCCAAATCCTCGAGAAGCTGGCCGAAAAAGCCCCGGATTTGGCGCAGCAGATCCAGGACAAGATGTTCGTGTTCGAGGACTTGGTCAAGCTCGACGATCGCAGCGTACAGACCCTGCTGCGCGAGATTTCCACCGATACCTTGCTGCTTGCCCTGCGCGGCACCGACGAAGCGCTCAGGCAAAAGATCTTCGGCAACATGTCGCGGCGGGCGGCGGAGATGCTGCGCGACGACCTGGAAGCGGCGCCGCCGGCCAAGCTCAGCGAGGTGGAAGCGGCCCAGAAGGAAATCCTGCAAGTCGCCAAACGCTTAGCCGATGCAGGCGAGATCGTGCTGGTTGGAGGCAACGATGAGCTCATCTAAACTGAAAAACGCTCGGACTCCCTCTCAGGAGCGCGAAGCGGTATCGCCTTGGCGCTGGCCGGAGGTGCAAAGCCTAGGGGAGGCATTGCGGCAAGATCTGGAGACGCCTGAAGAGGAATCTGCGCCCCAGCTTTTGACCGCAGGCGCTCTGGAAGCGATGCAGAAGCAGGCTTTCGAAGAGGCGGCCAAAGCCGGACAGGAAGCGGGCTACCGCGAAGGCTACGCCAAAGGCAGTCAGGAGGGGTACAAGGAAGGTTACGACAAAGGCTTTCAACAAGGCTACCGGGAAGGCAAGGAGAAGGGCGAGGCCGAAGGCCGCGCCCAGGCCGAGCAAGCCTTGGCGGCCGAGGCTGCGCAGTTTAAGCAGCTGATGGCTGCCTTGACCGAGCCGCTCGCGCAGGTGGACGCCGAGGTCGAGAAAGAGCTGGTCCACCTGGCGCTGACCGTGGCCAAGCACCTGGTGCGGCGCGAACTGAAGACCGATCCCGGGCAGATCGTCGCGGTCGTGCGCGAGGCTTTGGCGCTGCTTCCGGTAGCCAAGCGCGGCGTCACCTTAATTCTGCATCCTAAAGACGCCGAGCTGGTGCGGGCGACGCTGGAGCTCGATCCCGCCAAAGTTCCCTGGCAAATCGTCGAAGACCCCACGCTCACCCGCGGCGGCCTGCGGGTCGAGACCGAAGTATCGCGCATCGACGCCAGCGTAGAGGCGCGCCTGGCGGCAGTGATCGCCGCGGCTTTGGGCGGGGAGCGGCGGGAAGACGTGGAGGCGCAGCATGAATCCAAGGCTTGAGCGGGCTGAATCCGAGGGCCCCAAACCGACCTACCCGCGCAGCGCGCGCTGGTGCCAGCACTTGCGGGCGGTCAAACAGCGCCTCGAGCGGCCTATGCCGCTGGTGGTGGAAGGCAAGCTGGCGCGGATGGTGGGGCTTACCCTGGAGGCGGTCGGCTGCCAGGCGCCGGTCGGAGGGCGCTGCCTGGTGGAGACCGCCTATAGAGACCGGATCGAGGCCGAGGTGGTGGGCTTTGCCGACGAACATCTGTATCTGATGCCGGTGGGCGAAGTGTACGGGCTCAAACCCGGCTGCCGGGTGATCCCAAGCGGGGAACCGTGCGTGGCCAAAGTGGGCATGGGGCTGCTCGGGCGGGTGCTGGACGGGGCAGGCCATCCCCTAGACGGCAAAGGCCCGCTCGCCTACGAAACCACCCGTCCGCTCCAGGGGCGACCGCTCAACCCCTTGCGGCGCAAGCCGGTGAGCGAGCCGCTCGATGTGGGCGTGCGGGCGATCAACGCCTTGCTTACGGTGGGGCGGGGGCAGCGCTTGGGTCTGTTCGCCGGCACTGGGGTGGGAAAAAGCGTGCTGCTTGGCATGATGACCCGCTTCACCGCGGCGGACGTGGTGGTGGTGGGCCTGATCGGCGAGCGCGGGCGCGAAGTCAACGATTTCGTGCACAAGATTTTGGGGCCTGAAGGTTTAGCCCGCGCGGTGGTCGTGACCACGCCCGCCGACCAGCCGCCGCTCATGCGATTGCACGGAGCGCTGCAGGCCACCGCCATCGCCGAATATTTTCGCGATCAGGGCTTGGACGTGCTGCTCTTGATGGATTCTCTGACCCGCTACGCTCAGGCGCAGCGCGAGATCGCCTTGGCCATCAACGAACCGCCAGCGACCAAAGGTTACCCCCCTTCGGTGTTTGCCCACCTGCCGCGGCTGGTGGAGCGCGCCGGATGCGGAGAGCACGGCAGCGGTTCGATCACCGCGTTTTATACGGTTCTCGCCGAAGGCGACGACACCAACGACCCGATCGCCGATGCCGCGCGCGGAATCTTGGACGGCCACATCGTGCTGTCGCGGGAACTGGCCGAATCCGGGCATTATCCGGCGATCGACATCGAGGCCTCGATCAGCCGGGTGATGGCCGACCTCGTCCCCGAGGCGCAGCTCGAGGCGGCGCGCAAGTTGAAGCAGTATTACTCCCTGTATCGGCAGAATCGCGATCTGATCGTTCTGGGGGCTTATCAACGCGGTTCCGATCCGCGCATCGATCAGGCCATCCAGCTGCAGCCGAAGATCACCGCGTTCTTGCAGCAAGGGATGCACGAGGCGATTGGGCTGGAAGACAGCGTCGCTGCCCTGCAAGCTTTGTTGCCGGCTTAAGCCATGAGCGAGGCCCTGCGCTTTGAGCGGCTGACAAGATGGATTGCCGAGCGCGAGCGGCAAGCCGCTTCCGCCTTGGCCGCCGCCGTCAGGAAACTCGAGGAAGCCCAAACCCGGCTCGCGACTTTGCAGCGTTTCCGCCGTGAATACCTCCAACAATGGCTGTCGGACGGGGTCGCGGTAAGCGCGCTTGAGTTTTTTGAGCTGCGCGCGTTCTTGAGCAATTTAAGCCGTGCGATCGAGGAACAGGAGGCGGCGCTGCAAAAGCTGCGGCAAGAACATGCCGCCCTGCAACTGGCCTGGCAGCGAGTGCGTTGCCGCCAGCGCGGCATCGAAAAAATGCGGGCGGATTGGCTCCGCCGCCGGCAACTGGCCGCCGAGCGCCGGGCGCAGCGCGAACTGGACGACCGCGCCGCAAGACGCAGGCCCGATAAGGCATAAGTGGCCCGATGTTTGCTAGAAATTTAACGAGCGATCGGATGGGAGGTCATCTATGCAGTTGCATTTAGGCAGCCACCTGGCTTCGATACTGGCGGCGCTATTGGCCGGCGTGGATTCTCCGCGCGCTGAAGCCGGCGCTCCATCGGCGTCGGAGTTTGAGAAAATCCTGACGCGCTTGAGCACAAGCCTAACGGATCCCAAAAACGGGCCTTTTGCTACCCCCTTGCAACGACTTCCCGACGGGCAGACGCTGACCTTAAGCGCGAGGGAAAGCAGCGAAGTCCGCGCCGACCTCAACGCGTTGCTTGATTCTGTCGAGGCGGCTTTGGGGAGGCTGGAGGCGGAAGAAGCGGTCGCGGGAGCTCGGGAATCGGCCGGCGGAATCGACCCGGTCTGGGAGGTCAAGAACGGCGGGAAGCGGCCTGTTGACCTCAACGCGTTGCTTGATTCTGTCGAGGCGGCTTTGGGGAGGCTGGGGGCGGAAGAAGCGGTCGCGGGAGCTCGGGAATCGGCCAGCGGAATCGACCCGGTCTGGGAGGTCAAGAACGGCGGGAAGCCGCTTGCTGACTTTAAGGCGTTGCGCGTGCGCCTAGAGGAAGTTTTACAAAGCCGATCGGCGCTGCCTGCCGAGGAAAATTCGGCGCTCGCGTGGTTCTTGGCGGTATCGCAATGGATCGCCCCTGCAAACTCCAATCAAGAAATTGACGGAGGTCCGCCGCGAGGCCAGCCAGAAGTCGCCGCTTTGGGAGCCGCGCCGGCGGGCCGCAAGCTGCAAGCCCAGCGAGCAGAGGCCTTAGACGCGCTCGGCGCGGTGGAGGGCGCGTCCCTCGCAGAGCGTGCGCCGTCGCTCCAGGCGGGGAGCGCCGCAAGCATCGCCGAACCCATCCGCCCGGAACCGGCAATTCCGGTGGATCCAGGGCGTCAAGCTATGCATTTGGCATCCCGTTCTAAAGACGCCGAAGCCTTGGGAGCCATCGACAGCACGCTGCCCCAACAAGCCGATCTCAAGGCCGAGCCTGCGGGTGGGCACTTGCCGGATATCCAGCCGTCCGCAGGAATCTTTTCCCAGCCTCCCACGCCGGCCGAGCCCGATCTCGCCCCGGGGCAGCGGCCCGAATGGCTGCCTTTGGCGCCGGCCGGCGCGGCTGGAACGGCGCCTGCGGTTTTGAGCGCGGACCACAAGCCCGTTTTGGCGTTGCCTCTGCCTTTGGGCCACCCGGAATGGGCCGACGAGTTGGGGCAGCGGCTCATCTGGATGCACGGCAAAGCGGTTCAGGCCGCCGAACTCCATCTGAATCCGCCGCAATTGGGGCCGGTGGCGGTCCGGATCCAGATGCACGACGACCAGGCCAGCGTCCAGTTCGCCTCTCCCCACGCGGCGGTGCGGGAAGCCATCGAAGCCGCTTTACCGCGGCTGAAGGAGTTGTTCCACGCCCAGCAGGTATCCTTGGCGCACGTGGAGGTGGGGCAGCAGGCGTTTGAAGACCGGTCGCACGCGCGCCGCGAGCCGTCCTATGCCGCCTATCACCAAGCCTTCACCCAAGAGGGCGGTTTGGCGGAAGCCGAGACCGAAACCCCGCGGCTTAAGGTCGAGGTCGGCAACCGCCTGCTCAGCCTGTATGCTTAAAATTACGCTATTCGGTGTGCGCCTCGGAAACCGGTTTGGGCGCATCTGAAGCTGGATTTTCGCTTGGTTTGGGCGCAGGCAAAGCGAGTAGAACCTGCTTTGGCGCGGCCTCGGGCACAGCTTCGGGAGGCGCATCGGGCGCCTCTGCGGACTCCTGAGGCGGTGTCGTCCCTTTAGCCAAGGAGCGCCGCCCACCGCGGCGGCGCCGGGACGAACCGCGCCGGCTGCTGCGCTTGCGCAGTGGGGCAGCGGTCTCCGCTTCTCCCGGCGTTTGGCTTGCCTCCTCAGTCGTGGCCGGCGGCGGCGTAGAGGCGGCCGCAGGGGCCGGTTCGGTGCGGGTTTGCGGCGATTCTTGCGCGCGCGGGGAGACGACCGTAAGGCTCTCTTTAGGCGGTTCAGACGTGGCAGGCGCCGGTTTGGCAATAGGAGGTGTCTTTGGCGCCGGCAGCGCCGCCTGCGAGGAAGCCTGTGGCGCTGGCGCAGCGCGCCGGGCGCCGCCGATGAGCCTTTGCCAGAAACGCCTGATCAGTTCGGCCGAGGAGATTCGGCTGCGCGTCGGCGCGGGGGTGGTAGGGAAGAAATCCTTGATCGCCGCCTGCTCTATTTTGCGCGCTCCTTCGGCGGCAAAGGCCGGAGTCTGGCTTTTTTCCTGCGGGATTTGCGCGTAGCTGGGCAGGTTGAGCTCAGCGCTTTCGCGCACGCGCTGGATCTCGTAAGCCGGGGTTTCTAGGTGCTTAGAGGGGATGATGACCACGCTCACCTCGTGGCGTTTCTCGATCTGTTCCAGCGCCTGGCGTTTTTCGTTGAGAAGGTAGGTGGCAGGCTCGAGCGGCAGGTGGACGAGCACCCGCGAGGTGGCGGGCTTGAGCGCTTCTTCTTCGATGAGGCGCAGAATCGCCAGCGCCAACGATTCGGTGCTGCGGATCGTGCCCCGCCCTTGGCAGCGCGGGCAGGGGATCAGGCTGGATTCGCTGAGCGAAGGCCGCAGCCGTTGGCGCGACATCTCCAGCAAGCCAAAGCGCGAGATGCGGCCGAGCTGGACCTTGGCGCGGTCGTTTTTCACCGCCTCCTTGAGTTTTTGCTCCACCGCGCGCTGGTTGCGCGCTGAGGCCATGTCGATGAAGTCGATCACGATCAGGCCGCCCAAATCCCTAAGGCGCAGCTGCCGGGCGATCTCCTCGGCCGCCTCGAGGTTGGTGGTGAGGGCGGTCTCCTCGATGTCGCCACCTTTGGTGGCGCGCGCGGAGTTGATGTCGATGGCGGTCAGCGCCTCGGTGTGGTCGATCACGATCGCGCCGCCTGAAGGCAGAGGCACCTCGCGCTGATAGGCCAGTTCGATCTGGCTTTCGATCTGGAAGCGGCTAAACAGCGGGACGGAGTCTTCGTACAGCTTGGCCTTGCTGATAAAGTGCGGCATGACCTGCTGGAGGAAATTGCGCACCATGCGGTAGGTGGCAGGATTGTCGACCAGGATCTCGTCGATGTCGGCGCGCAGGTGGTCTCGCAGCGCGCGGATGATGACGTTGCTCTCCTGGAAGATCAAAAACGGCGCCGGTTTGGAGTTGGCCGAACGCTCGATCGCCTCCCACAGCTGCAACAGGTAGTTGAGGTCCCATTGCAGCTCCTCGGCGGTCTTGCCGCTGGCGGCGGTGCGCACGATTAGCCCCATCCCCTCGGGCAAATCCAGCGAGGCGATGATCTCCTTGAGGTCGCCGCGGGCTTCTCCCTCGATGCGGCGCGAGATGCCCCCCGCCCTTGGGTTGTTGGGCATCAGCACGAGGTAGCTGCCGGCTAGGGCGATGTAGGTAGTCAGCGCCGCGCCTTTGTTGCCGCGTTCTTCTTTTTCGATCTGGACGATGACCTCTTGGCCCTCGCGGATCAGGTCTTTGATTTCCGAGCGACTCTGGTCCGGATCGAGAGGACGAGAGAAATAAGAAGGGGCGATCTCTTTGAACGGCAGAAAACCATGACGCTCGGCGCCGTAATTGACGAACGCCGCTTCTAGGCTAGGTTCGATCCGAGTGATAATGCCTTTGTAAATATTGGCTTTTTTTTGTTCGCGCGAAGGAACCTCAATGTCAAAATCGTAAAGTTTCTGGCCATCGACTAAGGCAACGCGCAGCTCCTCCGGCTGCGTAGCATTGATAAGCATTCTTTTCATGCGGGCATTCCTGTTGCGTCCAAGCGAATGAAGCGGAAGCCGCCCTCCAGGCGAGCGCTGCCGCATCGGGCGCGCTCAGATCCTTAGGCGGTTTGGCCGGCTTCCGCAAGGGGATTTTCATTCAGGGTTGTTTTATCTAAAAGATCGGTTGATTCATTGTTGGAATTTGGGGTGCCAAAGCCCTATGCTCTTGGGACCCAAAGAGCCGCTGTTTGTTCGGCAACCCCAAATCGGGTTAGGTTAAGTGCAGGATCAAAGACCCTGTGGGCAAGGTCATTATAGCTTTGTCAATAGATAAAATCCACGAGCGTTAAGTGATTGAACAAACTGAAAAAACCGCACCGAAGCTGGTTACGGTCGAAGCCGAGGACCAAGGTCAGCGGATCGACAATTTCCTCATCGCGCACCTGAAAGGCGTGCCCAAAAGCCACCTCTATCGCCTGTTGCGCACGGGACAGGTGCGGGTCAACGGCGGCCGGGTCAAAGCCCCGTACCGCTTGCAAGCCGGCGATCGGATCCGCTTGCCCCCTCTGGCGCTGGCCCCGGCTCGGGAGCTTGCAAGCCCAGCCGCGCGGGCGATGGGACGCCGGCTGGAAAACCGCTTTCTCTACGAAGACGCCTGGCTGTTGGCGATCGCCAAACCGGCGGGGATGCCGGTGCACGGCGGCAGTGGGCTTACCGGCGGGGTGATCGAGGGGTTGCGCCTGGTCCGTCCCGAGGCCGAGCGCTGGGAGTTGGTCCACCGGCTCGACAAAGACACCTCAGGTTGCCTGCTGATCGCCAAGCGCAAAGGGGTGCTCAGGAGCCTGCATCAGGCGCTGCGCGCGGGCCAAATGGACAAGCGTTATCTCGCCTTGCTCGCTGGGGTGTGGAAGGAAGAGCAGCGCCTGGTCGAGGTGCCTTTGCGCAAATTCGTGCTTCCGGGCGGGGAGCGGTACGTGCGCGCCGACCCGCAGGGCAAACCCGCCAGAACCGAGTTTGTCAAGCTCGCCCAGTTGGCCGAGGCCACCCTGGTGGAGGCGCGCCTCTTGACTGGCCGCACCCATCAGATCCGCGTCCACGCCGCCTGGATGGGGCATCCGATCTTGGGCGATGCGCGCTACGGCGAGGAAGCCGTCAACGCCGCCTGGCGCGGTCAAGGCTTAAAGCGGATGTTCCTGCACGCTTGGAAGCTCGCCTTGCTTCATCCGATCACCGGCGCCCGCCTCGAGCTCGAAGCGCCTTTGGAGGCCGAGCTGATCAAACTGCTCACGCGCGCGGGGTATTATGAAAAATTCTGACAAAGTTGAAATCGCGCGCTGGGCGCGTGTCAAGGTCCGAAAGTTCCGCTTCCCTCCGGTCCGCTGTGGGCTGGTCTTAGGACGCAAGGCGGCGGTCGGCTGTCATGCGCTGCGCAAAGCCCTGCATTTGCTCATGGCGGCGCCGTTTGCGCATTTGGAGCTTAAGGACGAGGTGATCTCGGACCTCATCGTGCGCGAGTCCGTGCTCAAGCGTTTTCCCCAAGAACAGCTCATCGCCTTTGTCCTAGAACACGTCAAACCCTTGATGAGCGCCGACGAGATCTTGGAGCTTGAAATCGACACCGAAGTGCTCTTTAAGGCAAGGTTGGGTTGCCAAGAGCGGTCTTCTTGATGCTGCGCACCGCCCGCGATGCTTTAACCTGCGTGCTTAAAGTTTCCGCCGAAGCGCGTCCTCCGAGCGCTGAAGGGAGGGGTGAGACTTTGTACGCGGTGTTTGCCGCGGAGGACCCGAACAGGTTTTTAGGCCTGGTGTCGGTAAAGGAGATCGCAGCGCATCCTGCGCGGATTTTCGCCGATCTGATTGCCAGGCCGCCGTTACAAGTGGCCGAGGATATGCCTTTGGATCAGGTCTTTCGGCAGCTTGAGCAAGCAGGAAGCGATTACGCCGCGGTCGTGGATGGGTGCGGCCATTTCCTTGGCGCGCTCACCCGTACCAGCCTTTTGGAGGCGATTTTGGCGGAAAACCGATGCCTGACGGCCTACTTGCTCGCCCAGCAGGAGCACGAGCGCCGGTATTTGGCGCGGGAGTTGCACGACGAAGTCGGCCAGTATCTTGTCGCCCTGCGCGCCGAGTTGGAGTCCTTGGCGCTTGTGGGTGGGGCCGCATTGCAATCTCAGCTCCAAGCCCTCGGGCGGACGGTCGAGCATCTTTGCGGTGCGCTGCGGCGCGTGATACGCCGCTTGCGCCCGGAGCTGTTGGATCAGCTGGGGCTGGCGGACGCCTTGCAGGAACTGCTTGCAGAGTACCGGTGCCATAATCCAAAGATCGCGTTCGCGCTCAAAGTATCTGGGGATTTTAAGGACTTGGATGGCGAGCGGGCGCTGGCTTTGTACCGGGTTGCCCAAGAAGCTCTGAGCAATGCCGTCCGCCACGCGCGGGCTTCACGCGTGGCCCTATGCCTGTGCCGGTTCCCAAACCTCCAAAACCCATGCCGCCGTTATTTTCCCTGTCCTAAGCCGGCGGTGTACCTTGCAATCGTAGATAACGGCGTAGGCTTGGCGGCTCCCCCTAAGGGCGGACTGGGCCTGATGGGCATGCGCGAGCGCATCGAGGCGCTGGGGGGAACCTTAAAGCTTATCAGGCCTTCAAAAGGAGTAGCTCTTGCCGTCGAGTTGCCCTTAGGATGACGCCGATTCGCGTACTCATCGTGGACGATCACCCGGTGGTGCGCCAAGGCTACCGGAGTTATCTCGAGAAAATCCTGCCGCTGGAAGTGGTCGAGGCCGACAGCGCCCAAGAAGCTTATCGCGCTTTTGTGGCAAGCCAACCGCACGTCGTGGTGCTCGACTTAAGCCTGCCGGATGTGAGCGGGCTGGAGGTGCTGCAGCGGATTTGCCGGCGCGACCCCAACGCCCGAGTCCTCGTGTTCACCATCCACGCCCATCCGCTGTTGGTGGAAAAGGCGCTTGCGGCCGGCGCGCTGGGGTATGTGAGCAAAGGCGCCAGCCCCAAAGTCCTCACCGAAGCTTTGCAGCGGGTACTGCGGGGAGAAAGGTTTGTGGAACCTGGATTGCTGGATCAGGTGGCTGCTGCTTCCAGGGCGAAGCTGGCGCGCCTGACGCCGCGCGAATTCGAGGTGTTTCAACTGTTGGCCTGCGGGCGGTCGGTGGCCGAGATCGCCAAGCTCTTGCATTTAAGCCCGAAAACGGTCGGCGTCCATCAGACCCGGATTTTGCGCAAGCTCGAGCTTCCCAACGCGGTCCATCTGGCTTTGCTCGCAGTTCAGTTGGGCCTGGTCCCCAAAACTTAAGGATTTTTCTTATAGCGCAACCTCCCCTCAAGCGCATAATTACCATAAGAAAAATAGAGATTTAGCCGAGGGATGGACGCGAATAACCCTTTTCTAACCCTGACTAAGCCGTTGAGCGTCGCGCAAGCCTTGAGCGACCAGATTCGGCGCGCTGCTCCAGAGGATCGACCGGTGCTCGAGCGGCTGCCCGATCCTACCGTGTTTGCGGTGTTCGATGGGGAGCGCTTTTTGGGGTTGGTGACCGCCGATCAGGTCGCTGCCCAACCGAACCGGATCCTCGCCGACTTGCTTCTCAAGCCGCCGCCTGTGCCGCTTTCCCCTACTACCCCGGTAGAAGTTGCCAAACGCCGTCTGCAGATCGAACGGCTCGGCGCGCTCCCCGTGGTGGACGAGGACGGCCGGTTCCTGGGTGCGGTCACCTTGGTGAGCGTGCTTGAAGCCTTGTTGCACAAGGAGGTCAGGATCCAACAAGAGGGGCCGGCTTTCCTGGAGGACTGGCGCAAAGAGCACGAGCGGCTCAAGGTCGCTTTGCGCAATTCTCAAGACTTGTACGAAGCGGGCAAGCGCCTTCTCGAGGTCTCATTGCGAGGCGGCGAGCGCCAGCTGTTCCAGGCCGCCCTGGAGCTTTTGTGCTCCTTAATTTTGGCCCGGTATGGGGCGTTGGCGATTTTGGGCCCTGAGGGGGAGATCGCGCAGTTTTTGTTCTGGGGAATCGATCCGGAAACGGCCGCCAAAATCGGCCGCCTGCCGGAGGGCAAAGGGCTGCTTGGGCCTGAGGTTTTGGGCAAGTTGGGGTCTTTGCGCCTAGAAAATTTGGCCGATCATCCTAAAGCCGCTGGGTTTCCCGAGCACCATCCGCCGATGCGGAATTTGGTGGCAGCGCAGATCGCCCACGCCGGTCAGGTATTGGGGCGCGTCTATCTGTGCGACCGCAAGGACGGTGAGCGGTTTTCGGCCGAAGACGAGTTCGAGGTCAAAAGGTTTGCCGAGTTTTTGGCGCTTGTCTTAGTTGAACGGCAACAGCGCAGGCACTTGGAGCAGCAGCAAAATTTGGCGGCCAGGGTGTTCGAGCAGGCCAGCGAGGGCATTCTCATCACCGACGCCAAACAGAATATCGTGTACGTCAACCCCGCGCTGGTTGCCATCACCGGTTACCGCAAGGAGGAACTGCTCGGTAAAACCCCTAAAGTGTTTCAGTCTGGCCACCACGATCGGGAATTCTACCGCAAGATGTGGCAGAGCCTTAAAGAGATCGGCCAGTGGCAGGGAGAAATTTGGAACCGACGCAAGAACGGGGAGGTGTATCCGGAATGGCTTAGGATTTCTGTCCTCGTCGACGATCAAGGTCAAGTAAGCCACTATGTGGCGGTGTTTGCGGACCTGTCGCAGCGTATTTGGGGGGAACGCCAGGGACTGGAACGGCTGGTGCATTTTGATCACTTGACCGATCTGCCCAACCGCCTCACCTTCCGCGCCGAATTAAGGCAAGCCATGCTGCACACCCGCTTCACCGGCAAATTCATCGCCTTGCTTTTGCTCGACCTGGACCGGTTCAAGGCGATCAACGACAGCTTGGGGCATCAAGTGGGCGATTGCCTCCTGCAGCAGGTCGCTCGGCGGCTTAGAAGCGCGGTGCGCAAGCAGGAAGCCCCGCGCTTTGGCGATGTGGTCGCGCGCTTGAGCGGGGACGAATTCGCCATTATCCTGAACGATCTGGAGTCTCCCCAAGCGGCCGAAGGGGTCGCTGCAAAACTCTTAGAACGCTTCGCCCAACCGTTTCAGCTTGGGGAAGTGGAGAAAAAGGTGAGCGCAAGCTGCGGCATCGCCGTCTATCCAGGCGACGCCCAAAGCCTGGATGAACTCATCCGTCACGCCGACTTTGCCCTGTATCAGGCCAAGCGTTTAAATAGCCGCCTCTGCCGCTACGACAGCGCGCTCCATGCCGCAAACTCGCGCCGGTTGAGGCTGGAGGAGGCGCTCTGCCAGGCGCTCGCGCGGAGGGAATTTGAACTCCATTATCAGCCCCAGATCGAGCTAAACAGCGGCCGGGTCGCCGGGCTAGAGGCCTTGTTGCGCTGGTCCCCTGCGGGGCTTGGCCCGGTCAGCCCGGCCGAGTTCGTCCCGCTGCTGGAGGCACGCGGGTGGATAGAAGAGGTAGGGGAATGGGTGCTGCGCCAGGTCGTTACCGACTATCCGCAGGTGCGCGCCAAGTTCGGACCGATCCCGGTAGCAGTCAACGTTTCGGCGCGCCAGTTGAACGATCGCCTCGTGGCTTTTCTCGAGCAGGCGCTTGTCGGGTCTGAGCTTGAGCCTTACTGCCTGAAGCTCGAGCTCACCGAATCGGTGGCGATGGCGGATCCCGAAGCCGCGATCGAGACCTTAGCCAAGCTGCAAAGTTTAGGGGTTGGCACCTTAATTGACGACTTCGGCACCGGCTACTCTTCGCTCAGTTACCTGACCCGCCTGCCCTTAGCCGGCTTGAAGATCGACCGCAGCTTCGTCTGCGGCATGACCGAAAATCCACACGACCTTACCGTGGTCTCGAGCCTCATCAACTTAGGCCACAGTTTGGGGCTCAAGGTGACCGCCGAAGGGGTCGAGACGGTAGCGCAATACCGCAAGCTCAAAGAGCTCGGGTGCGACTGCGCGCAGGGGTTTCTAATCGGCAAACCCGCCCCGCTTACGGCGCTTATGCTGCCTGTCTTGCCCAGCCCAGATTGAGCGGATCGCCCGGAGGTCCTAGAGGTGGGGTTTTTTCCAGCACTTCCAAGGCGTCGTGGCGGATGTGATTCTGGCGCATTTCCTCTTGCAGCCGCTCTTCGGTAAGGATGCCTTGTTCTAGGCATTCCTTCAGCAGGCCGAAGAACAGGCGCTCCTGGTTGCGGTCGGGATGGCGCTTGTAGGTGCCGAGCAGGGCGTGGTCGCCGAAAAGCCTTCGGCGCGCGCGCATCAGCCAGCCGATGGGAGGAAACAGGCGGAAGCGCTCGTTGGGCGTCCAGTCGATGGGAAGCCCGGTCTTCCACGGCTGGGTTAATCTGCGCGTGTTGTGCAGGAGTTTGGTGCGCGGGGTAAGGCGGTCGAAATCGTTCCACTCCGGCTCGAACAAGCCGATGGAGGCGGTCTCGGTGCGCAGCCCGATCCAGTCCATGTAATCGAGCTTAAACTCAAACAGCGCCCGAAACTGCTCCTGCCAGCGCCAGTGGGTGAGCTTTTGGCAGTCTAGGAGCATCACGCTCGAGGCGTAGCAGCGGTCCAGCCACCATTTGGGGCCTGTGCGCCTGCGGCACAGGATCGCGTGCCCCTGCATGTCGCGCGAGAGCAGTTCCCAGATATCGCCTACGGCAAAGATGTCCGGATCGACCACCACCGCCCGCCCCTGGTAACCCATGATCTCCGGCGGGGCAAAGCGCAAAGGAGTGAAGGATTGCAGGTCCTCGTTGCGCCAGAGCCGCTTTACACCGTCGCGCAAGAAAGGTTTGCCCTCCATCTCGCGAAAAATAGGGTAGTCCTTATGGTGGATGATGCGCACATCGAAGCGGTCGGCATGAGCCGAGTTGCGCTTCATCGAATACTGCGCGACCAGAGCGCCGAGGTATTGTTTGTGATTGGTGTGGATGAAAACGCAGTAGTTCATAAGCTGGCCACCTTGGAAGTCGTTGCGGTATAGCCAAACATAGGGTGCAGGCGTTCCAGCAGCGCATCGATCGCCGCGGCCTGCGCGTCGTCGAAATAATCGCGCCAGCCGCCCACTTTGGCGCGGCGCACCTTGTAAGAATCGGGATTGGACTTGTCCTTAGGGATCAGGCGGCTGCCGCTGAGCCAGAACTTCTTTTCCTGCTCTAATTTGCGCATGTTTTCCACCGAGGCGTAAGCGACGGCGTCTTCGATTTCCGCCGCACTCCCCGGTGTTCCCAGAAAGTCGGTGATGCGCCTAAGCTCTTTGGCGGTGTCAGCGCGTAAGTCCTCATAGCGGACCAGCAGCAGAGAACGGAACTTGGGGATTTCCCGCGCCCAGAGGTTTAAAAACTCGATGATCTTGGGCAGGCCGCAGTCTGGGTTCATGACGAAGTCGAACAAGGAAACCTCTTCCCCGTGCGGCGGGTAGCGGTTGAGGTCTTTTTTGCCCGGGCGCATGCGGAACTTCCACTGGAAAAACTGCGATACGGCCACGTCTCTTGGGTCGCGCACGAGAAGCACGACCTTGCGGCCGTAGTAATCGACTTTGGAGTCGGCGTGTCCCGTGTAATCTTTCAAGTAGTTGTCGTGCGTAAAGAACAGTTTGGGAATGGCCGGGTGTTTGCGGTGCAAGTTGTCAAAACCCAACAACTGCTGGGTACGCAAACGGTGCTTGGTCTGATAAAAGCGCGACAGCATCACCCGCAGCCAGGTCCGGCCGCTCTTCCCATAGGAGACGATCACCGCATCGCACAAAGCGAGCTTGCGCGCCTCTTCGCGGCCGCGCAGATACCGTTCCAGCGCGATCTGCCGCGGTTTGGACAAAAACGGCGCGGTAGCGGCCAGGATCAAAAAACGCGAGATTTTCTTCCACAAAAGATACATGGGCGGTTTTCCAAAAGGCTTTCTTTGAAAAGCATTTTAACAATCGGCTTGTTTTAAGTCACAGACTGTAGTAGATTTGCGTCAAAAATACAATTTGTTGTTTTTTTGTCGGATCAAGCGGGGTGTTGGTCCATGTTGAACCGCCGGCTAACTCAGGAACCCTTCGCTGCAGCGCCTCGGGTGTGGGTGCTGCTCAACCACCGCGCGGGCGAAAACTCCCAAGTGCTGGCGCTGGCCGAAACCTTGGGTTGGCCGTTTGAAGTCAAGCGCTTTGCGTATCGCCGCGGCGTGCCGTACCTGCTGCTTAAGGCGTCCTTGGCCGGAATTCGGAGGCAGCAATCCGATCCGCTCACCCCGCCTTGGCCCGATTTGATCATTTCCGCCTCCGCGCGCAACGAGCCCATTTGCTTCTGGATTCAAAACCAAGCCGCCAAAGCCGGCAAGCGGGTGCGGCTCGTGCACATCGGCCGGCCCTGGAGGCGCCTAGAGCGCTTCGATCTGGTCATCACCACGCCCCAGTACCGTCTCCCGCAGCGGCCCAACGTCCTCCACAACAGCGCCACGCTGCATCGGGTCACCCCGGCGCGCCTGGCTCAGGAAGCGAGCTACTGGCGGCCCAAACTGGCGCACCTGCCGCGGCCTTACGTGGCGGTTCTGATCGGCGGCTCAAGCGGTCCTTACGTTTTGGACCGGGCGGCGGCGCGGGTCTTGGCGGTGCAGGTGAACGAGCTGGCGGGCGCCCTTGGAGGCTCGCTGCTGGTGACCACCAGCGCGCGCACGGCAAGAGGGATTTTGGAGGCGTTTGCGGCGCAAATCACGGCTCCAGCGCATCTGTTTGGCTGGTCGCGCGCGCGCGCGGACAACCCCTATTACGCCTATTTGGCCCTGGCGGATCAGATCGTAGTTACCGGCGACAGCGTTTCCATGTTGACCGAAGCCTGTGCCACCGGCAAGCCGGTGCACATTTTCGACCTTGGGCGAGTCCATCGGCGCTGGGTCGATCTGAGTATCGACCGCCTGCGCGCTTTGGTTTACCGCTGGGCAATGGATTGGGCGCCAAAGCGTTTGACGCGCGATCTGGCCAAGGTCCACGAACGGATGATCGCCGAAGGTCGCGCGGTTTGGCTGGGCGATCCTCTTCCCGGAAGGGAAAGCGCCGATTTCGCCGACATGCGCCGCGCGGTGGCGCAAGTGCGCTCCTTGTTCGTGCCAGAGTCGCAAGGGCTTTTAAGCTCTTGCGCGGCGATGAACCCGGCGTTTTTTTAGGCGCTAAGGTTTTTGCTGCTTGACCCTTTCTGGCGATTCTGCTTAGGATGGCGGCGGCAAAACCTGCCCAAGTCATTGTGTGCCTGAAAAAACGAATGAGAGGAGAACAAAAGCAATGAAAATCGGGGTGCCTAAAGAAGTCCACCCGGGAGAGCGCCGGGTGGCGGTCACACCGCAAGTGGCCGAACAGCTGCAGAAATTGGGGTTTGCCGTGGCAATCGAGGCCGGCGCCGGAGCCGAGGCCAATTTCCCCGACGACGCTTACCGCGAGGTAGGGGTGGAAATCGTCGAGGACGCTCGCCGCTTATGGGCGGAATCCGACGTCGTCTTGAAAGTCCGCCCGCCCGAGACGCATCCTTACTGCGGCGAGGAAGCGTATTTGCTACGCGAGGGCGGGACCTTGATCGGTTTTATCTGGCCGGCCCAGCATCCTGAGCTGCTGGAAAAGCTTGCAGCCAAAAAGGCCACCGTCTTGGCGATGGACTGCATCCCAAGGATCTCGCGCGCGCAGAAGATGGATGCTTTAAGCTCCATGGCCAACTGCGCAGGCTATCGGGCGGTGATCGAGGCGGCCGAGCATTTTGGCAGCTTCTTCACCGGCCAGGTCACCGCCGCGGGCAAGATTCCGCCGGCCAAAGTGCTGGTCATCGGCGCCGGCGTGGCGGGTCTGGCGGCCATCGGGGCGGCGGTGAGTCTGGGGGCGGTTGTGCGCGCTTTCGACGTGCGCCCGGAGGTGCGCGATCAGGTCGAAAGCTTGGGCGCCGAGTTCCTCCAGGTCGAGATGCCCGAAGGAGCGGTCAAGACCGAAGGCGGCTACGCCAAGGAAGTGAGCGAGGAGTTCGTCCGCCGCGAGATGGAGCTTTTCGCCCGCCAGGCTATGGAGGTGGACATCATCATCACCACCGCCCTGATTCCGGGCAAGCCTGCGCCCAAGCTGATCACCAAAGCGATGGTGGAGACCATGAAGGAGGGCAGCGTGATCGTGGACCTGGCGGCCGAGCAGGGGGGCAACTGCGAGCTCACTGAGCCGGGCAAGGTGGTGAAAAAATACGGCGTCACCATCGTCGGTTACACCGATCTTCCCAGCCGCATGCCGACCACCGCCAGCCAGCTCTACGCCACCAACCTGCGCCATCTTTTGGCCGATCTGTGCCCGGCAAAGGACGGCCATATCCACGTCAACATGGACGACGTGGTGATTCGCAGCGCGACGGTCATGAAGGAGGGCAAGATCACCTGGCCGCCGCCGCCCATCCCGGTCTCCAAAGAGGAAAAACCGGCCGGCGCCGTGGCGGCCCCGCCGGTCGAAGCCAAAAAGGCCAAGCGCAAGCTCCCCACCGCGTGGTTCCACGCAGCGCTCATGGCCCTTGGGGGATTGGGGTTGTACGGCATCGGCCTGGTCGCGCCGGCGGAGTTTTTGGCGCACTTTACCGTGTTCGTGCTGGCGTGCTTTGTCGGCTACATGGTGATCTGGAACGTCACGCCGGCTTTGCATACCCCCTTGATGAGCGTGACGAACGCTATTTCTGGAATCATCGTGATCGGCGCTTTACTCCAGATTTCCTCGCCGGGCGTGGTGCTCAAGCTCTTGGCTTGGGTGGCGGTGCTGATCGCCAGCGTCAACATCTTTGGCGGGTTCTGGGTGACGCAGCGCATGCTCGGCATGTTCCGGAAGGGGGTGTGACATGCCCGCAGGCGTCATTCTCGTTTCGTATATTGCCGCGACCGTTTTGTTCATCCTGGCCCTTAGAGGCTTGAGCCATCCGGAGACCGCCCGCCCCGGCAACCTCTACGGCATCCTCGGCATGGCTCTGGCGATTCTCGCTACGGTGCTGTCGGAGCGCGTGACCACGTACGGACTGGTCGTTTCGGCGATGGCCATCGGCGGAGCGGTGGGCGTGACTGTGGCGCGGCGGGTGCAGATGACCCAGATGCCGGAGCTGGTGGCGATCCTGCACAGCCTGGTGGGACTGGCGGCCGTACTGATCGGCTTTGCCAACTACATCGACCCCACCGCGAGCTTTGTAGGCGCTGCCAAGACTCTCCATGAGCTGGAGATTTACCTGGGCGTGCTGATCGGGGCGGTGACCTTTACCGGCTCGGTGGTCGCTTTTGGCAAGCTGTGCGGGAAAATCTCCGGCAAGCCGGTGTTGCTCCCGGCCCGGCATTGGATCAATCTGGCCATGCTGGTGGCGGCGGTGCTGCTTGGCAAGTGGTTCCTCAACGCCGAGAGCGTCGGGGTCGGGATGATCCCCTTGAGCCTGATGACCCTGATCGCGTTTGCCTTCGGGGTGCACATGGTGATGGCCATCGGCGGCGCCGACATGCCGGTGGTGGTGTCCATGCTCAACAGCTACTCGGGCTGGGCGGCCTCGGCCACCGGTTTCATGCTCGCCAACGACCTGCTCATCGTCACCGGCGCGCTGGTGGGTTCCTCCGGCGCGATCCTGTCCTACATTATGTGCCGGGCGATGAACCGTAATTTCCTGAGCGTCATCGCCGGTGGTTTCGGCACCGAAGGCGGAGCGTCGGCAGCAGGGGTGACAGGCGAGGTTCAGGCGATCGATCCGGAGGAGACAGCAAGCCTGTTGGCCGAGGCCAAGAACGTTATCATCGTGCCAGGCTACGGCATGGCGGTGGCCCAGGCCCAGTACGTGGTGGCCGAGATCGTCAAGACCTTGCGCGCCAAGGGCGTCAACGTTCGCTTTGGCATCCACCCGGTGGCCGGAAGAATGCCCGGGCACATGAACGTGCTGCTGGCCGAGGCCAAAGTGCCTTACGACATCGTCTTTGAGATGGACGAGATCAACGAGGACTTCCCCGAAACCGACGTTGCGGTGGTGATCGGCGCCAACGACATCGTCAATCCGGCGGCGCAAGAGGACCCCAACAGTCCCATCGCCGGGATGCCGGTGCTGGAAGTATGGAAGGCCAAAACCTGCATCGTGCTAAAGCGCAGCATGGCGACCGGCTACGCCGGCGTGGACAACCCGCTGTTCTTCCGCGACAACACGAGGATGCTGTTCGGGGACGCCAAAGACAGCCTGGAGAAGGTGCTCGCGCATCTGAAGCGGTAAGTTAAAACAGCGGGTTAGGGATGACCCGCTGTTTTGCCATCATTTGGGTGGCGTGGATGAGCGGGAATAATCCAAAAGTCAAACTTTGGTCTTGACTTCTTTATTAATTTTTGGTAGCCAAGGAATCCCGAACTTGAGTACGGTGAGGAGGAGAGTATGAGGAGGGTCTTGCAAATCCTTGTGCTTGTAGGAATAGCTCTGAGTTTGGTCGGCTGTTCAAACCCGGATAAGGAAACCCAAAGGCCACCGAGCAGCAGCTTTGGTGTAAAAATCGCCAACTGATTAAGCGAGGTTTCCTCCTAAACTCAAGGGATTTCCCTTGAGTTTTTTATGCGCGTTTTCCAGCCAGCTTAGGTTGTAAACATGAGTTGAATTTTTTATCCGATTTGGATATAAAGACGACGTGCGCCGAGCACAGTTGACTGTAAAATTTAATTAGCACGACGAGGAGGAAAACATGAAAAAGACTCTCGGTATCCTGGCGATCGTGTTGGCGACCTTGAGCCTGGTCGGTTGCGGCAACTCGCCCGATGGCGACAAGCAGCGCCTCTCTAGCGCCGATGTTTCCCCCAAGGTCTTAAGCTAAAGATCGAGTCGTCCAATACCTAAAGACTTATCTTATTGAACCCGGGCCGAGCCCGGGTTTTTTACGGGCTAACTTTTAATAAGCCTAGATCAAGAACCAGGAATCGCCGCGTTGAACGGCTTGTTTCATCAACGTCTTAAGCAGCTTGCCCGGCGCGCAGGCGCCGCCTTGCTGGCGCATGGGTTGGTCGGCTTGGAGAAAGAAAGCCTGCGCATTACCGCTTCAGGCCAGATCGCTAAGACGGCGCATCCCGAAGGCTTGGGTTCGGCCCTCACCCATCCTTACATCACCACCGATTATTCCGAGGCGTTGTTGGAATTTATCACTCCGGCCTACGCCGACGGTCTTGCCACTCTAGAGTTCCTGGACGAGATCCACCGCTGCGTTTACCGGCATCTGGCCCCTGAAGAGATCCTTCTGGTCACCAGCATGCCCATAGGCTTTGCGCGCGACGACGACATTCCCATTGCCCGTTACGGGAATTCTAACCTCGGGCGGATGAAGCACATTTACCGAGTGGGTTTGAGCTACCGTTACGGTCGCGCGATGCAGGCCATCGCCGGGATCCATTACAACTATTCGGTCGCCGAGGGGTTGTGGCCGATTCTGCAAGACATCTTCGCGGACGACCGCCCGCCGCGGGAATTTCAGGCGGCGGCCTATTTTGCCCTGATCCGCAACCTCAAACGCTACGGCTGGCTTTTGCTTTATCTATTCGGGGCGTCGCCGGTGGTGAGCCGGGCGTTTTTGGAGTGTCGGGGAGGGATTCCGGTCGGGTTCGCGCTGCTGGCGCCCGACACGTATGGCCTGCCTTACGCTACGTCCCTGAGGATGAGCGATATCGGCTACAAGAATCCGGCCCAAGCCGAGCTGTACATTTCCTGCAACACCCTGGAAGAATACGCCGACGGTCTGTGCCGCGCCATCGAGACCCCTTATCCGCCGTACCAGGCCATCGGGGTCAAAGTCGATGGCGACTACCGGCAACTCAACGCCAATCTCTTGCAAATTGAGAACGAGTATTACAGCCTCGTGCGCCCCAAGCAGCCGACTGAACCCGGCGAGCGGCCGACGCTGGCGCTGCGCCGGCGGGGAGTAAAGTACGTGGAAGTGCGGGCGCTCGACTTAAATCCCTATGAGCCTTTGGGGATCGACCTTCAGGCGATCTATTTCCTTGAGGCTTTTCTGCTGTACTGCCTGCTTGAGCACAGCCCGCCCCAAACCCCAAGCGAGAGCCAAGCAATCCAAGCCAACTTGCTCGCCACCGCCCGGCGCGGGCGCGACCCGAAGCTGAGTCTGGTCCGCGCGGACCGCGCGGTGCCTTTGCGCGCCTGGGCCGAGGAAATTTTTACCGCGCTTTTGCCTTTATGCGAGTTGTTGGACGACTCTTTACCGAGCAAACCTTATCGAGCCAGTCTAGAATTTCACCGGCAACGGCTTCTAAATTCTGAGCTGACCCCTTCGGCCAGGCTCTTGGCGCAGCTGCAGGCCAGCGGGCAGTCTTTTGCCCGCTTTGCCTTGAAGAAATCGCAGGAGCACGCCGCTTACTTCCGCGGACGCCCTTTGCCTCAGGATCGCCTGGCCTGGTTCGCGGGCATTTCCCGCCGGTCCCTGGAGGAGCAGCGGCGGATCGAAGCCGAAGACCGGTTGAGTTTCGATGAATTTCTCCAGAACTATTTCAGCCATACGTGTCGAAGCCAAACATGAGTTTTGACCTAGCCCATTGGCAAGGCGTTTTGGCCAACAAAAAGCCGCACGCCATCTTAAAAGCCGCTCTGGAGCAGTTTGAGCACGTCGCCATCGCCTTTAGCGGGGCCGAAGACGTGGTCTTGATCGATATGGCCTGCAGGCTGCGCGACCAGGTTCAGGTGTTTACTTTGGACACTGGCCGCCTGCACCCGGAGACCTATCGTTTTATAGAGCAGGTGCGCGAACGCTATCCAATCGAGTTGGACGTTCTATACCCGGATGCCGAAGAGATCCGCGATCTGGTCCGCCGCAAAGGCTTGTTCAGCTTTTACCGCGACGGCCATCAGGAATGCTGCCAGATCCGCAAGGTCAATCCGCTGCGGCGCAAGCTCGCCACCCTAGACGCCTGGATCAGCGGCCAGCGCCGCGATCAAAGCCCGGACACCCGTAAGCATTTGGCGGAAGTCGAGTTGGATCAGACCTTTACCGGGCGCAGCGGGGAGTTGTTCAAATTCAACCCGCTGGCCAACTGGACCTCGATCCAAGTCTTCGATTACATCGAGACCTTCAAGGTTCCCTTCAACGAACTGCACCTGCGCGGCTTCCGCAGCATCGGTTGCGAGCCCTGCACCCGCCCGGTCCTGCCCCACCAGCCCGAGCGCGAGGGGCGCTGGTGGTGGGAGGAGAGCGCCAAGAAGGAATGCGGCATCCATCGCAAGCCTTAGTGACAGGGAAGCTCGATCCCTTCGAACAGCGCGTCGATCTCGCGCTTATCGCGCAGTTTCAGCGCTTGCTGGACCCGCTTTGGGGTCAGGTGGGGGGCGAACAATTCGATAAAGTCGTAGATGAACCGGCGCACGAACATGTCCCGGCGCAGGCCGATCTTGGTGACGCTGGGACCGAACAGGTGACTGGCGTCTAGGGCGACGAGATCCTGATCGGCCTTGGGATCGTAGGCCATCTTGGCGACGATGCCCACGCCCAAGCCTAAGCGCACATAAGTTTTGATCACGTCGGCATCGACCGCGGTCAGCGCCAGGCGCGGTTGCAGGCCGTGCTGGGCAAAAGCTTCATCGAGCTTGGAGCGGCCGGTGAAACCAAAGACATAGGTGATCAACGGCCAGGCGGCGACGTCCTGCAAAGTCAAGGGTTGTTTTTCGCTCAAGGGATGCCCCGTGGGAACGAGAACGCAGCGGTTCCATTGATAGCACGGGAGCATCACCAGGTTCTCGAACAGCTCCATCGCTTCGGTGGCGATGGCCAAATCGACGACGCCGCGGGCCGCCAGATCGGCAATCTGCATCGGGGTGCCCTGATGCATGGTCAAAGCCACCCGCGGGTAGCGCGCCATGAACTGTTTGACCACCGGCGGCAAGGCGTAGCGCGCTTGGGTATGAGTGGTGGCGATGGCCAAGGTGCCGCATTGTTCGTCGCGATATTCCTCGGCGATGCGGCGGATGTTTTGGGCTTTGTGCAAGATTTCCCCGGCCAGTTCCACGATCAGCTTGCCCGCGGGGGTGATCTCGGTCAGTTGTTTGCCGTTGCGGGCGAAGATCGGAATTCCCAGCTCGTCTTCCAGTTGGCGAACCTGCTTGCTGATTCCAGGTTGCGAAGTGTACAGGCTTTCTGCGGTCGCCGAGACATTGAGGCCGTGGTGGGCGATTTCCCAGATGTAACGTAGCTGTTGGAGTTTCATCTGCGGATGGAGGATTATAAATATTCTTTTTTATTATATCTGGTCTTGCGGGTAAAAGCCTGCCCGTTTTTCGCCCTTAAGGGGCGGTGTATAATCAAGCGGTTTGAAATCACTTGCAGAGCTTTAGTCATGGCTTTCGTCGTCACTGAAAATTGCATCAATTGCAAGTACACCGACTGCGTGGACGTTTGTCCGGTCGATTGCTTCCGCGAGGGACCCAACATGCTGGTGATCGATCCGGACGAGTGCATCGACTGCACCTTGTGCGAGCCTGAATGCCCCGTGAACGCGATTTACTCCGAGGACGAGGTGCCCGAGGAGCAACGGGTATTCATCCAGCTAAACGCCGAATTGGCCAAAAAATGGCCGGTCATCACCGAAGTCAAAAGTCCTTTGCCGGACGCCGAAGAATGGAATGGCAAGCCGGGCAAGCTGAAGCTGTTGAAGAAAGAATGGTGAACGCTTAAAGCCACGTCTTGTACGGGGCCCCGGCGTGCTCGCGGGCAAGGCGGGGCACTAAGTAGCCAGGCAGCCGGCGACGCAGTTGGTCGTAAAGCGTTTTGGCTTCGGCTTCGGGAACTTCAAAGTGGGCCGTTCCGCGAACGCGGTCGAGCAAGTGCAAGTAGTAAGGCAGGATACCGGCGGCAAACGCCTTCTCCTGCAAAGCGACTAAAGTCTCCACATCGTCGTTTACCCCTTTGAGCAGGGTGCTTTGGTTCAGCACCCAAATGCCCTGCGCGCGCAGCCTCGAGACGGCCTTGGCCACTGCGGTGTCGATTTCGTTGGGGTGATTGGCGTGGACCACCATCACGCAGTGCAAGCGGGTCGCGGCCAGGGTTTGCGCGAGCTCCGCAGTGATGCGGCTGGGCAAGACGATAGGCAACCGGCTGTGGATGCGTAGCCTGCGGATGTGGGCGATCTCGCTTAGCGCTTGGATCAAGGCGCGAAGGCGCGTATCGCTCAGCATCAGAGGGTCGCCCCCGCTTAGGATCACTTCTTGGATTGCAGACTCGCTGCGCAGATAGTGCAGCGCCGCCTGAAGCCGGCTGGGGTTAAGTTGCTCGTCTGGGTAAGGGTACTCGCGCCTAAAGCAATAGCGGCAATGGATCGCGCAAGCGCCGGTGGCGATGAGCAGGGCGCGGCCGTGGTATTTGTGCAGCACCCCTTTGGCTTTTCTGGCCTGCGCGTCGCCGACCGGATCGCTGACGAAGCCAGGGGCCCACAAAGTTTCGCCGGCCTGGGGCAATACTTGGCGCAGCAGCGGGTCGTTGGGGTCGGCGGGGCGCATCCGGGCGGCAAACCCGCGGGGGACGCGAAAAGGGAACGCTCGTTCCGCTTCCTCGCTCCAGAGGTTCTGGGGCAGCCTAAGAAACGCCAAAAGCTCCGCTGGCGAGCGGAAGCCCTGCGCCAATTCCCTTTGCCAGGCGGGCAAGGCGGAAGGTTGGGGTATAATGAGCATCGCTTTCAACTTTCCAAAGGACGTATTCGACATGGCCACCTATAGTACCAACGAATTCAAGCCCGGGTTAAAAGTGCTGTTGGACGGCGACCCGTGCGCGATCTTGGAGAACGAGTTCGTCAAGCCCGGCAAGGGGCAAGCGTTCAACCGCGTCAAGTTCCGGAACCTCAGGACCGGCCGGGTTCTGGAGCGGACGTTCAAGTCCGGTGAAAGCCTCGAGGGCGCCGACGTCGTGGATAAAGAGATGCAGTATTTGTATAACGACGGCGAGTTCTGGTACTTCATGGATCCCAACACCTTCGAGCAGGTTTCCGCCGACGCCCAGGCGGTAGGCGAAGCCAAACAGTGGTTGAAAGAACAGAGCCTGTGCACGGTTACTTTGTGGAACGGGGTGCCCATCGCCGTTACCCCGCCCAATTTCGTCGAGCTGGCCGTGGTCGAGACCGATCCCGGAGTGCGCGGGGACACCTCGGCCGGCGGCAGCAAACCGGCAAAACTCGAAACCGGGGCGGTGGTGCGCGTGCCGTTGTTCATCCAGGTCGGTGAGGTCCTCAAGATAGACACGCGTACCGGTGAGTACGTCTCCCGCGTCGGCAAATAGCCCGTTTTGGCGGCCTGCTTGCAGTCTTGAGCTGCTGCGCCGGCGGGCCGCGTTATTAGAAAAGATCCGCGCTTTCTTCCGCCGCGCCGGCGTACTCGAAGTAGAGACGCCGCTGCTTTGGCCGACGGTGGGGACCGATCCGCACTTGGATGCTTTCCCGGTGGACGGGGGAGCTTGCACCTTGTACTTGCAAACTTCCCCGGAGTTTGCCATGAAGCGGCTTTTGGCCGCAGGTTCCGGCGCGATTTACCAAGTCTGCAAGGCGTTTCGGCGCGGGGAAGCAGGGCGTTGGCATAATCCAGAATTTACCCTGCTGGAATGGTACCGGGTCGGCTTCGATTTGCCTCGGCTGATGGACGAGGTCGCCTTGCTCTTGCATGAGCTGTTGGACGGGCGCGCGCAAGGGCAAGTGCGCTTGCGCTACGGGGAATTGTTTGAGGAATACGTAGGCGCTTCTTGGCAGGCGCCGTTGACTGCGTTGGCGCGGCAGGCGCAGGTTTTGGGCCTGCCGGAGGCGGCCTCGATCTGTGGGCAGGAACGCAGCCTATGGCTCGATTTGTTGTTCTCCCACGCGGTGCAACCCAATCTTCCTCGCGGCACCTTGGTCTTCGTCTGCGATTTCCCGGCCTGCCTGGCGGCGCTGGCCCGGCTCAAACCGGACGATTCTCAAGTGGCGGATCGGTTTGAGGTGTTCGTGGACGGCGTAGAGCTTGCCAACGGTTACCGCGAGCTGACCGATCCGCGCGAGCAACGCGCCCGGTTCGAGGCCGATTTGGCCTGGCGCCGGCGCGCCGGGATGCCGTCTGTGCCCGTGGACGAGGCGTTTCTGGCGGCGCTGGAGGCCGGGCTGCCAGAGTGCTCGGGAGTGGCTTTAGGGGTAGACCGGGTTCTGATGCTGGCCACAGGGCGCGCTGCCATCGCCGAGGTCTTGGCTTTTCCCCTTCCGGCGTGTTGAAACCGTTGCGCTTCCCTTCGCTGGCTACCCTGTTGTTGGCGGCTTTTGGCTTGGTGCTTTTGCCCCTGCTTTTGGCTTTGGGGTC
This sequence comes from Methylothermus subterraneus, assembly GCF_054656915.1. NCBI lineage: Bacteria > Pseudomonadati > Pseudomonadota > Gammaproteobacteria > Methylococcales > Methylothermaceae > Methylothermus > Methylothermus subterraneus. The sequence goes on from NZ_BAAHXK010000002.1 coordinate 259,632, forward strand.
GGCGCTGTATTCTCTGGAAAATCTGACTCGTTCCAGTCAGGCGGTAGTCTATCGAGCGGTGCGGATGACGCATAGCAGCCGCATGGTGTTGGAACACCTGATCGCGATGGAGCGCAACGCCAGGCAGTCTCTGATCCTGGCCGATCCGGGGTTGTTTGAGCATTACCGAAAGATGCGCTTAAACTTTGCCGCCGAGCTTAAAGCGTTGCAAGAGATGGCCGAGGAGGCAGAGCTGTCTGGCCTGTTGGCTAAGCTGGCGGGCTACGAGTTTGACCTGTATGCGCTGCTGCTGGATCCTAGGATTCCTGTCCAGATCAAGGGAGCCGAGGTGGATCAGTTTTCGGTTTTGCGCCAGTTGGCCAGTCAAATCTGGCAACGGAGCAATCTGCTCGTGGCCAAAGATCTCAAGGCGCTGGAGCAACGCTCCAAGGAAGGCCAGCAACAGACGCTCAGGCACCTTGGGGTCCTGCTGCCGGTGGCAGGGTCGTTGTTGATATTTTTCGTCGTATTGATCATTCGCCCCATTCGCCAGCTCGATGCGGCCATTCGCAAGTTGGGGGATAAAGGCTTTGATCAGCCGATCAGAGTGCAGGGGCCGCGTGACTTGGAGGCGCTCGGTAGGCGCTTGGACTGGCTTAGAACCCGGCTTGCTATGCTCGAGGCGGAAAAGCAGCGTTTTATGCGCAACATTTCCCACGAGCTGAAAACCCCTTTGGCCAATATTCACGAGGGCGTTGAATTGCTGGCTGAGCAAGTGGTCGGAGAGTTGACCCAGGAACAGGCCGAGATCGTCCAGATCGTATTCGACAACACCAAGCGGCTGCATCGGATGATCGAAGATTTGATCCGTTACAGCCAGTTGCCGCAAGTCGATGCGACGCTGCGCCCGCAGCCGGTCGACATGGCGCGCTTGGTTGAGGAAGTGATTGAAGATTATCGCGTCCGCCTGCGCGCCAAAGAAATTCGCCTGCAAAGCCGGTTAACCGCGGCGCGGCTCTGTGGATTTGCAGAGTTGTTGCGCTCGATGGTGGACAATCTGCTTTCCAATGCGGTCAAATACGCGCCGCAGGGAAGTGAAATCCTGGTGACGTTATTCCAAAAGGAAGGCACGCTGTATTTCGAGGTGCAGGATGAAGGTCCCGGGATTCCACCTAAGGAGCGCAAACGGGTGTTCGACGCGCTGTATCGGGGTTCCACCGGGCGCAAGTTGGGGATAGAGGGAACCGGCTTGGGGCTGGCGATCGTTAGCGAATGCGTGGCCCTGCATCGGGGGCGGGTGGAAATCCTCGATCCCCCGCGCGGGCGGGGCGCCTATTTTCGAGTCACCATCCCGCAAGATGGGGCTTAGCTTGCTTGCGCGCTTTATGGCACGTGTCGGCTGGCTCGGTTTGAGCCTATGCCTTGGCGCAGGATGCACCGTGCAGCCGCCCAAACCGGTGCCATCCCGGCAGGCGGTAGAGTATTCGCTCCAGAAACCGAATTATGTGCTTTATACTTTGCCGGAGCTGGTAAATTACTTGGGTTATTTGGCCGAGCTGCAGCCCTTTCAGCGCCAAGCCGAATGTGAATGGCTGCAGCGTTTCCACGCGCTTGCGCCGGGGCCGGGAGTGGGGCTGCATCTGGCGTTTGCCTTGCTGCTCGCGCCGGATTGCAGCGGCCGCGAACTGCCGCAGGCGATCGAGCTGTTTACGGTGGGGTTGGCGAAAACCCAGGATTTACCCACCCGCCGGTTATTGGCTTACTATATAGCCTTAGCTCGGCGCTGGCGTGAGTTAGAGCGGCATCACCAGGCATTGGCGCAGAAACTGGCTCGACAGTGCAGACAGGTCAAGCAAACAAGGCAGCGCTTTCAGGAGTGTACCCACGCGCTCAAAGACGCACGGGCCAAATTGGACGCGTTGAAGGCGATTGAACAAAACTTACATCCCATAGATACGCCGTAGATCAATGTCAGACTCACGCAAACGGGTTCTGTTGGTCGACGACGAAGAAGGGTTTTTGCGCTTACTCGCCGTACGCTTGAGCGCGGCCGGGTTTGCCGTCAAACCGGTGACCAGCGGTGAAGAAGCTTTGGCGCAGCTGCCGTTGTTTAGGCCGCATGTAGTGGTGACCGATTTGATGATGGACGGCATGGATGGCATGGCGTTGTTCGAGGCCATCCACGCCCGCTGCCCTACGCTGCCGATCATCATCCTGACTGCCCATGGCACCATCCGTGACGCTGTAGACGCTACCAAGCGGGGGGTATTTGGGTTTTTGACCAAGCCGGTGGACAATAAGGAACTGGTGCGTCAGGTCAGGCAGGCGATGGAGCTGAGCTTCGGGACGCGTCAACCCGAGGAAACAGGGGGGTGGCGCGGCGGAATCATTACCCAAAGCCCGCGGATGGCAGACCTGCTCGACCAGGTGGCGCGCTTGGCGCAGGGCCGGGCGAGCGTATACATTCACGGCGAGAGCGGGACAGGCAAGGAGCTCTTGGCCAGAGCGATCCATCAGGCAGGGCCACGGCGGGAGCGGCCGTTTGTCGCCGTCAATTGCAGCGCCATTCCAGAACATCTGTTCGAGTCGGAACTATTCGGCCATAAAAAGGGGGCCTTCACTGGCGCGATTCGGGACCACGAAGGCTTGTTCCGGGCCGCCGACGGGGGCACCTTGTTCTTGGATGAGATCGGCGACATGCCCAAGCCTTTCCAAGCCAAGCTGCTGCGCGCGATCCAGGAAATGAGGGTGCGGCCGGTGGGGAGCGTCGAGACCGTCGCGGTGGATGTGCGGATCATCTGCGCGAGCCACGTGGACCTGGAGCAGGCGGTGCGGGCGGGGGATTTCCGCGAGGATCTCTATTACCGGATCAACGTGGTCACGCTTAGGATCCCACCGCTGCGCGAGCGGCCCGAGGATATCCCTCTGCTTGCCGCCCATTTCGTCAAACGATTGGCCGAGCCTTACGGGAGCCAGGTCCAAGGCTTCTCGCCCGAAGCGATGGAATACCTCGTGCGTTACCACTGGCCGGGAAACGTGCGCCAACTGCAGAACGTCGTGGAACAGTGCGTCGCCCTTTCCAATACGCCCTTGATCCCTCTAAGCCTGGTGCAGAGGTCTCTCAGTGGGGAGGGCAGCGGCGGCGCCCTCCCCCCTTTGCGCGAAGCCAAGCGCAACTTCGAGCGCGAGTACCTCGTTCGCTTGCTGCAGATCACCCAGGGCAGCGTCGCGCGGGCGGCGCGGCTGGCCGGGCGCAATCGGACCGAATTTTACCGCTTGCTCAACCGCCATCAGATCGATCCGGCTTCATTCAAGTCCTAGCCGGCCTTTAAGTGCGGTCAGGATTTCGTCTGCGCTCGCTTGCGCGCTATCGAACGCGAGCACGGCGGTTTGCTCCGACGCGTCGAGCGGATCGTGGTGGCAAAGTTGCTGTTTTAAGACCTCTAGGTCGGCTTCCGACGGGTCGCGCCGCTCCTGAGCGCGCTTTAGGATGCGTTGGCGCAGAACTTCCTCAGGGGCGTGGCAATCCAGAATCAAGAAGGGAAGCGCCAGACTTTGCGCCAATTCTTGGAACCGGTCCCGATAGGCGCGGTTTAGGAAGGTGGCGTCGACGATGACCGGAAAGCCGGAGGTCAAAACCGTGCGGGCGTCGTCCCAGAGTTTTTGGTAGGTGCGCTGGGTGAATTCCGGACTATAAATCCCCCTCCCGAGGGTGGATCGGGAGGCGGCGTCGGCTTCGAGCCCCGCGAGGCGCTTGCGCTCTACGTCGGAGCGCAGGTGCAGCGCCCCCAGTTGGGCGGCCAGCCTGCGGGCGGCGTAGGATTTGCCGCTGCCGGAGAAACCGTGGGTGATGCCCAGAAAGGCTTTCTGGGTCTGGCTGAAATCCCAGGCCAGCTGTAAATACCGCTCGAATTCTTTTCCATGCGCCGGCGCGTCGGGCTGTTGAAGGCTGCGCAAGTGGGCGATTTTAGCCCGCACCATAGCCCGATAGACCAGGTAATAGCGCAAAAGCGGCACGCCGGCGTAGTCGCCGCTGAGGCTCAAATAATCGTTCAGGAAGCCAAATCCCAAAGGTTTAAGGCCGCGCGCGCAAAGGTCCATCGCGGTAAAGGCGATTTCGCTGATGACGTCGATCCAGCGCAGCACGGGGTTGAATTCGATGCAGTCGAACGGCAGCGGCTGTCCTTGCCATAGGACGATGTTGCCAAGGTGCAGGTCGCCGTGGCATTCGCGGATTGCGCCTTGGCGTTTGCGTTCGGCCATGACCGGGCGCAACCGAACAAATTCGCTCTCGGTCCAGGCTTGCAGTTTGGCCAGGGTGGGCAGATCGCTGCGCTCGATCTGGGCGAAATTTTGCCGGGCGGCTGCCTGGATGAGTTCGGGGTCGCCGTAGGGGTCTTGCGCTCCTGCCTGGGCTGCGCTGCGGTGAAAGCTAGCGATCCGCTCGGCCAGGGAGCGAAGGTGCGCTTCTTTCAGTTCGCCGCGGGCGGCAAGCTCGGCGAGCAGGTCCTGCTCTTGGAATTGACGCATCTTGACGGCGTACTCCAGAGTTGGACCTTCCCCCCGAAGGCGGGGAGAAGTGGGGCTGCCGGTGATCGCCACTACCTCGAGATAAATCGGCGCCGCCAAGCGGCGGTTGAGGCGCAATTCTTCCTGGCAATAGAAGCGCCGTTTGGTCAGGGTGGAGAAATCGAGAAACCCAAGATTTAGCGGCTTTTTGATCTTGTACGCGTAAGGCCCGGTGAGGAGGATCCAGGAGATGTGGGTTTCGCGGCAACGGAGGGTTTGCGTAGGATGGTCGTAAACCGCAGGGTCGAGCAAGGCTTGGATTAGGGGAGGCAAGCTCATTGCAAGCAAGGGCGCCCGTGTTCGATCTGCAAGCGCTTTTGCCCGGCTAAAAACGCTAAAAGCTCTTTGCCGATCAGTTCTCCACGCCAGCCTTGGCACAGGGTTGAGTCTTCCGGGCAGGCGAGGAATCGTTCCAAGTCTTTGCGCGAGGCCAGCCGCGCCGGGCTTAGACCGTGCTTGGCCGCTTGCAGCCGGACCAAAGCGCAAAGCAAGTCGAGCAAAGCTTCCTGTTCAGCGACGCGCGCTTTGGAATGGGGTACGTCGGCTTCTGGGTCCTCGGCAGAGGGCTGGGCGATGAGCTGGCAAATAGCGGCGCCGTAGCGGTGAAGAAACTTGGCGTCGATCCCGCGCAGCCGCGCTAGGGCTTCGGGAGTTTGCGGTTGCAGCTTGGCGATCTGGCAGAGAAGCTCGTCCTTGATCACCCATCCCCGGGGTTGATCGGAGGCCATCGCGGTTTCCTCACGCCAGGCCGCTAACCGTTTGAGGATGCGCAATTGGCGGCGGTTGAGTTGGGTTGCGCCTTTGATCCGCCGCCAGGCCTCGGCGGGCGGGTTGGCATAGGTGGCAGGATCAATGAGGGCTTTAAGCTCTTGTTCCAGCCACGCCAGCCGCCCTAATTGTTCGAGGCGGTGGCGTAATGCCAGGTACAAGGGACCCAAATAGCGCACATCGTCGATGGCGTAGCGGATCTGCTCGGCGTCTAAAGGCCGTTTTTGCCAATTGGTGCGGCTGTGGCCTTTTGCCAAAGTCACTTCCAAGACTTCTGCCACCAGTTGGGCGTAACCGATTTGCTCAGAATAGCCAAGCAGCGAGGCGGCCAATTGGGTGTCAAACACCGGCGCGGGCAGTTGGCCGTGAAGATGGTAAAAAATTTCTAGATCCTGGCGCCCGGCGTGGAAGACTTTGAGTTTATCGGGGCGATAGATGAGCTGCCACAGCGGGCGAAGATCGCCAAGCCGCAAAGGATCCACGCACGCCAGCGCGCCCTCGCCGGCGATCTGGAGCAGACAGAACTTGGGATAATAAGTAGACTCGCGCAGGAATTCGGTGTCGATGGCCAGCCAGGGGCTAGAAGCTAGGGTTTGACACAGGCGCTCGAGTTCGCCCGGAGCGTCGATGTATTTTGGAGTAAAATCGGTGGATTTCGCGCTCGCCATGGGACAATAATCGCCTTTATGACTCAGGGCCACAAGCTTTTGGTTCTCGTAGACGGCTCTTCGTTCTTATATCGAGCCTATCACGCTCTGCCGCCGCTGCGCAATTCGAAGGGCGAGCCCACTGGGGCGATCTACGGGGTGGCCAATATGCTGCGCAAACTCCTAAATACCTACGATACCCCTTATTTTGCGGTAGTGTTCGACGCCCCCGGCAAGACCTTCCGCGAAGCTTGGTATGCGGCCTATAAAGCTCAGCGCCCACCCATGCCGGAAGAACTTGCAGCTCAGCTTAAGCCCTTGCAAGAGCTGATCGAGGCCTTAGGGATCCCGCAGATCGTGCACGAGGGGGTAGAGGCCGACGACGTCATCGCTACCCTCGCAAGCCAAGCCAAAGCTTTGGGCTTCCGCGTGGTGGTGGCCACCAGCGACAAGGATCTGGCGCAACTGGTGGACGATCGCCTGATCCTGGACGACACTTTGTCTGGAACCCGCTTGGATGTTCAGGGAGTCCAGGAAAAATTCGGCGTGCCGCCGGCCAAGATCGTCGATTTCCTCGCGCTGGTCGGGGATCCTACCGACAACATCCCCGGCGTTTCTGGGGTTGGACCCAAGACCGCGGCCAAGTGGTTGAACCAATACGGCTCTCTGGACGGGATTTTAGCCCACGCGAACGAGATCAAGGGCAAGGTGGGGGAGAGTTTGCGCGCCCATCTGGACCGGCTGGCCCTGGCGCGCCAGTTGGCCACGGTGCGTAGCGATCTGGCGCTGGCGATCCCGCTGGCCGAGCTTAAACGGCGCCCGCCCGATTACGCCAGGTTGACGGAGCTGCTCAGGCGCTTTGAGTTCACGTCTTGGCTGCGTCGGCTGGATTTGCCAACCCTGAATGCGTCGCCGAATTCAGGTTACCGCACGGTGCTCACCCAGGCCGACCTGGATGTGTGGCTGGCGGTGTTGCGGCAGGCTCCGCTTATTGCCTTAGACACCGAAACCACCGATCTGAATTACCTGGACGCGCGCCTGGTGGGCGTGTCGTTCGCGGTGGAGCCAGGCGAGGCGGTTTATGTTCCGGTGGGGCACGACTACTTGGGGGCGCCGCCGCAGCTGGATTTGCACGGCTTGCTGGAAAAGCTGCGTCCGCTTTTAAGTTCAGCGGATATCCCCAAATTAGGGCAGAACCTTAAATACGACCTCCACGTGCTCGCCAATCACGGCATCGAGCTGAAAGGGGTCGCCCACGACACGATGCTGCAGTCTTACGTGCTCAACAGCACCGCCACTCGCCACGATTTGGCTTCTTTAGCGTTGACTTATCTTGGGGTCCGGATCACGCGCTACGAAGAGGTGGCCGGCAAGGGCGCCAAGCAGATTCCCTTCTCCAAGGTGGATCTTGAGCAGGCGATGCGGTATGCCGCCGAAGACGCCGACGTTGCTCTACGCCTGCATCAGGTGTTGTGGCCTAAGCTCGAGGCCGAACCTAAGCTCAAACGCGTGTATGAGGAAATCGAGATGCCCTTGGTGCCGGTTCTGGTCCGCATGGAGCGCCACGGCGTGCAGGTGGACTGCGCAGAATTGGCTAAACTCAGCGCCGAGCTTGAGCAACGCTGCGCGGCCATCGAGGCGCAAGCTCACCGGATCGCCGGCGAGGCGTTCAATCTGGCTTCCCCGAGCCAGGTGCAGAAGATCTTGTTTGATAAGCTCAAGCTGCCGGTGTTGAAAAAGACCCCCAAGGGCCAACCTTCCACCTCCGAGGAGGTTCTGCAGCAGCTCGCACAGGACTACGAATTGCCGCGCCTGCTTTTAGAACACCGGGCGCTGAGCAAACTCAAGTCGACCTACGCCGATCGCCTGCCGCAGCAGATCCATCCGCGCACCGGCCGGGTGCATACTTCGTATCATCAGGCGGTTACCGCCACCGGCCGCTTGTCCTCGTCGGATCCCAATCTCCAGAACATTCCCGTCCGCAGCGAGGAAGGCCGCCGCATCCGGCGCGCTTTCGTGGCGCCTCCTGGATTTCGCCTGGTGGCGGCCGACTACTCCCAGATCGAGCTTAGGATCATGGCCCATCTGTCTGGGGATGCGAATCTAACGCGCGCGTTCGCGGCAGGGGCCGACGTTCACCGCGCCACCGCCGCCGAAATCTTCGGCGTTGCCCCAGAACAGGTTACGCCGCAGCAGCGCCGCGCTGCCAAGATGATCAACTTCGGTTTGATCTATGGGATGTCCGCCTTCGGTCTGGCCAAGCAACTCGGGGTGGGGCGAGAGGAGGCCCAGGCCTATATCGAGCGGTATTTCGAGCGTTACCCAAAGGTCCGCGAATACATGGAAGCGATTAAACGCTCGGCGTACGCTTTAGGATACGTGGAAACCCTGTTCGGGCGCCGGCTCTATTTGCCGGAACTCAAGTCGCAAAACCCCAAGCTTCAAAGTCAAGCCGAGCGCACGGCGATCAACGCGCCCATGCAAGGGAGCGCGGCCGACATCATCAAGCGGGCGATGATCGCCGTGGACGAGTGGATCCTAAACTCCGGCAGCGAGGTGAAGATGATCATGCAGGTTCACGACGAACTCGTGTTCGAGGTCGCCGAGGAGGGTTTAGACCAAGCCGTCTTACAGATCCGGACGCACATGGAGGGGGCAGCGAATTTAAGCGTGCCCCTGGTGGTGGAGATCGGGGTGGGGGCAAACTGGGACGAGGCGCATTGAGGAACTTTTGCCGGGTTTTGCCTTCTAATAGGGCAAGTGTCAGGAACGACGCCAAACCTACTCATTTCCTCCCTTATGAGTAGCGAGCAGCTCCGGTTCCCCCAAGCCGGAGCACTTTGACCCCGAAGCTTTCCCCCTTTGGCTTCGGGGTTTTTTTATTCTATTTCGAACCAGCGGTCAAGCATCGCGTGCGCCGAATCGATCCCGAGCTTTTGGGTGGCGGAAAAAAGCTGGCAGCTCAAACCTAGAGACTGTTGCACTTTGAGCAGCGTGTTTTTCGCCGGCCCGTAGTTGAGCTTGTCGGCTTTGGTCAGAAGCACGTGCAGCGGCCGCTGCAAGCGATGGCACCACTCGATCATAAGGCGGTCGATCGCGGTTAAGGGATGGCGGATGTCCATGAGCAAGAACACGCCTTTAAGGCACTTGCGGTGTTGGAAATAGTCCTCCAGGGCTTTACGCCAGCGCTCTTGCGCTTGACCCGACGCTTTGGCAAAACCGTAGCCGGGAAGGTCCACCAGGCGGCGCTGCGCGTCCACCTGGAAAAATACCAGCTGTTGGGTCCGCCCCGGCGTTTTGCTGGCGCGCGCGAGCGCTTTTTGATTAGTTATCGCGTTGATAGCGCTGGATTTTCCCACGTTGGAGCGACCAACGAAAGCTACTTCAAATCCAGTATCGGGAACGTCCCGGGCAAATTCGAGCGTGCTCAGCAAAAACTGGGTTCGGTGATACAAAGGATTCATCGAGGCGGTACCTAAAACCGGAAAATCGATACAATGATTGCCGTTTTAAGCTTTAAATTCGATCACGGGAAGGCACATGAAAACTATACTAACATTGATGGCCGCGATTTGGCTGCTGATGGGGGCTCGCAGCGGCGCCGCGCAGCCTGCCAAAGCGCAAGAAAAAGCCGCGGTGTGTGTCGGCTGCCACGGCGAGGCAGGCAAGGGAGTCACCCCTTTGTTTCCGAAATTGGCCGGGCAAAACCCCAAATACTTGAGTGCACAACTTCGTGCTTTCAAGCATCAGAGCCGGTCTGTTCCGGCCATGAACGCTGTCGCTGCGGGGCTGAGTGAAGAGGATATCGCGACTTTGAGCGCCTACTTTGCCGCCCAACTTCCCCAAGCGGAAGCGGTGGAGTCCTCGCCGGAGGGAGAGGCGATTTACCGCTTTGGGATTGCGGCCCGAAAGGTGCCGGCGTGCGCGGCTTGTCATGGTCCGCAAGGGCAAGGGAACGCGCCGGCGGGTTTCCCGCGGGTCCAGGGTCAATATGCGGCCTATACGATCAAGGCGTTGAGCGATTACGCCCAGGGCCTGCGCGGTGAGAACACCCCCATGCGCGCTATCGCCGCGCGCCTTAACGAGGCGGAAATGAAGGCGGTGGCCGCCTATATTGCCGGATTGAAATAAAAAGGAGACGAAGATGCGCTACGTTTGGACGATACTGCTTGGGTGGCTCTTGGCTGGTGCGGTGGCGGCCCAGGAATACGTGGAGTTGAATCCACCCCGGCCGACGGCGGATCCGACGAAGATCGAAGTCATCGAGTTTTTCTGGTACGGTTGCCCTCACTGTTTTCGCTTTGATCCGTACCTTGAGGATTGGCTCAAGAGCAAACCGGCGGAAGTGGCGTTTAGGCGCCAACCGGTGATTTTTGGCCCCCACTGGGCACCGCAAGCGCGCGCCTACTTTACCGCCGAGGTTTTGGGCGTGGTGGACAAAATCCACAAGGACTTCTTCGATGCCATGCACGTAGCCAAGAAACCCATGGCAAGCGAAGAAGAACTGGCCGAGTTTTTTGTCGCTCATGGCGTTGACCGGCAAGCCTTCCAGAGCGCTTTCCGCTCGTTTGCGGTGGATCTGAAAGTGCGCCAGGCCGAAGCGATCGCCGCCGATTACGGGATCACCGGCGTGCCGTCGCTGGTGGTCAACGGCAAATACGCGATCACCGGTCAAACCGCCAAGACTTACGCCAAGATGATCGAGGCGCTTAAAACCTTGGTCGAACGCGAGCGGCAAGCGCTGCGCGCCGGCATGCCCTAACTGGTTTGCAAAGGAGTAGGCATGAGGCGCTTAAAGCTTGCGAGCTTTAACATCCAGACTGGCATTCGCACCCGCCACTACGAAGATTACCTGCTCAAAAGCTGGCAACACCTTTGGCCTTGCGATAAGCGCTTGGTCAACCTGGAGCGGATCGCCGAGTTCCTCCAACCTTTTGACATCGTCGGCCTGCAAGAGGTGGATGGGGGTGGAGCGCGCAGCCATTACGTGATCCAGACCGAATACCTGGCCAGGCGCGCCGGGTTTCCCTACTGGCACAATCAAATCAACCGCAGGATCGGGCATCTGGCCTTGCACAGCAATGGTTTCTTGAGCCGCCTGCCGCCCGATCAAATCGACGAGACGCCCTTGCCGGGCCTGCCCGGGCGAGGGGCAATTTGGGTGCGCTTTGGCCAAGGCCGGCAAAGCCTGCTGCTCTGCGTCTTGCACCTGGCTTTAAGTCCCCGCGCGCGGCGGCGCCAGTTGGATTTTGTCGCCGAGCGCCTTGCCGGCTACGCGTATGCAATCGTGATGGGGGACCTCAACTGCGGCGCCAACGCGCCCGAACTGCGCCGGTTTCTGACCCGCACCGGGCTGATCGATCCGATTCCCCAGGCGCGCACTTTCCCCAGTTGGCGACCTAAGCGCAAGTTGGACCACATCCTGGTCAGCCCAAATCTCAAAGTCAGCCGGATGCAAGTGTACGATTTCGTCTGTTCCGACCACCTGCCGATCGGCGTCGAGATCGCCCTGCCGGAGGCTGGACTGCTCGCGGCCTAGGGCAAGCCATGGCCGAGACCGGTTCGGACTCCTGGCGGACTAAGTGCCTGGCGCTCGCGCAGGAACTGGACGCGCGCGAGGCGTTTTGGAAAGACGCGGAAAAACGCCTGTTTAAGGTTCTGACGCGCTTGCTGTGTGCCCTCGAGGACCGGCGTTCCGATCCGCCGCTGGAGTCGCTGCGCCAGGCGGTGCGCCGCGGCGTGCTCGACGAGACCGGGCTGGCGCAACTGGAGGCGGCGGCAGACGCCTTGTTTCGGATTGTTGCAAGCCCATCCATAGACGAACAGTCCCTCCATCGCCCTCTGGCGCGGTTGTTGCGAGAATTGGAGACGTTTCCGGCGCTGGCCGAGCCGAGCCGTCAATTGATCGATTCCCTAAAGCAGGGGGGAGCGTTGCCGGAGGTGCTGACAGGAACGGCGCGCTTGCTGTTTGAGAGCTACGTTATGCTGCGGCAGGAGCGGGAAGAAATCCAAGATTTTTTGGCCCAGCTGACGATAAAGCTGCAGCAGCTTGACGCCCAAGCCCAGAATATAGGGCGGGTGTTTGGGGAAAAGCAAGGCTGGAACGCGGCTTTGACGGCTCAAGTTGCGCGCTTGCGCACGCAGACCCTAGAAGAGACGAGTCTCGATGCGCTCAAGAGTCTGATCGTCGAGCGGCTCGACAGTCTGACCGAGCAGCTCGTCGTGATCTGCAAGGTGGAAGCTAAGCAAGAGGCCGAGCTGGCGGAACAGATCGCCGCCTTGACCGGCCGCGTGGCAGAACTGGAGCAAGAGACCCAAGATTTGCGGCGGCGGCTCAAAGCGGCCCAGCAGCAAGCGCGCTACGATCCGGTGACCGGCCTGCCCAACCGCCAGGCGGTGGACGAACGCTTGACCCAGGAGTTCTCCCGCTGGCAGCGATTCCGGCAGCCGCTCAGCCTGTTGCTCTGGGACATCGATCATTTCAAACAAATCAACGACCGCTTTGGCCATCAAGCGGGCGATAAGATCTTACGCGTGGTCGCTCAAACTTTGCGCGGCGGGATCCGCGAGGTGGACTTCGTCGGCCGATACGGCGGGGAAGAGTTTGTGATGTTGTTGCCGGGAACCGACTTGGAGGGCGCTCTGAAAGTGGCGGAAAAGCTGCGCGAGGCGGTCAAAGGATGCGGCTTCAACAGCCGCGGCAAACCGGTGCCGGTGACCATCTCCTGCGGCCTGAGCGGCGCGCGTCCAGGCGACACCCAAGCGTCCCTGTTCGAGCGCGCCGACCAAGCCTTGTATCAGGCCAAGCAAACTGGCCGCGACCGCTGCGTTAGCGTTTAAAAATTTAAAGAAAACGCCAACGCGCGATGCGCGCCGCCTGACCGTAGAACGCCCCATTTGTATCGCAAACGTTCCAGATCTCGGCGCCTTCGAGGCGAAACCGCCGGCCGTCGCGGGCGATGCGCACCCCGCGATAATCGGCCAAGTACCCTTTGGCGCTCACTTCTGCGAGCAAGCGGGAGCGTTCGGCTTGCGCCAAAGGCTCGGCGGAAAGCCGCGATGGCAGGCGAGTGAAGCTTGGCCAATCCATCCCAAACAGCCGTTGAGCGGTGAGGTTGGCGTAATTGAACACGGGGTCTTGGCGCGTGTCGTGGGAGACCAGCGCGAACGGGGCGTGATACAAAAAGCGCGCGGCGGCGATCGGATCGAGCGTGGGGTCGATCAGGTCTTTTCCAGTCCAGCGCCGGTAGCTGGCGGTGAGAAGGCGGACGTGCTCGGCAAGAAAGCCGTTGGCGGGGGAAGGTTCGGGCAGGCTCATAAGCGCTCTACAGGGATTTCTTTCTGGAGATAACTCTGGCCGCGGTAAAAGCGGGCCACAAACAAGAATAGCAGCGCAGTGACCCCCATCGCCGCGGTGAAGAACCCGAAATAGGCCGCGCCTTGCAGAAGGCTTTGGCCGTTAAATCGCTGGATAAAGAAATTGACGGCGCTGGTGAACAGATTGCCGGCCGCCACCGACAGCATGAAGAACGCCATTACCCAGGATTTCATCGAGTTTGGCGCTTGGGTGTAGGAAAACTCCAAGCACGTAACCGAAACCATCACTTCCGCCGTGGTTAAAATCAAATAGGCTAACAGCTGCCAGGCGATGGAAGGCGTATGCCCCGCGTCGATGGCCGTTTGCAGCCAGGTCGCCAAGGCGAAGGCCAAGGTGGTCAGGAACATGCCGATGGCGATTTTGCACAGCGGCGACAAGGGCCAGATCCGCTCGAGAAGCGGGTAGAGGACGTAGGAAAACAAGGGCACCAAAATCAGGACCAGCAGCGGGTTGGCGGCCTGGAGCTGGGAAGGGAGAATCTCATAACCGAACAGCCTGCGTTCCAGGTTTTGCGCCTGCAGCACCCAAGAAGAGCCGGTCTGGTCGAACAGGGCCCAGAACATCGCCACGCACAGGTAAATCGGGCTCAATTGGCCCAGCACTTTCAGTCCCTCACGGCCAAGCGCTTGGCGGACGAAGCCTAGACCTTGCGGTGGGAGGTGCGCGTAGCGGAAGCGCCCGCTCCAAAATATCCAGGTGGCTAGAGCCATCAGGATTCCCGGCACGGCAAACGCCACGGTCGGTCCCCGATGCGCGAGCAGGTAGGGGGTGATCAACATCGCGGCGAATGCCCCTAAGTTGATGGCGAAGTAGAACCAGCCAAAAGCGCGGCCGAGGAGGTGCTGGTTGGTGGCGCCGAACTGATCGCCCAAATGGGCCGAGACGCACGGTTTGATTCCTCCGGCTCCAAGGGCGATCAAGCCTTGGCCGAGGAGCAAGCCGGCGCGGGTGGCGTCCAAGGCGAGAACGAAGTGGCCAAGGCAATAGACCAAAGACAAAATCACGATGGTGCGATATTTCCCGAGCAGACCGTCGGCGAGCAGAGCCCCCAAAAGGGGAGTCAGGTAGACCGCCGCCACGAACAGGTGAAACCAGGCTTTGGCTTCTTCGGGCGTCATCGGGTCGGGGCGGCCTTGGTCATCGGTCAAATACTGGGTCATGAACACCACCAGGATGGCGCGCATGCCGTAGTAGCTAAAACGCTCGGCGGCCTCGTTGGCGACGATAAAGGCAACGCCGGGCGGCATCGTGGGAATAGCCAGCGGGGCGGTTCGGTAACGCGGCATCCTAAAATCCTGCAGTTTGCGGCTTTAAGGATTTTGCCAGAGGGTGAGGGGGTGGATAAAGCGCGATCAATCGCGCAAGCGCGAAAGCGCCTGCCGGCGGATCGATTCGGGCAGGGGCGCGAAGCGTTTGGCGAGGATCGCCTGGCCTTGGGGCGAAAGCGCGGTGCGAGCGAAGGCGAGCGCCGGAGGATGCGGGTGAGCCAGATATAGATAAAGGTAATAGGCGAGCGGATAACGGCCGCTTGCCAGGAAGGCGGCAGAGGGTAGGATTTTGCTCCGAGTGGCCGGCAGGGTCAAAGGAAGCGGGCGAACCTTAGGGTTCATCAGGGCTTGGCTGGCGAATCCGAGCGCGCCTGCTTGCCGGGCGACCTGTTCGATCACTGCGGCATCGTCTGGCAACAGGACAACTTCTGGGCGCAAAGGACCGCCGCAGAGCACCTTGGCCTGAAAATGGAAATGGCTGGCGTTGGCCGGGGTAGGGCTATAAAGAGTTCCCCGAGGCAAAGCAGCGGGTGGGCCGGTTTGGCAGCGGTGGGTCCCGGCGTACAGGTATTCCAGTTCGGCGAGGCCGATTTCCTGGCGCGCATCGTCTGGGTGGACGACGATGCTCAAAGCGTCCAGACCCACCGGCAAGGCCAGGGGAGGGGTGGGGAACGCCCGCGCCTCGTCTGGGGTCAGCGTCCTGCCGATGACGATCGCGTCCGCAGCGCCGTTGCGTAGGGCCTGGACGGCGGTGAGCGTGTTGGTGGCCGCGAAGGCGACCTCGGTATCCGGATGCGCGGCGCGAAAATCCGCGATCCAGGCAGAGACGGTCGCGGCCAAAGGCAGGTCGCTGTAGATACGCAAAGTATCTGCCGGAGCTGCCGGCCCGGCCAGCCATCCCAACATTAGCATAAGCCAGAGTGGGGTTAGGCGGGTCACGAGGCTGCCGTGGAAACGTGGGGTTGCACCGTGCGTTCGGCGGGAAAACGGCAGCGGAAGGTGCTGCCTTGTCCCAGCCGGCTTTGGATTTCCAGGCTCCCCTGATGGCGGTTGAGCACGTGTTTGACGATCGCCAGCCCCAGGCCGGTGCCGGTAGGGTTGTGGAGTTCGGAACCGGGGACTCGGTAGAAGCGCTCGGTTAATCTCGGAATGTGCTCGGCAGGGATGCCGGGGCCGGTGTCGGCGACCTCAAGGCACGCTCCCTGCGCGTTGGCGTACCAACGCACGGTGATCGTGCCGGTGGGGGGGGTGTATTTGACCGCGTTGACGATTAAGTTCGTGAACGCGCTGCGCAGCTCTTGCGCGTTGCCCAGCAGCAGCGTTGGGGATTCGATGCGAAGCTCGACGGGGGCGTGGGGTTCCTTGAGCTGGTCGATCTCGCCCAGGATGTCCTCTAGCAACTGCTCCACGTCCACCGGTTGAATCGAGCCGGGCTTATTCTGCACAGTTTCAAGGCGGCTTAAATACAGCAAGTCGTCGATTAGATACTGAAGCCGGCGGAGCTGGTCGTCCATGCGTTGAAGCAAGGGCCGAAACGGGGGAGCGACGGCCGCCTCGGTGTCCATCAAGGTTTCCAGATAGCCTTTGATGACGGTGAGCGGGGTGCGCAGTTCGTGGGAAACGTGGGCGACGAAATCGCGGCGCTGGCGTTCCAGCAGGCGAATTTGGGTGACGTCTTGGGCCAGGAGCAGATAGCGGTCCGGGACGTAGGGGACGACGCGGACCTCGAGCTGCACATTGTCGCGGTTTGGCGCGTGGAGGGTGATGGGCTGCGCGAATTTGCCCTGCTGTAAGTAGTCCACAAACCCCGGATGGCGCAGCAAGTTGTCGATGCGCATCCACTTGTCTTGGGATTTTAGCCCCAAAAGATGGGCGGCTGCCTTGTTGAACCATTCGATTTCGAAACCCGCGGTGAGCACCACGGCGGCGTCCGGCAACGCTTCGGTCGCTTGGCGGAAGGAGCTTAGCATTTTGGCTAGATGACGCTTGCGCCGGCGGTGGTGGCGTTGCTGCAAGCGCAGCCGATGGAAGATTTCGGCCCACAGCCCATTGCCCTCAGGCAGATCGCGCTGCTTGCCATAGGACCAGGCTAATAGGTGCCAGCTATAGTAGAGATGGCGAGCCAGATAACCGAAGACGAACAAGGCAGGAACGGCGATAAAGTGCCCTTCGATCCAGCCTACGATCAAAGCGATGGACAGTCCTAGGACAAAGAGGGTAAATTCCGACCGCAGGGCCCGGGTCATCGATCTTTCAGGTTTGGGGTGACGCCGTCAACCGATAGCCGAAACCGCGTACGGTTTCGATCATGGTGTCGCGCCCGTGTTCGGCCAGGATTTTGCGCAAGCGGCGGATGTGCACGTCCACCGTCCGCTCCTCGATGTAGACGTCGCGCCCCCATACTCGGTCCAGCAGCTGTTCGCGGCTGTAGACCTTGTCCGGATGAGTGAGAAAAAACTCCAGCAGGCGGTATTCGGTGGGACTTAAATTAACAGGTTTGCGATCGATCTCGACCTTGCGCTCTTCGGGGTTTAAGACAATGCCCCCGACTTGGATCAGGGCCGGAGTCTCGCCCTTGCCAAAGCGCCGCAGCACCGCATTGATCCGGGCAATCAATTCGCGCGGCGAGAAGGGTTTGGTGATGTAGTCGTCGGCGCCGCTGTCTAGCCCTAGAACCTTGTCTTCCTCTTCGCTGCGGGCGGTCAGCAGGAGGATCGGAATATCGCTGTAGGCCGCATCCCGGCGCAGCTTTTTGGCCCAGTCGATGCCGCTTATGCCGGGCAGCATCCAGTCCAGCAAGATTAGGTCGGGAAGGTGATGCTTGAGCGCCTCGAGCGCCGCCTGCACGTGCCCTACCGCGCGCACTTCAAACCCTGCCTGTTCCAGCACCAACTGCAACATGTCGCGGAGCGCGACCTCGTCTTCGACCACCAGGATGTCGATTTTTGCCATACAGCGGAATCTATATTGAAACAACAGACTAATAGCCTCTTCAAATTACCAGATTATGAACGCAAAAGCGAAAGGCGATCGAGGGGCGTAGACTTTCGGGCCTTATCGAGGTTGGCGATGCAGCCTGTCAAGAACGCTCTTATACTTAAAAAGCAGATCTTGGTTGGTTGGCTTACAGGGCAATAAGTTAAACTATTGGTGTTGTGCCGCTAGGGTTTGACAACAGACAAGTTAAGGGTTTTAAAAAGTGAATCAAAATTTTATTTTTACCTCCGAATCGGTCTCCGAGGGGCATCCGGACAAGATCGCCGATCAAATCTCGGATGCCATGTTGGATGCTCTGTTGGAGCAGGATCCTAAAGCGAGGGTGGCGTGCGAGACCCTGGTCAAGACCGGGATGGTGTTGTTGGCCGGCGAGATCACCACCAGCGCTTGGGTGGATTCCGAACAGCTGGTTCGCCAGGTCGTCAAAGAGATCGGTTACGACGATCCCGAGATCGGCTTCGATTGGCAAAGCTGCGCGGTCCTCCAGGCCATCGGCAAGCAGTCGCCCGACATCGCCGTCGGCGTGGACGAGGCGGAGGATAAAGAACAGGGCGCAGGCGATCAGGGTCTGATGTTCGGCTACGCGTGCAACGAGACCGAGGTCTTAATGCCTGCCCCGATTTACTACGCGCACGAGCTGGTCAAACGCCAGGCGCAGCTGCGCAAATCGAAGGTTTTGCCGTGGCTGAGGCCGGACGCCAAAAGCCAGGTCACGATCCGCTATCAGGACGGCAAACCGGTAGCGGTGGAGGCGGTGGTGCTGTCTACGCAACACGCGCCGGACATCCCTCAGTCTGCGGTGCGCGAGGCGGTGATCGACGAGATCATCTTGAAAGTCATCCCGCGCGAGTGGATCCACCGGGGGACTAAGTTTTTCGTCAATCCTACGGGAAGGTTCGTCATCGGCGGGCCGGTGGGGGACTGCGGCCTGACCGGGCGCAAGATCATCGTCGACACCTACGGCGGAATGGCGCGCCACGGGGGGGGCTGTTTCAGCGGCAAAGACCCGAGCAAGGTGGACCGTTCGGCGGCCTACATGGGGCGCTATGTGGCCAAGAACATCGTCGCCGCCGGCCTTGCCGAGCGCTGCGAGATCCAGGTGTCCTACGCCATCGGGGTCGCCGAGCCCACCTCGATCACCATCGAGACCTTCGGCACCGGCAAGGTGCCGGAATCCCGTTTGGTCGAGATCGTGCGCGCGCATTTCGATCTGCGCCCCAAAGGTTTGATTCAAGAGCTCGATCTGCTCCGTCCCATTTACCGTAAGACCGCTGCCTACGGCCACTTTGGCCGCACCGAGCCCGAGTTTACCTGGGAGCGCACCGACAAGGCCGAGGCTTTGCGCGAGGCGGCAGGCCTTCCCCCACGCAATTGAATCGAACGCATCGCTGTTTAGGAGGTTACGATGAGCCAGTTTGCTACCCAGTTGAAAACCGAGCGGGATTACAAAGTCGCCGATCTTTCCTTAGCCGAGTGGGGACGTAAGGAGATCCGCATTGCCGAGACCGAAATGCCGGGTTTGATGGCGCTGAGGGAGGAATACCGGGCGCAAAAACCTCTAAAAGGCGCGCGCATCGCCGGTTGCCTGCATATGACCATCCAGACCGCGGTGCTGATCGAAACTCTGGTCGAGTTGGGCGCGGAGGTGCGCTGGTCTTCCTGCAACATCTTCTCGACCCAAGATCACGCCGCGGCGGCGATCGCCGCCGCCGGAATTCCGGTGTTCGCTTGGAAGGGAGAGACGGAGGAGGAATACTGGTGGTGCATCGAGCAGACGATCTTTGGACCCAACGGTTGGCGCCCGAACATGCTGCTCGACGACGGCGGCGATCTGACCAAGGTGATGCACGAAAAATACCCTGAGCTTCTTAAAGACGTCCGCGGGGTCTCAGAAGAAACGACCACGGGGGTGCAGCGCCTGTACGAGATGATGAACGAAGGCCGGCTGCTTTGCCCCGCGTTCAACGTCAACGACTCGGTGACCAAGTCCAAGTTCGACAACCTCTACGGCTGCCGCGAATCCCTGTTGGACGGACTCAAGCGCGCCACCGACGTGATGATCGCCGGCAAGATCGCCGTGGTCTTGGGTTACGGCAACGTCGGCAAGGGCTGCGCGCAATCCCTGCGCGCTTTAGGAGCCAGGGTCTGGGTGACCGAAATCGATCCCATCTGCGCCTTGCAGGCGGCGATGGAGGGCTATCCCGTCGTGACCATGGAAGAGGCGGCGCCTATCGCCGACATCTTTGTCACCGCCACCGGCAACTATCACGTGATTACCCACGAGCACATGCGGGCGATGAAGCACAACGCCATCGTCTGCAACATCGGCCATTTCGACAACGAGATCGACGTGGCCTCGCTGCGCCAATACCCTTGGGAGAACATCAAGCCGCAGGTCGACCACGTTATCTTTCCCGACGGCAAGCGGATCATCTTGCTCGCCGAGGGGCGCTTGGTGAACTTAGGCTGCGCGACCGGGCACTCGAGCTTTGTGATGTCCAACTCCTTCTGCAACCAGGTGCTAGCGCAGATCGAGCTGTGGACCAATCCGGGCAAATACGAGAACAAAGTGTACGTATTGCCTAAGCACCTGGACGAGAAAGTCGCGCGCCTGCACTTGGAGAAGCTCGGAGTCAAGCTCACGCGCCTGACCCAAGCTCAGGCGGCTTATATCGGGGTGCCGGTGGAGGGGCCGTACAAACCGGAGCATTACCGGTATTGAGATGGCGGCGCAGCTTAGCTTTGAGTTCTTTCCGCCGCGCACGCCGCAGCTTGCCGCCCAGTTGCGCGAAGCCTATCTGGCGCTGGCTCGCCTTAAGCCGGAGTACTTCTCGGTCACTTACGGGGCCGGCGGGACCACCCGCGCCAACACGCTCGAGACGGTGCTCGAGATTCGGCGTGCGACCGGGTGCGAAGCGGCCCCGCACCTCTCGTGCATCGGCTCCAGCCGCGAGGAGATCCGCCAGATCCTGCAAACTTACCGGGCGCACGGCATCACCAAGATCGTCGCCTTGCGCGGGGATCCGCCTTCGGGAATGTCTCC
Organism: Methylothermus subterraneus; assembly: GCF_054656915.1. Classification (NCBI taxonomy): domain Bacteria; kingdom Pseudomonadati; phylum Pseudomonadota; class Gammaproteobacteria; order Methylococcales; family Methylothermaceae; genus Methylothermus; species Methylothermus subterraneus. The sequence continues at coordinate 280,281 of NZ_BAAHXK010000002.1, forward strand.
CGGCGGCGACTTCCGCTTTGCCGAGGAGTTGGTGCGCTTTATCCGCGCTGAAACCGGCGAGCATTTCTACATTTTGGTAGCGGCGTATCCTGAAGTGCACCCGCAAGCCTTAAGCTACTGCGCTGACCTTAAGTATTTCAAGCGCAAGCTCGAGGCAGGAGCCAACGCTGCGATCACGCAGTATTTTTACAACGCCGACGCCTATTTTTATTTTCTGGAGAGCTGCCGCAGAAAAGGGATCGACGCCCCCATCGTGCCTGGGATCATGCCGATTACCAACTACGGCCAACTGGCCCGATTTTCCGACCGCTGCGGCGCCGACATCCCGCGGTGGATGCGCAAACGGCTGGAAGCCTTCGGCGACGATTTGGAGGCGATCCGTGCGTTCGGCATCGAGGTGGTGACCGAGCTTTGCCAGAAGCTGCTCGCCGGGGGGGCGCCAGGCTTGCACTTTTACACCATGAACCGGGTCGAGCCGACCTGGACCATCTGCCGCAATCTCGGCCTGCTTGCTTAAAAGGTGCGCGTTTGTAGGTTGTATCTTCCCGAGGCGCTTGAAGCCGGCGCTGAAGTGGTTGTCAGCGGCGACCGGGCTCATTATCTCCTTACCGTGTTGCGGCTTAGGGCGGGAGATCCCTTGACCGTATTCGATGGCCGCGGCGGCGAATACCGCGCTAAGTTGCTCGCCGCTGGCCGCCACCAGGCGCGCTTGAAAATCGGCGCTTTCCAAGCGCGGGAAGCGGAATCGCCGCTGCGCATCCATCTCGGACTGGCGATCGCTAAGGGCGAGCAGATGGATTGGAGCGTCCAGAAAGCCACCGAGCTTGGGGTAGAATCGATCGCGCCGCTCTTGACCGAACGTTGCAACGTGCGCTTGCAAGGCAAAGAGGTCCACAAGCGGGCGCACTGGCAAAAAATCGCCATCGCCGCGTGTGAACAGTGCGGGCGCAACCGAGTTCCCGACGTTTTCCTGCCGCAGCCTTTGGAGACCTGGCTGCAAGCTCAAACTCGAGGCGTGCTGCTCGACCCGGGTGGACTGCCGTTTGCCACCCTGGCGCCGCCTACCGAGGGCTTGATCCTATTGATCGGTCCCGAAGGAGGATGGTGTCCGGCCGAACGCGAGCTTGCGCGGGCTTTTGGGTTTGTCCGGGCGAGCTTAGGGCCTAGGATTTTGCGGGTGGAGACGGCGGTGGTGGCGGCTTTGAGTGTGGCGCAGGCGCTGTGGGGGGATCTGGCGTGATTAGACGAAAAGGGATAGGAAAGTATGCGCATTTACAATTTGTTTCCGCGGCTGGCAGGCCCTTTCTCGGCCTGGCGACCCCACTTGGAGCGGGCGGCGGATCTTGGCTTTGATTGGGTATTCGTCAATCCCATCCAGCAGCCGGGGCGCTCTTGCAGCCTGTATTCGATCAAAGATTACTTCAAGATCAACCCGGCTTTGCTCGATCCTACCTCGCCCAAAGCGCCTGAAGACCAAGTCCGCGAGACGGTCGCCTGGGCCGAAAGCCTAGGGCTCAAAGTGATGCAAGATTTAGTGATCAACCATTGCGCCTACGATTCGCCGCTGTTAAAACAGCATCCTGAGTGGTTCATCAAGGAAAAGGGGCGCATCGCCCACCCGTTCTGCGTTCACGAAGGAGAGAAAGTGATCTGGCGCGACCTGGCCAGTTTCGACCACCGCCATACCTCAGACCCTGAAGGGTTGTACCAATACTGCCGCGCCGTGGTCGAGCATCTCATTGGCCTTGGATTTAAGGGGTTTCGCTGCGACGCCGCCTATCAAATCCCGCCGGAGTTCTGGCGGCGCCTGATCGAAGAGACCAAACGCGCCCATGAGGTGATATTCGTCGCCGAGACCTTGGGCTGCAGCGTGGATCAGACGCGGGAAACCGCCGGGGCAGGGTTCGACTACATCTTCAACAGCGCCAAGTGGTGGGATTTCGAAAGCCCGTGGCTGATTGAGCAATACAATCTGACCCGCGAGCTCGTCCCCTCGATCGCTTTTCCCGAAAGCCACGACACGCCCAGATTGTTCGCTGAATGCCAACGCAACGTGGACGCCTTAAAGCAGCGTTATCTGTTTGCAGCTTTGTTTTCCGCCGGGGTGATGATGCCCATAGGCTATGAGTTCGGGTTTGAGAAACCTCTGCACGTGGTCAAGACCACGCCGCAAGACTGGGAGCAAACCGAAGTTGACATCTGCGATTTTATCCGCAAGGTCAACCGCATCAAGAGCCAATACCGAGTGTTTCAGGAAGAGAGCATCACTGAACTCATCGACCATCCAAACCGCGCGGTCCTCCTGATGTGGAAGGCTTCTTCCCGCAATCATCAGGAGGCGCTGATCATCCTCAACAAGAATATCTGGGGGCGCGAGGTGTTTTATACGGAAGACCTTTACCGCTACATCCAGGCTTCGCCGCCTTTGGTGGACGTCTCCCCCGAATGGCCGCAGGCGTACTTGCCTACCCCCTACCACTTCGAGCTGCCCCCCGGTATGGGGCGGGTGCTGGTGGCCGATGTTTGAAACCTTAAAGATGGCTTAAACTGGGAAAGCTCAATTTGCAGGCTGACCGATGACGAAAAAGACTCCGGATCAAACCCAAGCCAAGACCCTGCCGCAGACTGGCCAGGACGCTGCCAACCCTGAGGCGGCAAAACCGATCGAACCAACTGAGCCAAGCCGAGCGTCCGCCGAGCCGGCCAAAAAACCGCCGGCGGACAGGGTAAAAGCTGAAAAGGCCCGGGCGGAGCCGATGCAGTCCCTGCCGCTCGCCAAGGCGGAAAAGCCTAAGCCGGCCAAGGTGGACGCACCTGAATCCGAGCCGACCGCCAAGGCGCCACCGGAAAAACCGCGCGCGCCCGCCCCGGAACCTGAGCCGCCAATCGAGACCGCAGCAGCCGCCACTCCCCAGCCGGCTCCGGAATCCCCCGTACAGCGGGAAGGATATACCATGCCGTCGATGTTCATCGTCCAGATCACACCCGAACTCGCCTGGGTCGCGAAGGTCGGGGGGCTGGCGGACGTGGTGTTCGGCTTGAGCAACGAGCTGGAACTGCGCGGCCATTGCGTTGAGATCATCCTGCCCAAATACGACTGCATGCGCTACGACCACATCTTCGGCTTAACCGAGGTGTACAAGGACCTTTGGGTGCCTTGGTACGGAGGGGCCATCCATTGCAGCGTGTATTTTGGCTTTGTCCACGGGCGCAAATGCTTCTTTATCGACGCCCATTCCCAGGACAATTTCTTCAACCGCGGGTGTATCTACGGTTTTAACGACGACGTTTTGCGGTTTGCGTTTTTCTCCCGCGCCGCTATGGAGTTTCTCTGGAAGGCAGGCAAACACCCCGACATCATCCACTGCCACGACTGGCAGACCGCGCTGGTGCCGGTATTTTTGTACGAAATCTACAAGCACCTAGGCCTGACCCACCCCAGGGTGTGCTACACCATCCACAACTTCAAGCACCAGGGAGTGACCGGAGCCGAAGTCCTTTATGCGACCGGACTCAATCGGCCCGAATATTATTTCCACTACGACCGCTTGCGCGACAATTGGAATCCCCATGCCCTAAATCTCATGAAAGGCGGGATCGTATATTCCAACTTCGTCACCACGGTGTCGCCGCACTACGCCATGGAAGCCAAGGACCAGGGCCAGGGGTTTGGGTTGGAACCGACTTTGCACATCCACCACATGAAGTACGGCGGGGTATTGAACGGGGTCGACTACAGCACCTGGAATCCGGAGATCGACCGTTATATCCCGTTCCATTACGGGCTGGCCAATTTGGATGACAAATACAAGAACAAAAAGGCGTTGCGCGACCGCTTGCTGCTCGCCGACAACGCCAAGCCGATCGTCGCCTTCATCGGGCGCCTGGACCCGCAAAAGGGCTTGGAACTCATCCGCCACGCGATTTTTTACACCCTGCACCGGGGAGGGCAGTTCGTCTTGCTCGGCTCTAGCCCAGACGGACAGATCAACGGCTATTTCTGGGGATTGAAACAGCAGCTCAACGACAATCCCGACTGCCATCTCGAGATCGGCTTCAGCGAGGAGTTGTCCCACCTGATCTACGCCGGGGCGGACATGATCGTGGTGCCGAGCCGGTTTGAACCGTGCGGACTGACCCAGCTCATCGCTATGCGCTATGGCACGATCCCGATCGTGCGCGCGGTCGGGGGGCTTGCCGACACCGTGCACGACAAGGATTTTTCCCCAAGGCCGCTGCACGAACGCAACGGTTATGTATTTCGAGATTACGATTACCCGGGACTGGAATCGGCCCTTGGCCGGGCGATCAGCTGTTACTACGACTATCCCCAGGATTTCCGGGAGCTCATGAAAAACGCCATGCGCTGCGATTACTCCTGGAAAAACCCGGGACAAGACTACCTCAACATCTACGACTACATCCGGGATAAGTAAGGCAAAGATGCTCAAGCTTGCCTCCCAGGTCGGCGCTCTTCTCCAACGGCGCGGCTGGTTGTTGGTTACCGCCGAGTCTTGCACCGGCGGCTGGATCGCCAAGTGCGTCACCGACGTGGCCGGCAGTTCGGCGTGGTTCGACCGCGGTTTTGTCACCTACAGCAACGCCGCCAAGACGGAGCTGCTCGGGGTGCGGGCCGAGACCTTGGACCGATACGGTGCGGTGAGCGAGGAAACCGTGCAAGAGATGGCTTTGGGCGCGTTGGCGCGCAGCCGAGCGCAGGTGGCGGTGGCGGTGAGCGGGATCGCCGGCCCCGCGGGAGGGACGCCGGACAAGCCGGTCGGATTGGTGTGGTTGGCCTGGCAGGTCCAAGGCGAGCCTTGTCGTACCTGCCGGTTGCAGTTCGCCGGCAATCGGGAAAGCGTCCGGCGGCAGGCGGTGCGAGCGGCTTTGGAGGGAATTTTGAATGTCTGCGGAGGCTAAGAAACGGCTGTTTTTCGCCCTGTGGCCCGACGAGGGGGTGCTGGAGCAGCTGGCGAAGGTGCGCCGGGAGCTGCAATTAAACGAAGGCAAGCCGGTCGATTGCGAGAAGTTCCATATCACCCTGCTGTTTCTGGGCGAGGTTCCCGAAGATAAAATCGAGGCGCTCAAAGCGCTGGCGGAAAAGCTCCCATTGATCCCTTGTGAGTTGACCTTTGACCGCTTGGAACATTGGGTGCGTCCGGCCGTCTTATGCTTGACGGCGCAGGCGATCCCTAAGCCTTTGGCCGAATGGGTCAAAAGCCTGCGCAAGAGAGTGCGTAAGCTGGGCTTCCAACTCGAAAGTCGGCCGTTCCGTCCCCACCTGACCTTGGCGCGCAAGGTAAAAAAACGCATCGCGGCCCGTGCGATCGACCCCATCGCTTGGCCAGTGCGCGAAGTTGCCTTAGTGGCTTCGGAGCTTAGCCCCGAAGGATCGCGTTATCAGGTGCTCGGTCGGTGGGAAGCCCCGCTTTAAGAAAGGGTGGCTATATTGAAAGTGGTTGGCGATGCCGCCAACCGCTTATGGCATAATTCTTTAAGCAATCGATCGGGTGTCATCATGTTAGACGAGAACAAGCGCAAAGCGCTCAGCGCGGCGTTGTTGCAGATTGAGAAGCAATACGGCAAAGGCGCGGTGATGCGCCTAGGCGATGTGGGTTTGGGGCGCGAGATCGAGGCCATCCCCAGCGGTTCTTTGAGCTTGGATATCGCCTTAGGGGTAGGCGGACTGCCTAGAGGGCGGATCGTCGAGATTTACGGTCCGGAATCCTCGGGCAAGACCACTTTGGCGCTGTCGACCATCGCCCAGGCTCAGAGCCAAGGCGGGGTGGCGGCGTTCGTGGACGCCGAGCACGCTTTGGATCCTGCCTACGCGGAGAGGCTGGGGGTCAAGCTCGATGACCTTTTGATCTCCCAGCCGGATACCGGCGAACAGGCATTGGAGATTGTGGACATGTTGGTGCGCTCCGGGGCGGTGGACGTGATCGTGGTCGACTCGGTGGCGGCGCTGACGCCCAAGGCCGAGATCGAGGGCGAGATGGGCGACGCCCACGTGGGATTGCAAGCTCGCCTTATGTCCCAGGCGCTGCGCAAGCTGACCGCCAATATCAAGCGCTCCAACACCCTGGTCATCTTCATCAATCAGATCCGGATGAAGATCGGGGTGATGTTCGGCAACCCAGAGACCACCACCGGCGGCAACGCGCTCAAGTTCTATGCCTCGGTGCGGCTCGACATCCGCCGTACGGGGGCGATTAAAAGAGGCGAGGAAGTGATCGGCAACGACACCACGGTCAAAGTGGTCAAGAACAAGGTCGCACCGCCGTTTAGGACCGCCAGCTTCGAGATCCTCTACAATGAGGGAATTTCCAAGGAGGGGGAATTGCTCGACCTGGGCGTGGAGCACGATCTGGTGCAAAAATCCGGGGCCTGGTACAGCATCGGCCAAGAACGCATCGGCCAAGGCAAGGACAACGCCCGTCAGTATTTGAAGGAGCACCCAGAGCTCGCGCGCGACTTGGAGCAGAAGATTCGGGAAAAGATTTTTGGGTCTGCTCCCGCTGAGGCAAGGTCCACGGTCGAAGTTCCGGTGGAGGAGTAAGCTGGCAGACGATCGCGCTAAAAATTTAGCCCTGCGTTTTTTGGCGCGCCGCGAGCACAGCGCGCGGGAACTGCAGTGGAAGCTGCGCCGGCATGGAATTTCCGATGCGCTTGCCGGCCAAGCGATCGCTGAGCTTCAGTCTTTGGGCTTGCAGGACGAGCGCCGGTTTGTGGAAGGCTTTGTTCGCGCCCGCCGGGAGCGCGGTATGGGGCCGGTTAAGATTCGGCTCGAATTGAAAGCCAAGGGCGTAGCTGAGGAGTTGATCGACGAAGTCTTGGCTGCGCTGGCCATCGACTGGGAGCAAGCCGCGCGCGAGGTTTATCGGCGCAAGTACCGGAATCGGCCGATTCGCGATTTGCGCGAGTACGGCGCGCGCTATCGCTTCCTGGCGCAGCGCGGTTTTGAGAGCGAGCACATCCGCACCCTGTTGGGAGACGCATGAAAACCTTGACGACTTCAGCGATTCGCAGCCTGTTTCTGGATTACTTCCGCGAGCGGAGGCATACTATTGTCCCTTCCAGCTCGCTGATCCCGGCAGGCGATCCTACGTTGCTCTTTACCAACGCCGGCATGGTCCAGTTTAAGGACGTTTTCTTGGGGCGCGAGACAAGGCCCTACACGCGCGCCGCCTCGGCGCAAAAGTGCCTGCGCGCCGGCGGCAAGCACAACGATCTGGAAAACGTAGGCTACACGGCGCGCCACCATACCTTTTTCGAGATGCTCGGCAACTTCAGCTTCGGCGATTATTTCAAGCGCGAAGCGATCGCCTACGCTTGGGAATTCCTCACCCAAGTGCTGGAGATTCCCGAAGACAGGCTGTGGGTGACGGTCTATGAGGAAGACGACGAGGCAGCGGCGATCTGGCTCGAAGAAATCCGAGTTGCGCCCGAGCGTTTTGCCCGCATCGGCGCCAAGGACAATTTCTGGGCGATGGGGGACGTGGGGCCGTGTGGGCCCTGCAGTGAGATTTTTTACGACCACGGGCCAGAAGTGTCTGGGGGACCTCCCGGTTCCCCGGACGCGGACGGCGACCGTTACGTGGAGATCTGGAACCTGGTGTTCATGCAGTACGATCGCGCCGCCGATGGAACTTTAACGCCGCTTCCCAAGCCTTCGGTGGATACCGGCATGGGGCTAGAGCGGATCGCCGCGGTGATGCAGGGGGTACACAGCAACTACGAGATCGACCTGTTTCAGCATCTGCTCCGAGCCGCCGCCGATCTGGCCCATACCGACGATTTGCGCTGCAGCTCCCTCCGGGTGATCGCCGACCACATTCGGGCCGCGGCGTTTCTGATCGCCGATGGCGTCCTGCCTGCCAACGAAGGGCGCGGATACGTCCTGCGCCGCATCATCCGCCGCGCGGTGCGGCACGGGTACCGGCTCGGCCTGCGCGAGCCTTTTTTCTATCGCTTGGTCGCTCCCTTGGGGGAGGTGATGGGGGAGGCGTATCCTGAGATCGTCACCGCCCGCCCCCAGATCGAACAAGCGCTCAAGCGGGAAGAAGAGCGCTTTGCCGAGACCTTGGAGCAAGGCATGCGGGTGTTGGAGGAGAGTCTTGGCAAGCTTGAGGGCCGTAAGATTCCAGGCAGTTTGATCTTTTTGCTTTACGATACTTATGGCTTTCCCGTCGATCTGACCCGCGATTTTGCTTTGGAACACGGCCTGGAGCTAGACCTTGCAGGCTTCGAGCAAGCGATGGCCGAGCAGCGCGAGCGGGCCCGGGCGGCGAGCGGTTTTAGCGCGGATTACCATCAATCGATCCCAATCCAAGCCAAGACCCGATTCGTAGGCTATGACCGGCTCGAGGCCGAGGTTGAAATCCTGGCGCTGCTAAAGGATGGGAAAGAGGTAGAGACCCTAGCGGCCGGGGAGACTGGGGCGGTGGTCCTAGACCAGACGCCGTTTTATGCCGAAGGCGGCGGCCAAGTGGGGGATAAGGGACGGATCCGCACTGCCGGTGGCTGGTTCCGGGTCGAGGACACGCGCAAACAGGGCGATGTCTGGCTGCATTTAGGGCAAGTGGTGCAAGGTCGCATCGAGCGCGGAGCGCAGGGGGTCGCGCAGGTGGACGAAGAGCGGCGCCGCGCGACCGCCTTGAATCATTCCGCCACCCACTTGCTGCACGCGGCCTTGCGCAAGCTGTTGGGCGAGCACGTGCAGCAGAAAGGCTCGTTGGTCGACGCCGAGCGCCTGCGCTTTGATTTCTCCCACTTTGAGCCCCTCACGCGGCCCCAGCTCGAGGAGCTCGAACGCCTGGTCAACGCCGAGATCCGCAAGAACCAGCCGGTGACCGCCGAGGTGATGGCGATTAAGGACGCGCTGGCCGCCGGGGCGATTGCGCTGTTTGGGGAAAAATACGGCGATGAGGTCAGGGTGCTGAAGATCGGGGATTTCTCGGTGGAACTGTGCGGCGGCACCCACGTGAAGCGCTCTGGAGATATCGGCTTGTTCAAGATTGTGGCCGAATCGGGCGTGGCTTCCGGTGTTCGGAGAATCGAGGCGGTCACCGGTGAACGGGCGTTGCGCTGGGTCCAGCAGGCCGACCGCCGCTTGGCTTCCTTGGCGGAGCTGCTGCGCTGCCAACCGGAAGAGGTGGAAGACAAGCTCAGGCAGGTGCTGGAGAAGAGCCGCCAATTGGAGAAAGAGTTGGAACGCCTACAGGCCAAGCTGGCGGCCAAGGCCGGCGGGGATCTCGCGGCCAAAGCCGTGGAAGTGAACGGCGTCAAGGTACTTGCGGCCCGTCTGGAAGCGGCCGATCCTAAGTCGCTGCGCGCAGTCGTCGATCAGCTCAAAAGCAAACTGGGCCGCGCGGTGATTGTCCTAGCTACGGTCCAAGAGGACAAGATCAATTTGGTCGCAGGGGTCAGCTTAGAGCTCACCGACCGCATCAAGGCCGGAGAACTCGTTAACTTCGTGGCTTCTCAGGTGGGGGGCCGAGGTGGGGGACGCGCCGATTTTGCTCAAGCCGGCGGCACGCAGCCGGAAAAGCTCGAGCAGGCGCTGGCCTCGGTAGTGGATTGGGTTAAAGAACGCTAACGTTAGGAAAATGGCGCTTTACGTTCATAAATACGGCGGCACCTCGGTCGGCACCATCGACCGGATCAAACACGTAGCGAGCAAAATCGTCCAAGCCAAACGGCAAGGCGCGGACTTGGTGGTCGTAGTCTCGGCCATGAGCGGCGAGACCGACCGCTTGTTGGGGTTGGCGCGGCAGATCCAGCAGCAGCCCAATCCCAGGGAGTTGGACGTGCTTTTGGCGACCGGCGAGCAGGTCACCATTGCTCTCTTATGCATGGCCCTGGAGACTTTAGGTTGTCCGGCCAGCTCCTACACCGGGGCGCAGGCGCGGATCCTCACCGACGCGGCGCACACCAAGGCGCGGATCTTAAATATAGACACCTCCCGTATCCGCAAGGACCTGGCTCAAGGCAAGGTGGTGGTGGTGGCTGGTTTCCAGGGCGTGAACGAGGAAGGCGACATCACCACTCTAGGGCGAGGCGGCTCGGATACCACCGCCGTAGCGCTGGCGGCGGCGCTTAAAGCCGATGAGTGCCTGATTTACACCGACGTGGACGGCGTCTATACCACCGATCCTAGGATCGAGCCCAAGGCCAGGCGCTTGGACCGGATCACCTTTGAGGAGATGCTGGAGATGGCCAGCCTAGGCTCCAAGGTACTGCAGATCCGGGCGGTGGAATTCGCCGGCAAGTACAACGTTCCCTTGCGGGTGCTGTCGACCTTCGTCGAGGGCCCCGGCACTTTGATCACCTACGAGGATGAAGCCATGGAACAAGCCTTGATTTCTGGGATCGCCTTCAACCGCGACGAAGCCAAGCTGACGGTGGAAGGAGTGCCTGACCGGCCCGGCATCGCCGCGGCAATTTTGGGGCCGATCGCCGATGCCAACATTGAGGTGGACATGATCGTCCAGAACGTCGCCGAGGACGATACCACCGATTTTACCTTTACCGTGCATCGCAACGACTATCCCAAGGCGTTGGAGCTTTTGGAGCAGGTGCGGCGCGATCTGGGAGCGCGCCGGGTCACCGGCGACGACCGCATCGTCAAGGTATCGTTGGTCGGAGTGGGAATGCGCTCGCACGCCGGGATCGCCAGCAAGATGTTTCGCGCCTTAGCGAAGGAAGGTATCAACATCCGCATGATCTCGACCTCGGAGATCAAGATTTCGGTGGTGCTCGATGAAAAATACTTGGAACTGGCAGTGCGCACCCTGCACGATGCCTTTGAACTGGACAAGGCGCCTTGTTGATTGCGGTTTGCCCCGCGTGGGCAAGGTGTTATAATGCAAACTGCTGTCAGTGCCGGCGCGAATTGCGCCGTGACTGATTCTGGCAAACGGAAAGGATAGTTTTATGCTTATTTTGACTCGGAGAGTCGGGGAGACCCTGGTCATCGGCGACAACATTACCGTCACCGTGCTTGGCGTCAAGGGCAACCAGGTTCGCATCGGCGTCAATGCGCCCAAAGACGTCTCGGTCCATCGCGAGGAGATCTACGAGCGGATCCGGCGCGAAAGGGAAGCTGGGGCGCAAGCTACAGGGTCCGAACCTGGAATTTCCGATACGGAACTCTCCGGCGAACCCGAAGCCGAATAGCAGTCCTAAAGGAGAGGTGGCCGAGAGGCCGAAGGCGCTCCCCTGCTAAGGGAGTATGGGCCAAAAGCCCATCGAGGGTTCGAATCCCTCCCTCTCCGCCACCCTTGACAAAGGCCCCGGCGGCTGGGAAGCCGCCGGGGTTTTCGCGTTTTAGTTAGGAGGAAGACTTCTGCTCGCGGTTTGGTCTTGTCATTTTTTTGTAACATTCGGTTGCGAAGATTGTTTGAATTTAAACAAGGAGCACAGTATGCGGCTGAAAAGACTGGCGCTAGGTTTGGCTTTGTTGCCTTCTTGGGGGCTGGCGGGCGAATCCGAAGCGATGCTCGAGCTTCTTAAAGCGCTCAAGGCCAAGGGGACCATCGACGAGGCGACTTACCAAAAAATCGAGCAAGCGCTTACGCAAAACCGCGAGAAAGAGGAAAAAATCGATCAAGCCGTCCAAAAGCTCGAAGAGCAGCCCAAGATCGATACCAAGGGCCGGTTTGAGATCGCCAGCCCCGAGGGCGATTTCAAGTGGCGCATCCGCGGCCGCCTGCACTTGAATGGGGGATTTGCGCGCAACGACGATGGAAACGTGGTGCGCACCAAGTTCGAAGACGGGGTGGACGTGCGCCGGGCGCGGGTCGAGGTGCTGGGCACGGTGTGGAAAGCCTGGGATTTTAGGTTCCACTACGAGTTTTCCGGCTCCGATCCAGAAGCCGATGCGGGGCTGCGCGATATCTACATCGCTTACCGCTTCCAAGACTTGCCGCAAAAGTGGCCGCTGATGGTCATGGTCGGGCAATTCAAAGAACCTTTGGGGCTGGAGAGTCTAAACAGCTCCAACGACATAACCTTCATCGAGCGCGCCATTGGTTCGCGCGTGTTTCACGACTTTGGCGGCTCTTCCGACGGCAGGCGCGTTGGGATTGGCCTGTTTACCCACGATCCCGGCGGGTGGTGGACGGCGCAGGCGGCGGTGTTCGGCAAGGGCGCGGCGGGCAACGAATTTGGTAAAACCCAAGATTCCGACCCCTTGGTGTTCACCGGCCGTTTTACCCTAGCGCCGTGGCACGGCGAAGAAGGCGTGGTGCATCTGGGGATGGCAGGGTCTTGGCTTAGGTTTGACGGCAAAAGCGATGTGCGCTTCCGCGCCGTGCCCGAAGAGCGTATCGGCGAAGCGGTGCGACTGCTCGATACAGGTCTGCTTTCTGGGATCGAAAGCGTGGTGCGCCTAATGCCTGAGGCGGCGCTGATCTATGGGCCGTTCTCGCTGCAAGGGGAATATCAACGCGCCCAGCTTTATGGCAAACAAAATTTCAATTTCGACGCCTGGTACGCCCAAGCTACTTGGAGCTTAACCGGAGAGCCTAGGGAATACGACCCAGACAACGGGCTGATCCGCAATCCTCATCCCCACACGCTCGTCGGCAAAGGCGGATGGGGGGCGTGGGAGCTGGCGGCCCGTTACGGTAAGGCCGATCTCGGCGATTGCAACCATCCTCAGTGCGCCGCCGAGAGAAACTTCACCGCCGGCCTCAACTGGTACGTCAACCCGAACGCCAAGCTGATGTTCAACTACGTGCGCGTGCTCGACGTCAACAAAGGCACCTTCCGCGGGGTCAACCCCGATTTCTTCGAAGCCTCGGCCAGGCTGTATTTTTAATTAATCATCCTGTCCGACTTCCCTGCCACCTTCAAGGTGGCAGGGCTGTTTCAGCCGGATTCGGCCAGCTTTTCTCCCATCCGCACCGGCTTGCCGGGGCGTGGGTTTAGCCATCGGATTGCCCCCGCCTGGAACAGCACGATGACCGTCGAACCCATGTTAAAACGCCCCAGCTCCGCCCCGCGTTCCAGACAGATGGCCTGCGCCTCATAACGCCAGCGGCGGGTTTTGTTGCCCGCAGGCGGGGTGACCTGCCCGTGCCAGACGGTTTCAATGCTCGCGACCAGCAGCGCTCCCACCAACACCACCGCCATCGAGCCCAGGTCGGTGTCGAACCAGCACACCACGCGCTCGTTGCGGGCGTAGAGGTTGTCAATGCCTTCGGCGGTGGCCTGGTTCACCGAAAACAGCCTTCCTGGAATGTGGCGCATCTCCCGCAGGCGACCGGCATAAGGCATGTGCACCCGGTGGTAGTCGCGGGGCGAAAGGTACACGGTGACGAATTCGCCGTCCTGAAACCGGGCGGCTAAATCCTCGTCCCCGAGTAAGGTGGCGGCAGAGAAATCCCGCCCTTTGGCCTGAATCAGCCATTGGTCGGTGAGGGCGCCGATCTGGCTGATCTGGCCGTCGGCCGGGCTGATGACGGCGTAAGGATCCTCAGGCAACGGCCGGGCGTCGGGTTTGAGGGGGCGGGTGAAAAAATCGTTGAAGCACAGGTAATCGTCGGGATTGGCGCTGGCCGCTTCCTCTAGATCGATGCGATAAACCCGAATGAACAGTCGGATTAGGGAGTTCTTCAACGGCCGCCAGCGGCAATGGGTGATTTTCCCCACCAGGCGCGAGAGGGCGTGGTGGGGCATTAGGTACTGAAGCAATACAAACAGGGCTCTCATGGCGAGGCAGGTGGCAACGGCCTTCCTCACTGGGAGATCATTTGGCGGGCGAGTGAGGAAGATACCCGCAGTCTGGGCGGTTAGGCGGCCGGCAGAGGCGGGGCGGTGGCGCGCCAGTATTCCATGGCCGCCGCGATGCCGCTGCCTGGCTGGACGTTGATGCCCACGTCGCGCATCGCCATTTCCGCGCCGACGATGGCGCTCGCGAGCATCAGCTCGTTGACGTCGCCCAAGTGGCCGATACGAAACACTTTGCCGGCCACGTCCGACAACCCGCCGCCCAAGGATAAGTTGTAGCGGTAATAGGCCACTTTGATCACCTCGCGGGCGTCGAAGCCGTCGGGGACGACGATGGCCGAGACCGTATCCGAGTACCACTTGGGATCGCGAGCGCAAAGTTTTAGCCCCCAGCCGTCGAGCACGGCGCGCCGCACTCCTTCTGCCAGGCGCCGGTGGCGGGCGGCGACGTTGTCCAAGCCTTCCTGGAGCAGGAGGTCGAGCGCGCGGCGCAGCCCGTGGAGCATCGGCGTGCTGGGGGTGTAAGGGAAGTAACCGTCTTGGTTGGACCGCAGTTGATCCTCGATGTTGAGGAAACTGCGCGGCAATTTGGCCTCGTGGCGCTTTTCCAGGGCCTTGGGGCTGAAGCAGACGTAGGCGTTGCCCGCCGGTAGCATCATCCCTTTCTGGGAGCCGGTCAAAGCCACATCCACTCCCCATTCGTCCATGCGAAACTCGAGGCTGCCAATGGAACTGACCCCGTCGATCATAAACAGGGCCGGATGGCCGGTGCGATCGAGGATTTGACGAATCGCCTTGAGGTCGTTGGTGACCCCGGTGGAGGTCTCGTTGTGGCAGACGAGCAGCGCCTTGATCTTATGGTCTTTGTCCTGGCGGAGGCGCGCTTCCAGGTGATCGAGCGGAACGCCCTCGCCCCAAGGGCGCTCGTAATATTCCACGTCTAGACCTAAGCGCTTGGCCGCTTGGATCCAAAGATGGCTAAAGTGTCCAAAACGGTAGGACAGCACCTTATCGCCGGGAGATAAGGTGTTGCACAACGCTACCTCCCAACCGGCCGTGCCGGTGGCCTGGAAAATAAAAACCTGGCCGACTTCGGTGCGAAACAGCTTTTTTAAATCGGCAAGCAACGGTTTGAGCAGCTTAGGAAAATCGGGGGAGCGATGGTCCTCCATCGGCCCGTGCATGGCGCTTAAGACCGAATCGGGCACGTTGGTGGGACCGGGAACGTAGAGATGATTGCGACCTGCCATCGTTTATGGGTTATTCGTTGGACAAAAAGCTTGGTGCCTCGGGCCGGACTCGAACCGGCACGGGATTCTCCCGCGGGATTTTAAGTCCCGTGTGTCTACCGATTCCACCACCGAGGCAAGAATGCTTATTATTTAGCCGCCGCCTAGGTTTCGCAAGCCGAATTTGGTCTTTGTAGGGCGGCGCAGGGCAACTGCTTGGCGGAGAGGGTGGGATTCGAACCCACGGAGGGCATAAAAACCCTCGCCGGTTTTCAAGACCGGTGCTTTCAACCGCTCAGCCACCTCTCCCGCATAAAGGCGCCCTTCAGCATAGCTTAAAATGCCGGCTCAAGCTAGTGGCCGAGCCACAGGCACTTGCCGCCGCTGGCTTGGTCGATGCGTTCGAGCCACTCCTGGTGGGCTTTAAGGTCTTCGGGCGGGCAGTTTGCCAGTTTCAAGTTCAGGCGACGCTGCTCCTGGCGCGGGGCGATCTGCGGGCGGACTTGGCCCGAGTCGCTTTCCAGGCCCAACCCGATTTGGCCACCGGTCATGGCCAGATACACGGCGGCAAGAAGCTCGGCATCGAGCAAGGCGCCGTGGCGATCGCGATGGCGGTTGTCGATCTGATAGCGTTTGCATAGGGCGTCTAGGCTGTTGCGCTGACCGGGATGCTTGCTTTTGGCCAGCACGAGGGTGTCGAGGATGGTGCAATGGTCCTCTAGGCAGCCGAAGTGGGGACCGGCGCGGCGCAATTCGGCGTTGATAAAGCCAAGGTCGAAGGGCGCGTTGTGGATGATGACTTGACAGCCCTTGATGAAGGCGAGGAATTCCTCGGCGATTTCGGCAAATGTGGGTTTATCGGCAAGGAAAGCGTTGTCGATGCCGTGAACGGCGAGCGCGCCTTGATCGATCTCGCGCTCGGGGTTTAGATACTTGTGGAAGCGGTTGCCGGTCAAGCGCCGGTCGATCAGCTCCACGCAGCCGATCTCGATGATGCGGTGGCCCAAGGTTACGTCGATGCCAGTGGTTTCAGTATCCAACACGATTTGGCGCACGGTTTCCTCCTCCGGTTAAGATCCTAAGTTACGTTGGCGTAACATCTCGTCTATGGCGCGATTGGCCAATTGGTCCACGCGTTCGTTCTCGGGGTGGCCGCTGTGCCCGCGCACCCATTCCCATTGGATTTGATGGCGCGTCATGGCCTTGAGCAGCCGTTGCCACAGGTCGAGGTTCTTGACCGGCTTGCCGGCAGAGGTTTTCCAATCGCGCCTGATCCAGTTGGGCAGCCAGTCGGTGATCCCTTGCTTAAGGTACAAAGAATCGGTGTGCAAGACGATTTTGCACGGGCGTTTTAAGGCTTCTAAAGCGCGGATGGCGGCCATTAGCTCCATTCGGTTGTTGGTGGTGGCGGGTTCGGCGCCGCAAAGTTCCAGCTCCTTGCCGCGCCAGCGCAGCAGGGCACCCCACCCGCCAGGGCCAGGGTTCCCGCGGCAGGCGCCGTCGGTATAGATTTCAACGATGGCGTCGTTTTGCCCCATCGATTTGGCGCTGAATCGTCGAGGCGATCTCCGGTACCCAGTCGGGACAAAGTTCGGTGACCGGACGGATCGGAATGATAGTGTAGGTTCGTTTGATGGCGCGCACGGCGTAGCCCAGAGACCACAGGGGCGAACAGTAGCTTCGCCATCCGCCTTGCGAGAAATGGTAAAGAGCGTGGAAATCGTAGTGGGCGCAGATCTCCGCGGCAAAATTGAGCAGGCTCAGCCAGTCCAGCAGCGTATGCTGGCCGATGGGGCGCCCATGCCAGGGGGCGGCGTGTTTTCGGCCTGGCAGATAAGCGTACAGGCGGTAAAAGCTGATAGGGTGAAATCCTAGGATCCATGCTTGGCCTTCCGGTTTCAACACTCGCTCCACCTCGCGCAGAAGCTGGTGCTGATCGGGAGCGTATTCGAAAGCGTGCGGCAGGATCAGAACGTCGACGCTCTCAGTAGCCAGCGGCAGGGCGTTTAAGTGGCCGCGAATGGACGGCAGTTCCAGCAGCGGAAATTCGTCGACGAGGACGAAACGACCCAAGTAGCCGGTGTCCAGATAATTTTTTTCCCACCCTGTAGCGCCTAATTGGACGAGTCTAGAAGTATAAGGCACCTTGAGAGCGCGGCTTAAAAAGCTTGCTTCTACTTGCCCAAGTCGCCGTCCCAGCGGGGTTCGGTACCACTGGCGCAAAGCCAGGCGTGAGAGACGGAAGGTCTGAGACACGTTTTAGGGTTGGCAATCGAGGAGTTTGCAATATAATAGCCCAATCCAGTGGGATTGCTGGAATAAGGGAGGAAGAACGATGAACAAAGCGATCCTCGCGTTGCCGCTGGCAACGGCGGTGACGCTGTCTGGCTGTAGCCAGCAGCCGATCAAACCGACCCATGATTTTTCAAGCAAGCCCCCTGCCTTAAACGTCAAACTCCGCGATCTGGAATCTTCCCCGCCGAGCAAGCTCAAGAAAAAGCCTCAATTGGCTCGCCGCACCGATTTATGGCAGCGCTTGTTTGCCCTGTATCAGCTTCCCGAGATCGACCACCCGCGAATCCGCGCCGAGCTCAAGTGGTATGCATCCAACTCCGATTATCTTGAGCGGGTTCAAAAGCGGGCTAGGCCTTACCTCTACACCATCGTAAAAGAAATCGAGCGCAATGGTCTGCCTGGAGAGCTGGCTTTGCTACCGATCGTAGAGAGCGCGTTTGAGCCCACGGCCCGTTCCCCCAAACAGGCGGCCGGGCTATGGCAGTTTATCCCCTCGACGGGAGAACAATACGGTCTGAAGCAAAACCAGTGGGTCGATCTACGCCACGATGTCCATGCCTCTACGCGGGCGGCGGTGCGTTATTTGAAAAAGCTGCACGCCGATTTCAACGGCGATTGGTTGCTCGCCCTGGCCGCCTACAACGCCGGTGAGGGCCGGGTAATGCAGGAGATCGTCAAAAACCGCTTGTTGCTTCGACCTACCGACTTCTGGCACCTCGACCTGCCGGAAGAGACCAAGTCTTATGTTCCAAAGCTCCTGGCGGTGGCGCGCTTGTTCGCCAACGCCAAGCGCTATGGAATTGCCTTAAAACCGATTCCCAACCGTCCGCTCTACGCGCGAGTCGACGTCGGCGGCCAGATCGACTTGGCGTTGGCGGCGCGCTTGGCGGATGTGCCGCTGGAGGAGATCCAGCGGCTCAACCCTGGCTTTAGACGCGGGGTCACCGCTCCCGATGGTCCCCACCGCCTGGTTCTGCCCTTGGAAAAGGTCGATTTGTTCGCAGAGCGGCTGGCGGAATTGCCTAGATCTCGGTGGGTGGGCTGGCGGCCCTTGCGGGAAACCTTGGTCCACGTGGCGCGCAACCAATCGTCCTCCCCTAAGATCTTAAAAGCCGCCGCGGATCGGCTTGAGAACGATCGAGTTCGTTCTAGACAAGCGCCTTGGGCGCAAGATCGCTTGGCTTCGATTCGGCGGAACCCAAATCCGACACCGGCCCAAGAACAGCGCCAGCTCAAGATCCACGTGGTGCGTTCTGGGGATACTTGGTGGAAGGTAGCACGCCGGTACGGCATGGAGGTCCGGCAGTTGCTGCATTTGAACGGCCTGAAAACGACGAGCACCTTGCGCGTGGGCCAGCGCTTGCGGGTGATCGCCGCTCCGCTGCGCACGGCTGGGATCGGCAACCGCGCCGACAGTTAGCTTGATAAAGCTCAAGCTAAAGCCTGGGCCGGGCTTAGGTGTTTTCCCGGCAAGGCAGCTAAGAGCCTTTGGGTATAAGGGTGCTGAGGGGAGAACAGAATCTGCTCGGTTCTCCCCATTTCTACGATTTTGCCCTGGTGCATGACGGCTACTTGATCGGCGATTTCGGCCACGACGGCCAGGTCGTGGCTGATAAAGAGGTAGCTGACTCCGGTCTTATGTTGTAAGTCCTTGAGCAATTTAAGGATCTGCTGCTGGACCGAGACGTCGAGCGAGCTGGTCGGTTCGTCGCACACGATCAACTTGGGTTCGACCGCGAGCGCGCGGGCGATGCAGATCCGCTGGCGCTGCCCGCCGGAGAATTCGTGCGGATAACGCAGGCGGCTTTCCGCAGGCAGGCCCACATCCTCCAGCAAGCGTTCGATGCGCTCGATGCGCTTGCTAGGAGGAATGTCGGGGCGCAGGGACTTGAGCCCTTCGGCCAGGATTTCGCCTACCAGCATCCTCGGGTTCATCGCCGAGAACGGGTCTTGAAACACGATCTGCATGGCGCGGCAGCGTTGTTTGGTCGGCAGCTCCTCAAGCTCGCGACCGTCGAGATAAACCCGCCCGGCCGTCGGCGGAATCAGCCGCAACAGCCCTTTGCCAAGGGTGGTCTTGCCGCAGCCGGATTCGCCGACGATGGCCAAAGTCTCACCTTGGGAGAGGGTAAAGGAGACATCATCCACCGCTTTAACATAAGCTCTGACCCGCTGCAAAAGCCCGCGGCGGATGGGGTACCAGACCTTGAAGTTTCTCACTTGCAGCAGGGGAGGCGTCGGCTTTGCCGGAGCCGGTGGCCGGGCAAGGCAGCGGTCTAGGCGAGGCCGGGCTGCGAGCAGTTGGCGGGTGTATGGATGGGTAGGGTAGGCAAACAGCGACGCGTCGCGCCTTTGGCATACTTCGACGATGCGGCCGTTCTGCATCACCGCCGCCACATCGGCGAAATCGGCCACTAGCCCGAGGTCGTGGGTGATCAGCCACAGGGCCATGGCGCGCTGGCGCTGGAGTTTGCCGAGCAGTTCAAGA
Source organism: Methylothermus subterraneus (assembly GCF_054656915.1). Lineage (NCBI taxonomy): Bacteria > Pseudomonadati > Pseudomonadota > Gammaproteobacteria > Methylococcales > Methylothermaceae > Methylothermus > Methylothermus subterraneus. The sequence goes on from NZ_BAAHXK010000002.1 coordinate 300,027, forward strand.
ATTTGGGCTTGGAGGGTGACGTCCAGGGCGGTGGTGGGTTCGTCGGCGATGAGTAGGTCCGGTTCGCCCGCCAAGGCGATCGCGATCATCACCCGCTGGCGTTGTCCTCCCGACAGCTGATGGGGGAAGCTTCCGAGTTTTTGCTCGAGGTCAGATAGGCCGACTTGGCGCAAGAGCTCCAGGCACCGTTGGCGGATGGTTTTGCGGTTGAGGCCAAAGTGTAGGGCCAAAACCTCGCCGATCTGGTCGCCCACCGTTCGAACCGGGTTGAGCGAGGTCATCGGGTCTTGAAAGATCATCGCGATGCGCTTGCCGCGCAGGTGATTCATCCGCATTTCCGGCAGCCTGAGCAGGTCTTCGCCGTCGAGTTTGACCGCGCCGGCGACGATTCGGGCGTTGGGGGGCAAAAGGCGCATCACCGACAGCGCGGTGATCGACTTGCCCGAGCCGGACTCGCCGACCAGGGCAAAAGTCTCGCCGCGGCGAATGGTAAAGCTCACCTTGTCCACGGCGGTGAAGCGGCGCTCGCCTTGCACGAAGCAGGTGGTCAGGCCTTCGACAACCAACAAGGGTTCGCTCATGGCCGCAGCAAATAGCGCAGATCGTGCCAGTCGCCCCGGTCGATCACCGCGTCGGCGTGAGCGCGGGCGATGGCGTGAGCGTGATAGGCGACGCCCAACCCGGCCAACGTGAGCATCAAGATGTCGTTCGCCCCGTCGCCTATGGCAATTGCCTGCTTCGGCGAGATCCCTAACTTCCGCGCCAGATCGGCGAGAAACTCGGCCTTGGCGCCGCGGTCCACGATCGGGCCTTGAAGCCTGCCGGTGAGCCGCCCGGCTTTGATTTCGAGCACGCAGGCCAGGCTGTAGTCGATCGGCAGCAGGGCTTTGAGGCGTTCGGTGAAAAACGTAAATCCCCCCGAAACCACGGCGACGGTAAAACCGCGCTGCTTGAGCCAGGTAAGGGTAGCGCTCGCCCCACGAGCTACAGCGGGCTTCATCCGCGTCTCAAAGACTTGGGCGAGCTTGGCCTCTTCCAGACCTTCAAGCAAGGCGACCCGCGCCGAGAGGGCGGCGGCAAAATCGAGCTCTCCGGCCATGGCTTGGGCAGTGATGGCCGCAACTTCCGCGCGCCGGCCCAAGGTGGCGGCGAGCTCGTCGATGGTTTCGATGGCGACCAGGGTAGAGTCCAGATCGGTGACTAGGAGACGCGCTTTTTCCGGCTCGAAATCCAGCGGTAAGGTATTGACGTCGCAAGCCAGGGTGCGGCGCAGCGCTTCCAGTTCCAGCGGTCTTTCGTGCCTGAGACGCCAATAGCCTGGTCGGCTCTGGAGCCGACCAAGCCGACTCAGATGGGCGCGGTGTTCAGAGGCCAGTTCAGGGCGGTGAATGATGGTGCAATAGTTGGGCATGGCTTACTCTTCCGTACGGCGTGGATCGAAAGCGTCGCGGACCACATCGGCGAACAGGTTGGCCGCGAGCACAAACGCAAACATGAATACGAACGCCGCCGCTAGGGTCCACCAGACGACCGGCTCGCGGGCCAATTCTAAGCGCGCACTGTTGATCATGTTGCCCCAGCTCTGGGTGGTCGGATCCACGCCGATGCTGACGTAAGAGAGTACGGCCTCGGCTAGAACCAGGCTGCTGAAATCCAACACCACCGAAATCAGGACGATGTGAAACACGTTGGGCAGGATGTGCCGCAGCAAGATCCTGGGATGGGAGACCCCCAAAGCCCGCGCGGCCTGTACGTACTCCATTTCTCTAAGCTTTAGGGTTTCCGCCCGAAGTAGGCGGCACAACCCGGTCCAACTGGTGACCCCTAAAATCAAACACAAGAAAAACAAGCGCATGTCGGCGCGCACGATGAGGCTGGTAAATTGCTCCTCGTGGGCGGTCATATAGACCTGAAGCATCAAGATCGCCGCAGCGATCAACAGCACGCTGGGGATCGAGTTCAAGGTGGTGTAAAGATATTGGATGAGATCGTCCACCCAACCGCCAAAATACCCCGCCAGGATCCCCAATCCCAGGGCGAAAGGCAGCATCACCAAAGTGGTTAGGGTGCCGAGCACCAGGCCAGTGCGGATGCTTTTTAGGCTTTGATAAAGCACGTCTTCGCCCACTTTGTCGGTCCCCAGAACGTGGTAAGCCAGGCTCAGCTCGGCGACCGCAAACCCTAAGACGAGGATCGCCCCCAGCGTGAGCGACACCGGTTTCCAAGCCGGGCCTAAGCGCTTTTGTCGCATCAGCGCTAGGCTGAGCTGCAAAAGTAGCCACACTCCTAAGCCTTTGACGCCTCCAAGCAAAGCTTTTTGGGCGATGTCCGGCCATTTTTGCGCCGGGTCTTGAAGGTGGACGCCGCCGTATTGGAGGCGCGGATAAACCCAGGCTTTGGTGCCGTCGGGCAAACTCTGGTACTCGCGCGCGTACAAATGCGTGGCCAGGGGCGCCGAGTAAGTCCTTTCGGTGTGGGTGCGAAGGGGCTTAGCCCAAAGATCGAACAAGCTCAGGACTTGGCCGTTGCGGTCGTCGCGGAAGTGCACCGAATCCATCAGGCCAATGGCGGCGAACGCGAGCAGCACGGTCAAGGCCGTCATCCCCGTGCGGCTGCGCGCGATTTTGCGCCAAGGCCGGCGCAAGTGTTCTTGGCGGCGGGCATAAAGCAAAAGCAGGATCAGGCCCAGAACCAGCGCGTAAAGCAGGGCGTCGGTCCACAATACCACCCAGCTCATTGCAAGCGTACCCTAGGATCCACCAGAGTGTAGGAAATGTCCGTCAACACCAACCCCAGGATGTAAAGCGCCGAGCCCAAAAACACCATGGAGCGCACGATGGCAAAATCCTGCCGGCTGATGGCATCGATGGTGTAGCTCCCCAAGCCCGGAATGCTGAAAAACGACTCGGTCAACAGGCTGCCCAGAAACAACAAGGGCAAAATCGCCACCACCCCGGTCAGGATGGGAATCAGCGCGTTCTGCAGTACGTGCCGGAACAAGACCTGGGGCTCGGTCAGTCCTTTGGCGCGGGCGGTGCGAACGTAATCCTTTTCGATCTCCTCCAAAAATAAAGCGCGATACCAGCGCACCCCCGAGCCGATCCCTGAGACTACGCCTACCAGCACCGGCAAGATCACGAATTTGATCGCGCTCAGGCCCTCCCCGTAGCCCGAGATCGGCACCAACTTCATGACCTTGGCGAACAAATACTGGCCGGCGATGATGTAGAACAGCGCCGAGATCGACATCAAAGCAACGCACGCGGCCAGGCCTGTGAACTCCAAATAAGTGCGGCGAAAAAAGACCACCGTCAGGGCCAAGGTGATGTTGACCAAAACCCCTAAGAACAAGGTGGGGACGGCAATCGCCAGCGAAGGCCACATTCGTTGCCGGATATCGGCGCCGATGTCGCGGCCACTGTCGGAGCGTCCAAAGCGAAATAGAAACAGATTGACCGATTTTTGAAAGAAGATCGTGCGGGTGAACTTTTCGGTTCCTCGGGCGCCTGCGTTGAAAAATAAAGGCAGGTCGTAACCGCGTTCGTGCTTCCACTTGGCGATCGCCTCTTGGGTGACGTGTTTGTGACCCAACTGCATGCGGGCCATGTCGTCGGGCGGATTGACCACGAAAAACAACAAAAAGGTGATTATGTTGACCCCGATGAGGATCGGAAACGCATGCAAAATCCGGCGCAGCAGATAGGCGGTCACGGCAATGCCCCGGCCTTTAGCCGCAAGCGGTACGCGCGCCAGGCGGGAAGCCAAGCCGCCGCCAAAGCAAGGGTGAGCGCGCCCAACGGCCACCAGATCGGCCTGTTCCAAAGCGCACGCGCCTCTGCCCGCTGCGCTACGTCAAGGCGCAGGTATTTCAGGGTGTTGAGCGCCATGGGGTTGGGTTTTACGTTGGCAAGCCATCTATGATACAGAGTAAAGTTTTTGGGATGGAAGCCAAACACCCACGGCGCATCGCGCTGGAGGATGGCTTGCAGCTTTTGAATCAAGGCCAAACGTTCTGCGGTGTCGTCCAGATGGCGCATTTGTTCGAAGAGGCGATCGAATTCCGGATTCTCGTAATTGGCGGCGTTTTCGCCACCGTACTTGACTTTGCCGTTGGGGCCATAAAACAGAAAGAAGAAGTTTTCCGGATCGGGGTAGTCGGCGTTCCAACCCCAGGTAAAGATCTGCGCGTTGCCGGTGCGCATTTTTTGTTGGAAGCGATTGTAATCGGTCGCGCGCACGACCAGCTCGATTCCGAGTTTCTCAAACTGTTTGCGGTACCAGGAAAGGCGGGCCTTGTCCTCGGGGCCGCCGCCTGGCGTGTCCAGATACAGCAGCAGCGGCCGGCCAGTCTTGGGATCTAAGCCGTCTGGGTAGCCTGCCTCGGCGAGCAGGCGGCGGGCGTAGGCGATCGGTTTGCGCTTAGGTTCGCCCTCGTGCCAAGCGTAGACGTAGCGGTTGATGCCTTGCGGGCCCTCCAGGTAACCGAAAATCCCGGGCGGCAGCGCGCCTTGGGCGGCAATTCCGCGGCCGTTGAGGAAGATCGCGATGTATTCCTCTTGGTCGAGGGCGATCGAGAGCGCCTGGCGCAGTTTGCGCTTAGGTTCTTCCAATCCGCCGACTACCGGATCGAGCATATTGAAACCCAGGTAAAAAATGGACGGGGCGACCGAGGTCTGAAGGTGGATGCCTTTGGCTTTGAGGGCGTCGGTCAGTTCGGCTTGATTTTGCGCGCCAAAGCGGATGGCTTGATCGAAGCTGTCGGAGCTGATCCCAGAGGCTTCGTAATAGCCTTGTAAAAATTTATTCCAAGCCGGAATGGATTCTCGCTCCAGGATAAATTGGATTTCGTCGATGAACGGAAGCGTGCGGCCAGCGTCCGCGAGCAGTCCCGAAGCGGCGTCCTCGGTTTCCCCCTCGCTTGGATAGGTTTCGCCGTGGAAATTGGGGTTTTTGAGCAGCACGATGCGCCGGTTGGGGTTGTTCTCGGCCAGAAGGTAAGGCCCGGTGCCTACGGGATACCAATCTAAAGTCAGGTTGCGCTCGATCAACGGCGGCTGATGATAAAACTGATCGGCCTCCCAAGGGATTGGGGCGAAAAACGGCATCGCCAGCCAGTATTTAAACTGCGGGTATTTGCCGCGGATGCGGATTACGTAACGGTAGCGGTCCAGTGCCCGTACCCCGGAGATCGGGTAGGGACGCACGTCGAAGAATCCTTGCGGGCGGGTTTGTTGGTAGAGGCGTGCGATTTGGCCTGCAAATTCCGCAAGCCCTTCGATGTACCCTTGCATTAGGCCAGCGATGGGGGAATGGATCTGCGGGTGTACTAAGCGCTTGATCTGATAGACGTAATCTTCCGCAGTCAGCTCGCGGCTGGCTTGCTGTGGAAAATCCGAAGGTTTGCGAATGCCAGCGAGATCCGCGTCGGTGAGGTGATGGTACAGAAAATTCCCCTGCGCGTCTTTGGCAAACGCAGGATGAGGTTGAAAGTAGATGCCTGGGCGGATGGTGATCAGGTATTCGCTGACAGCGATTTGTTCCGCCGGCGCGTTCTCGGGAAGGGGGTTGCCTTGAGCATCGAAATAGGTGACTTTGGGCATCTCGGCGGCGGCCAGCGGGGTCAAAGTATAAGGGCGCTTGAGATAGTGGTATTGCAAGGGGGGCTCATAAATCTGAGCGATTAGGGTATATTCATCGACGCTGTAGGCAGCGGCTGGGTCCAGATGCTTGGGATGTTCGGCAAAGGCAAAATAGAGGATATTTCGGTATTGCTCCGCGCCGGGATAAGGGCTGTTGAGGGGCGCTTTGCAAGCGCCCAGGCAGCCTAGCCAAAGATAAATGAAGATCCGCGCGATCGTCATGGGCGCGTACTGTAGCATTTTGCTCTGCATACGAGCTTAGGCAGAAACGATAGATTGCGTATTGTAGTTTTAGGAGTGCTTGCCGTACATAAACCTTGCATTTAGCGATCGAATTCAATATTCTTAACTTATCTGACCCAAGCTCGTGGTTTATGGATTTCCTTCTCTCTGAACTTCCGGTCAAAACGCCGGGGTTCTTGTCCCTCCGAAAGGAGCAGCCTCCTTACCGTGAGGAGGTACAGTCGTTAGAACGTCTGCCGCTTAACGCCTTGGCTTACCCTATACGCCACAAGTTGGCGTTTCTTAGCTTTAAGTTTAGAATGCGGGCAAATTCTAAAGACTTGGGCGCTTGCCCTGAACTCGGAAGGCTGGTCTTCGCGCCATTGGCCAGCTTGACGAGCTATGCTACAAATGGCGTGGTTTTGCAATAGGGTTGTACCATGAAGAATATCTATGTAGGCAATTTATCGTATCAACTGAGTGAGGACGAGCTACGCTCGGCGTTTGCTCGATTCGGGGAAGTGTCCTCTGTCCGCATCGTCAAGGATCGTTATACCGACCGCTCTAAAGGCTTTGGTTTCGTGGAGATGCCCGTGGATGCAGAGGCGGATGCGGCGATTAGAAATCTCGACGGCCAGGAACTGAAAGGGCGCGCCCTGCGCGTCAATGAAGCCAGGCCTCGTGAGAACTCGCGGCCGCGTCGGCAGTTCGCGTAAAACCATTCAATTGCCCATCCCATTGGGCAAGAAGTCAATGAGCCCGAAGCCGGCGAGGCCGTCTTCGGGCTTTTTGTTTCGCGGATTGGTCAAGCAGAGAAGGTCATGGAAAGCTATGACGTGATCGTCGTCGGTGGAGGCATGGTCGGCGCGACCTTGGCCTGTGGCCTAGGAAACACCCCGTTTCGCATCGCGGTGATCGAAGGCCAGCGCCCGCTTCCTTTCGAGTCCGGCCAGAAGCTGGATCTTCGGGTGTCGGCCATCAGCATCGCGTCGCGCCGAATTCTCGAAGGGGTCGGCGCGTGGAACCACATCGCGGCGATGCGGCTTTGTCCTTTCCGGCGCATGAAGGTGTGGGAGATCACCGAAGGAACCGAGTTCCGCAGTCGCGACGTGCGGTATCCGGAATTGGGGTACATCATCGAGAACCGAGTGATCCAATTGGGCTTGCTCGAGCGCCTGACGGAGTTTGGCAACATCGATTTGTTCTGCCCGGCACGACCGGTTCGAATCGACTACCACCCGCGAAGTTCAGCCATCGAATTGGACGACGGCAAGCGGCTGCAGGCTAGGTTGCTGGTTGCTGCCGACGGCGGTCAGTCGCAAGTCCGGCAGGCTGCCGGAATCGGCGTTACGGCGTGGGATTACGAACAGGCGGCGTTGGTATTGACGGTGGAGACCGCCTACGGCCAGCAGGATATCACCTGGCAGCGTTTCACCGAAAACGGTCCGCAGGCGTTCTTGCCTCTCCCCGGTCCCCACGCTTCGTTGGTCTGGTACCAACGCCCAGAAGAGGTGCGCAGGCTGGAAGCGCTGGACGAGGGTGCCTTGCTGGAAGCCTTATACGCGGCTTTCCCGCGCGAGCTCGGAGATATAGTGCAGATCTTAGACTGCGGCAGTTTTTCCTTGCGCCGCCAGCACGCCCAGAGATACGTCAAGGAGGGGGTAGCCTTGGTCGGCGATGCCGCGCACATGATCCATCCTTTGGCCGGTCAGGGGGTCAACCTCGGTCTGTTGGATGCGGCGGCTTTGGCCCAGGTATTGGCAAATGCCCAGGGGAAGGGGAAAGATTTTGGCGCCTTGAGCGTCTTGAAAGAATACGAGACCATGCGCCGGCGCGATAATCTGACCATGATGACCGCCATGGATCTGTTTTATCGAGTGTTTGGCACTCCCTCCTTGCCTTTGAAGCTGCTGCGCAACTTAGGGCTGAATTTGGCTCAAAGGCTGCATCCGGCGCGCTTGGCGGTCATGCGCTATGCCATGGGGCTGGAAGGAAATCTGCCGCGCCTCGCCCGCGGGGAACCTTTGACGGCCTAATTTTGCTTGCGGGCTTTGTCCTCGGCTTGGAAATCTTGCAAGCGCTGCTGGGTGATGGCTTCCAGAATGCGGTTGCCCTGCGCCAGCTTGGACGCGACAGTGGCGTGCTCGATCGCCCGCTCCAGATCGCCGGTGGCGTAATAATACTCGGCGAGGTAACGTTGGGATTCGGCAGGGGCGCCAAGGCCCGCGTAAGCGCGCGCGAGCAATTGAAACAGCAGCGGCTGCTGCAGCGCTTGACTCGGGAGGAGCGCCTCGAGCAAGCGACGCGCTTCTTGGAAGCGCGCGTTCTCGAGGAGGGCGCTTGCGTACTCAAGTTGCAAAACGCGCGATCCCGGAAAACGCTGCAACGCGCTTTGGTAGCGCTTGAGGGCTTGCTCGGTTTGCCCTAAGGCGAGTTCGACTTGGGCGAGGGCGTGGATGAACTGGGGCTGATCGGGGAAGCGCTCGATCAGCGCTTGGAGGATCTCCTGACTTGCCGCAAGTCGATTTTGCGCTTTGAGGCTCAGGGCCAGACCGTAGCTGGCCGCGGCTTTGGCTTCTAAAGTTCCCTGCCGGCGTTGGGTCTCGAAGCTTTTTTGCAACGCGCTAAGATCGGTGGCGGTCAAAACCTGGAGCTTGGCTTTAGTCAACAGGTAGCCTATAGAGTCTGGGTACTGCCGGTAGGGAAAGGTTTCGGCGCGGGCGCGGGTGTCGGCGATGCGCGCGCTGGTGACCGGGTGGGTGCGCAGGAATTCGGGAACGTTCTGTCCTAGAAAGCGGGTCGATTGCTGCAAGCGCTCGAAAAACAAAGGCATGCTGCGCGGGTCAAAACCGCTGGCGGTAAGGATCTGAATGCCGACGCGATCGGCTTCTTGTTCGTGGCTGCGGGTGAAGTTGATCTGCTGCTGGATGCCTCCTGCCTGCAGGGCGATGAGGGCCGCCTGACCGAGTTCGGGAGCCTGGGTGCCGATCAAAATGGCCGCCAAAGTCGCCGCCGCCATTGGCAAGGTCAGGCGTTTGGCGGCGGCAAACGCCCGGCGCAGATGCTGTTGGGTAACGTGGGCGATTTCGTGCGCCAGGACCGAAGCCAGCTCCCCTTCCGACTGGGTGGCTAGGATCAGGCCGCTGTTGACTCCGATATAGCCGGCAGGACCGGCAAAAGCGTTGATCTCCGGTTCCATGACGACGAAAAGGTGAAACGTTCGGTTTGCCATTTCGCTTTGGGCGACCAGGCGTCCTCCCAAAGAGGCGATATAATCTTGAATTTCCAGATCTTGGCTGATGCGCACGTGTTGATGCAGGTTGCGATAGAAGGCCTCGCCCAGATGCTTTTCTTCGTCGGGGCTAAGTACCGTATCGGAAGGGGCACCCATGTCGGGCAATTCCGGTAAGGCCGCCGCTGCCGGCAAGGCGAAATAAAGCCAAGCGAACACCAGCGCGCGAATGAACTCCATGATGGTATCTAGACGAGTTTCTGACGATGGACGAGTTAAAGACTGCCGGCAAAGCAGCCGAGTTCCTTAAGTTTACCATCCAGGTCAATGTCGGCCCTTATGCCGGTGAAGCGGCCGATCTGGCGTATCACTTCGCCCTGGCGGCATTGACTAAAGGGCATAAAGTGCCGCGGGTATTTTTCTATCATGACGGCGTGTACCATGCGCTGGGTCTAGCCGCTCCGCCCTTGGATGAGCCGGATCGAGTGATGCGCTGGAGCCGGCTGGCTGAAACCTACAACGTGGATCTCGTAATTTGCTCGGCAGCCGCCCAACGTCGGGGGGTTTGGGTTCCGGAAACGCAAGTGGCGCTTGCGCCCAGGTTTCGGATCGCGGGTTTGGCCTTGCTGGTGGAAGCTATCCTCGAGACCGACCGTTTGCTGGTGTTTGGGTGATGCGTTATTTATTCGTCGTGCGCGATACCTTAAGTGCCACTAGGCGGGTCCAGGAAGCCTTGGATCTGGTGTTAACTCTGGCGGCTTTCGACCAGACGGTGGACGTCTTGGTGATGGATGACGGAGTCTGGCAGCTCCATCGGGATCAGCAGCTGGAGATTCTCGGAGATAAGAATATCGCGGCGCTGTGGCAAGCGCTGGAAATCTATGGCCTGGCCTCTCCGTGGGTAGAGAGCGAATCGCTCCGCGAACGGGGTGTGAAGGTGGCCGATCTCGTCGTGCCGGTGCGCTTGGTCCGCCGGGCTGAGCTGCCCGTTCGCTTGCGTGAATACGATCGGATACTGAAGGGGTGACGGTGGGAGTGCTGCATCTGGTGGCGCGTTCGCCTTATGCTAGTTTGGATCTTGCCAGCTGCCTGGCGCGACTGGGACCGGCAGACGCTTTGCTGCTGCTTGGCGATGCAGTCTATGGCGCTTGCCGCGAAAGTCCGGTTGCGGCCAATCTCCTGACCAGTCCGGCGGCGTGTTATGTGCTGCTTCCCGACCTTAAGGCGCGGGGAATTGCGCTGGAAAAGGTGCTGCCGAAGATTACGCCGGTGGACTTTAACGGGTTTGTGGATTTGACGGTTGCCTATCCGCGGATTCTGACATGGGGATGGTAGAGGTTGAAGGGCGGTCGGTGGCCCTGACCGAGGAGGGGTTCCTGTGCGATTACCGCGATTGGGACGAGGCAGTGGCGGTGATTTTGGCCGCGCGCGAGGGAATGAATCTAACCGAAGCCCACTGGGAGATCCTACGTTTTGCCCGCGCCTATTATCTACGTTTTCAGCACCTGCCCAACATGCGAATGTTTGTCAAAGCAGTCGCCCAGGCTTTGGGGGAAGAAAAAGGCAATAGCCGTTATCTTTACCGCCTGTTTCCTAAAGGGCCGTTAAAATACGCCTTTAAAATAGCTGGGCTGCCCAAGCCTCCCTATTGCTTGTAGGATTGGGATTTCCGGCGCCGATCCCCATATTCAAACAGAGCTTTGTATATAAACAGTGGAGAGTGCGCTATGGCAATTCATGCAGTGCCCAAATCTCAATGGGAAACGTATTTTGCTAACCTTTCCAAGCACCTTAAGGCGAGTCAGGCCGAGCTTGAAGTGGCGGCGATGAACTTGGGAGATCAGCTCGAGGCGGAATGGCTGCCTTTTTATGGGGTAAGTTACGACCCCAAAGACGACATTATCGAATTCACTTTGCAAGATGTAGATCATCTGGTTCGACGGCCACAAGAAGTCTATGTCGACGATGACGTCGAAGGCTTGCATAGCATTGAGGTCGTCGATGGCGACGGCGTGCGCCACCTTGCCAAGCTTAAAGAGGCGCTCAAACTTCCACCGCCGACCTAAGTTCTAGGCGAGGGGGAACCCAAATTGCAGCGGGCCCGCAGCGTGCGGGCCCATTGTGTTTGTTGGAGGGTTGATTGCGAGGGTTAATTTTTCGTTTCTTGACTCCTCCCGGAGGATAGAACCATGTTTTCCGACATTGAAATCGCTCAACAGGCAAAACTGCGGCCGATCGTCGAATTGGCCCAGGAGAAGTTCGGCATCGATCCGATTCATCTAGACCCTTATGGGCCTTACAAAGCTAAGCTGTCCTTCGACTATATCCGCGGCCTCGAAGGACGCTCGAATGGCAAACTAATCTTAGTGACGGCAATCAATCCCACCCCAGCGGGTGAAGGTAAGACCACTACTACGATAGGCTTGGGGGATGCGTTAAATCGCCTCGGCAAAAAAGCGCTGATTTGTCTGCGTGAGCCTTCTCTGGGACCGTGTTTTGGCATCAAAGGCGGGGCCACCGGCGGGGGGCGTGCTCAGGTCGCGCCGATGGAAGATATTAACCTCCATTTCACGGGCGATTTTCACGCGGTTGCCGCTGCGCATAACCTGCTTGCGGCCCTGGTGGATAACCACATCCACCACGGTAACGCCTTGGGTTTGGATGTATGTCAAATCGCTTGGAGGCGGGTGATCGATATGAACGATCGCAGCCTCAGGCGTATTCTCGTTGGACTAGGAGGCAAAGCCAACGGTAGGCCGCGTGAAGACGGCTTCGATATCGTCGTGGCCTCTGAAGTCATGGCAATTTTGTGTCTTGCCGAGTCGCTTGGGGAATTAAAACAGCGCCTTGCCAACGTTTTGGTGGGCTATACCCGCGCCGGAGCCCCGGTTTTTGCTAGAGATTTGCAGGCGCAAGGCGCGATGGCCGCTTTGCTCAAAGACGCCATGCGCCCAAATTTAGTTCAGACCCTGGAAAACAATTTGGTATTTATCCACGGCGGGCCATTTGCCAATATCGCCCATGGATGCAACTCGGTCATCGCCACTAAGACCGCGCTCAAAATGGCCGATTATGTGGTAACTGAGGCAGGTTTCGGTGCCGATCTGGGGGCCGAGAAGTTTATCGACATCAAGTGCCGCAAGGCGAAAATCAAGCCGGATGCGGTGGTACTCGTGGCGACCGTGCGGGCGTTAAAGATGCACGGCGGGGTTGCGAAGGAAAAATTGCAAGAACCTAATCTACCTGCCTTGGAAGCCGGTTTTGCGAATCTGGAGCGGCATTTGCGCAACATCCGCGACCATTTTGGCTTGCCCTGCGTGGTGGCGATCAATCATTTTACTTCCGACACCGAGGCCGAGCTTGCGTGCATCCAGAATAAGGTAGCGGCGCTTGGCGCCAAGGCGGTAATTTGCCGCCACTGGGCAGAGGGGGGAGTTGGTGCGGAAGAGTTGGCACGCCAGGTGTTGCAGGCGGTAGAGCAACCCTCCGATTTCCGTTATCTTTATCGGGACGATCTGCCCTTGTGGGAAAAAATCGAAACTATCGCTACCAAATTGTATGGCGCTGTTGGGGTTGCTGCGGAAGCAAAGATCAAGCAACAGCTACAGCGCCTCGACGAGCAATATCGCCATTATCCAGTCTGCATTGCCAAGACTCAATACTCGTTCACCAACGACCCTGATTTGCGCGGTGCGCCTATTGGACATACCTTGACCATTCGGGAGATTCGGCCGGCGCATGGAGCGGAATTTCTAGTAGTGATATGCGGCGACATTATGACTATGCCAGGTTTGCCTAAGTATCCTGCCGCTTTGCAGATCGACGTCGATGAAAATGGCAGGATCCTTGGTCTCTTTTGAGGCGCAGATAGGTGCGGTAGATGCCGCAAGAGTGTGGGTTATGCCTTATTTA